>DAOTXA010000117.1:0-3261 GCA_034435595.1 Anaerolineae bacterium | reverse complement strand
ACAGCATGGGCATCATGCTGTACGAATTGCTGACCGGCAAACATCCGTTTGCGGGCACGCCACCGCTGGAGATGATCGTCAAGCATATGCGCGAGCCAATACCGTCAATCAGTGCGCTGCGTGACGACATGCCAGAAGCGCTGGATGTGGTCATCCAACGGGCGACCGCCAAAGACCCCGATGACCGGTATCCGTCGGTCACAGCCATGCTCGAAGAGTTCAACGACATCGTCGGAGAAGCAAGTTCGATTCGCAGTACGATTATGTCGCGGGCGGTCGAACAAGTCGAACAGATGGAACGCACCGCGTCACAGGTCCCGGCATCCCCCGCGCACGACGCCAGCACCCGCGAGACACCACGCACGCCGGAATACCGCAATCGTCGCCGCATGTTGAATAATGTACGCGCCTTCTGGATCGACGGGCTGCTGGAAAACTCGCTGCATGGCGCGGCTATGATCGACCTCGGCATCGATGAATACGCTGAACAGGTCGATAATCCCTGGGATATGCTGCTGGTGCGCCCCGGCACAGCGGACGCCAACCCGCCCACCCGCGAGCCGATCATCCATCTGTTCGACCGCCTGAACGGGGCGCTGCTGATGCTGGGCGAACCGGGCAGCGGCAAAACCACCACCCTGCTCGAACTGGCGCGTGATCTGCTGCACCGCGCCGAGCGTGACACCGCTCACGCCATCCCGGTGGTGCTGAACCTGTCGTCATGGTCAGAAAATCGCAAACCGCTTGACGAGTGGCTGGTCGATGAACTGCGAAACAAATATCAGGCCCCGCGCAAGATTGCTGAGGAGTGGGTCGCAGATGACGAGTTGCTGCTGCTGCTGGACGGTCTGGACGAAGTCGCCGGGGAATACCGCAATGAATGCGTGAGCGCCATCAACGAATACCGCGAATCGCATGGATTTGTGGATGTGGTCGTGTGCAGCCGCAGCACCGATTACAATACGCTGACGAATCGCCTCAAACTCAACGGCGCAGTGCTGATTCAACCACTCAACGACGATCAAATCGGAATGTATCTGGACAACTTCGGCCCGCAAATGACGACCCTGCGCGATCTGCTGCGCGAGGACGCCGATCTACGCGAGATGGCACGCTCGCCGCTGATGTTGAGCGTCATGACGCTGGCCTATCGCGGGCTTGACGCCGGGGAAGTGCCGCAATTCGATAGCGCCGCCGCCCGCAGACAGCATCTATTCAGCGTTTATGTGCGCAAGATGTTCGACCGCCGCATTGATAAGGGCCAGTATCCCGAAAAGCTGACGCGGCATTATCTGGCGTGGCTGGCCCAGCGGATGCAGGAACACGCGCAAAGTGTGTTTCAGATCGAAGGAATTCAACCGGATTGGCTGACCCCAGACCAGAAGAAACGCTATCACCGCTGGTTGTATATCATTCACATCGTCATGCAGGCTTTTGCATGGGGTTTCGCCCGGTTTGCGATTGCCCCGTTCGGCATCGCCGGAAGCGGCGCGATCAACGGGATCATGTGGGCGATTCCGGGCGCATACTGGGGCTGGCTCATCGCCTCGGATAACTACCGTAAGCTGTTGTTTCAATTGCCTGCTGGTGTGATGTTCGGCGCAGCGGTTGCCGGGGATGCACTCTTGAATTCCGGTATTGATGTGGCATTGCCAGAGTTCATCGGCGGCCTTGTCATCTATCAGGCGATGATCCTTGGCGGATCGTACATCATGCGGCGATCTGGCTACGAACGCGACCGCGTTGTCAGTCAGGATGCGGTGCGTTTCTCACGCGATGCCATCAAGCCGTGGCTGATTGGAACGTCGCTAATCGCCGGATTTTTGACCGTGTTCATCAACCTTGACGCCGCCGAAGTCGAACCGACGAACGTAGAGCTATTTCTCGCATTGGGACTGGCGGGCATCATGGGTGCGATTACGGGCGCAATCATGGGCGGACTCGCCAGCAGCGACGTGGGCAGTTCCAGCCGCCCGAATGCTGGAATGCGTCGTATGGCGGGAACCGCGTTACGACTCGGCGGGTTGGTGCTGGTGCTGTTCTACGCGATTGTTTTTCTATCGACCGTGACAATCGGTGGCCTCAAGTTTTCTCTCGTGCATAGTATCGTCAGTGTGGTGGCTTTCGGCGTAATGGGCGGTGTGCTGTATGGCGGCTACCCGGTAATCCAGCATCTCGCATTGCGCCGCGTGCTAACTGCCGATAGCGTCATCCCCACCAATTACGCCCGCTTCCTCGATCACGCTGTCGGGCTGATTCTGCTGCGGCGCGTTGGCGGCAACTATGTGTTTGTTCATCGCACGCTGCTGGAATACTTCGCAGAAGATGAGGGGAAAGCGACGCAATAGGTTCAAATTTTCGCTAATTTGGTCTTTGTCTACCATGTGGATAGTATTTACTCGCTGCCACCGGGCAGCATTTTACGAGAAAATGAGGAGAAAACACCCTTATGGTTATGTTGATCGGCAGTCACGAAGTCGCGGATTTTGACGCCTGGAAACGCGGTTCGGATGAAATGGGCGATGAATTCAACCAACAGATGGGCATCGTCGATGAGGTGATCTATCGCACGGTAGAAGGTAATCGTGTCGTCGTCGTCAACACGTTCGACACGCCCGAAAACGCACAGAAGTTCAAGGCGATGCTCGAATCACCGGATGACGAAACCCGCGCCATGATGGAACAGGCCGGCATCAAGTTCCCGGTGACGGTCTGGATCGCTGAAAAAGTGTAAGCTGATTAACCTCCCCAGCAGAATTTTTGTACCGGATGATTGCCAGACGGAACTACTGTTATACTGAATGTGATCTAACCGCAGCACGATTTTAGTAGAGGCGACCTATGGGGTCGCCTCTGTTATTCTATGACGTAATTCCACGCCCCAGGCAGAAACCGTCTGTGCGTGAACACGGTGAAAGAGGCGCATTGGCGTTTCCACCAATTCCGGTAGAACCTGTGCCATTACACCCTCTAGCTCCAATTCAACGCCCACAGACGGTATAATCTGCCTATAAAATGCATCTATTTCTCAGAATAGGATTCTTGAATGCTGCGTGGACTCATCCTCTATTTGTCAGAAGCCCGCTGGATGCGCTGGCTGGTCACCCATTTCCCGCCTGCACGCGGGACGGCACGGCGCTTCGTCGCCGGGGAATCACTGGAAGATGCTCTCACCGCCACCGCTGATCTGAATGCCCGTGGTCTGCGCGTCTCGCTGGATTATCTGGGCGAGAGTGTGCGCAAGGCCGCCGATACCGAAGC
>DAOTXA010000116.1:0-6100 GCA_034435595.1 Anaerolineae bacterium | reverse complement strand
CATACAACAGCAAATGCCACGAATTCGGGCGCGACGATGAAAGCAACACGTTCAACGCCAGACCAAGCGCCAACAGTGTAAACGGCAGCGCCATCACGTGCGGGTGACTATCCGCCAGCAAAAAGCTAAACTGCGGGAACTCGACGATCACTTCAATGTGACTCCCGTCAAGTTGCAGATCACGGACGGCCCGTGTGCCATCGAACCACCAGTTGAAGTTGTTGATCGTCAGAAAATCAACGGGCGACTCGCCTTCGAGCGTATTCTCGTATTTGGTATCCCAGAAGTTGAAGTAGGTTTCTGAAGCGGATTGGTCGCTGTGCGGCAGTTTGACAATTGGCGTGTGGAACGTCCCCATCAGCACGACAAACACCATCGCCAGCAAACCGACCGAAACCGGGGCGATGCGCCCACCTGTAGCAGGTTCATCATCGTCGGTAGATGCGCGGCGCTGCGTCCGCGAACGCACCATATTATAGGTCACGCCGAAAGCACCGATCCCCGTCAGCGCGAACAGCAGCGCGATGTGCATATTGTACCCGGTCGTCGTCCAGATGCCGCTAGCCTCTGACATCATCGCCGCCATCACATAGCCAAAATAGTAGTAGCTGATGCTGTAGCCAGAAAGCCAGGGGTCATTAGGCGGAAATGTCTCGCTGCGCTGAATTGCGCTCATAAAGGCCAGGTCCATCGGTTTTTCAGTGCCGACGAACGAGTTATTGTGCGCACGGACCATCGCCCAACCAACCAGCAAAACGATAAACAGTACTTCGACCACAATGATGACGGTACGGTTTTCCCGCCACCACACACGCAGATCAAATTTACCGGGAGCGCGGAAAAAGACGAACCAGCCCACTCCCATCAGCAGCACCCACGAAAGCACAATGCTCCCGGTGGAATTGTTCAAAAAACCCAGACTCGCCAGCAACCAGAAGATGAAAGCCGTCAACAGCAACCCGGCGGGTTTCGCCAGCGTATACCCACGATCCGGCAGTCCACCCAACAGGCGCAGCAGCACCGGTAGCGCAGCCATCCCCATCAGAGAGACGATCAGCCACCAGTTAAAGACAATCCAGCCCTCGCGGGCGATCCAATCCAAGATCACGGTTCCGGCACCTCTAGTTCAATGGTTGAGGGTTCTTCCACTTCTGGCTCCGGCGATTCGGTCACAGACGACGCAACCGGAACCGACCGGAGCAAAGAGCGATCCACCTGATATACGTGGGAAGTCACCCCGTCGTGGGTAAAGTCAAATACAGAGGTCAGCACCCCGGACGCTTCCATGACAGCGAACTTCGCCAGCCCGCCTGTATCCTGATAGCGTGACTGCTCATATGCGCCGAGAATGACGTATTCTACGTTATAGTGAAGCAGAATGCGCTCTGCATCCACGATATTCTGTGTAGTGAAGAAGGCGTTGACGTTGGCGGTGCGCTGGTTGACCATCTGCGGCATCGGTCGCAGCGAGCGCTGCTGACGCTGGTGATTGTCCCAGCCCATCACAGTCGGCAGCCCGGTAAACATGGCGATGCGTGCCCCCCACTGGTAGGTGATGAGTCCGCTTTGCGCTTCGATAATCACCGGGGAGCCTTCAACGTTTTCCTGCAAAAAGCGCACGATCTCATAGTCGTGGACCATATCGACCGGATCAGTCAGACCGCTCTCCCAGTAGTCATTCGTATAGCGCAGGAACTCCATGCCATCAAGCGTAACGGGCGTGTTATTCCCCAATCGGAACATCGACTTGCCCTGAGTCGCCACAATAGGATACAAGGCCGCCGAGAAAATCACTAACGCGGAAATCGCGTAGAAGCTGTTGCGCAGCAGCGGACGCCACCGGTCAACCCCACTGACCAGCCACGCCAGCGCCGCCCCCGCCGCCACACTCAGGAATAACCACACCTGAATGTAAAATTTGAACACCATATTCTGGCGACCGTTATCACCACTGAGAACGTAGAATTCCACGCCCATCGTGATACACAATGATAACCCGGCGAGGACCAGCACATACTGCATCGCCCGTGATTGACCGGGACGGAAGAACAAAAGCGCAATCCAGGGGATCAGCGGCAGTGCAACCAGCATAATCCGCTCGCCTCGGAAGAAGAAAATCGTCGCCAGCAGCCATGCAATCGCAAAGCCGAACATGACGATCAACAGCAGCGGAGCGCGTCCCTGTAAATCACGCACACGAACACTACGGAACCAGCGGGCCGTCTCCCACAGCATCAAGCCAACGATAAACAGCAAAAACAGCCCATGAATCGTCAGATACGACCACACGCGGGTGCTGCCACCCGTCCAGGGCAGCAGTTCAGTGAACCCGGTAGCGAACCACAGCGTATACGGCGCGACAGCGACAAACGTCAGCACGACGAAACCGCCTATGCGCACGCCCGCGTCTAACAGCGCACGCCGTCCGAACAGGGCTTGTCCATCTGTGCCACTGCGTTCTGAAGCAGGCTTCCACCAGCGCAGGAACCATGCATAGCCCAACCCCGTCACACTCAAGATCATCAGCGTGGGCCAATCCCATGTATTCACCGCCTGGGACATCCCCACCGCAATCGCACCTAATGCCAGCGAACCAATCGTCACCAGCGTGCTGCGGCGGTTGTCCTTCGCCAGCATCAATTCGTTGAACACGAACACAGCAGCAAACAGAATCAGCGGCATGGCGATCATATGCGCGTGCAAATCGCCATACAGGAAGGTGAAGAATGGCATCTCGGTGATGGCAAAGCCGCCGACTTCGGGAACCTCGCTAATCACCCGCGATGGTGCCCAGAACCAGCGATCCGGCGAGACGCGCAACTCCTGACCGCCTAACATCCGGGCAAATCCAGTGACAAAGCCATCCGCCAACGACGTGACTTTGTGGACTTCATACTCAAATTCGTCGAGTAGATTCGCTTCCGCAGCCAGCACCCGCGCCTGATTATCGATATTGAACGATTCCGGGGAGCTGGCAGGCGGCAAAATGCCATTTTGCGACAGATAATCGCCTTCGAGTTGGCGCTTGAAGTAGTGCTGAATCCCCTGCGGAATCTCGTAGCCGCCGATCTCCGCGACCCCGCGCACGAACACACGCGGCGTATCCAGATTGCCCAGCAGTACCGCAAAACACATAGCGGCGATGGCGGCAACCCAGGGATTCCCCAGCGGACGGCGGCGTGGTTTCGACTCTATCGTCGCAGCGCCTTCGCTGAACTCCGATTCTTCGCTTTCAACCGGCGTTTCCTCACGGATACGCCACGCGCTAACTACGTTATAGGCCGCACTAAACGCCGCCATACCCGTTGCCGAGGCAATGGTCGGCACAATCAGGTTATAGGCCATCGCAGGGATCACGCCGAGCATCAACGTCGGCACGCCCACAATCACAAAGCCAAAGTAATAGTAATTGATGTAGCCACCCGCATACCAGGGGTCAATCGCCGGGAACGCCGTACTACGCAGAATCGCGTTAAAGTAGGCAAAGTCCATCGGTTTTTCGCCGCCATAGCCAACCACCCACAGGTCAGGGTTGGTCAGGCGCACGAACAGGAAAAACACGAACAGCGCGAAGCTGAATAACTCGATCCATAACAGCAATTGCCAGTGCTTGCGCACATAGCTAACGAGGGCATCACGCTTGCCCCACGCCAGCGCAGCGCCCAACCCGCCAAGCACGATCAAGGCCAGCCACAAACCCGGACCCGACCACACTGGAATCCGCGCACTGGCAAGCACCCATGTGCCCCATCCGAGCAGCAGCATCCCCGCATATTTGGCAAAGCCATACCCGCGATCTGCCAGACCGGGCAACAGCACAAACAACAGTGGCCATGTCACCCAGCCAATGACCATCATCAGCACCCACCACAGCACGACTGCCGCAACCTCCGAAGTATTGACAAGATTGCTTGTGTCAAAGCGATCTGACCATGTGCCACCCTCGGTCTGTATCTGGCGCAGGTCTTCGGTCATCATCAACTGCGTGGGCGATTCGTCCGCGCTGATCGAGGGAAAATACGGCGACAAATCGTAAAGTACCGGGTTGTCGTAGGACGGCGCAACACTACCCACTGTTTGCAACGGAACCGAGCCAAATATCTGCCGCGCCAGTTCTGGCGTGTAGTCGTCTGTTTTCTGGAAAACGAACACCACCGGATGGTCATAGACGTGAAAGGCTTCTTCCGGCTCGAACTCGTTCAACCACTCCGGCGAGTCATAGATGGGTAGATGCTGATCGGAGACGCGCAGCGGACCAAGCTCGAATGTCTCCTGGAACATCTCCACTAGTTCAAAGCCTAATTCACCATCGAACAGGGCATCATAGTAAGTGTTGGTCAAAGGCCAGCGCAGCGGATTACGCGAATGCGAGTCGTAGCGGCGATTGGTCTGGATCATGATGTAATCGGCATTGTCCAGAATCGTCAGCAACCGCTGGCGCTTGTCCGTCGCCTCGTCGCCGTAAGTGATGAGGTGGTAGCGTTGCGAATCCTCGGTTTGCGTCTCGGTAGAAGCGTAGTTAATCAGCCCTTCCCACGCGGCGCGACGATCACACTCGTTGGAATACGCCCACTCCGGCGGGCCGTCGTTCAGCAGCGAACCGTTTTCAGTCACAGTGCAAACTTTGGCGGGCATGGCCTCATCCCAACCATTGGCGATACCCATCACCGAACCACCGCCGATCACCGGGCCTTCCTGCACCGTAACGACCAGTTCGTAAGGCACACCCGCTTCGACCGCAAACGGCGCATCCAGTGGAATCGTGTACGGTTGCCCGATCTGGTGATCTTCTGTACGCTCGAAATTGGCGGTCAATGTGCCGGTAGCGAGGACAGTCGCACGGTCGCCCAGCGGGTTGATCTGGATGTTGATCGTTTCTTCGCCCGGATCGTCAAGCGGATCGCCCAGATACGGAGCATGGACTTCGGTGACGGTCCCGCCAACGTTAGCACTAAAACGTGCGCCATAAGCAATATCGTTTTCGTAGCGTCCGGCTTGATCCTGAAACAGTGTGCTAATCGGGTACTCTTTGTCACTGTAGGCCAGGCGGCTATTCGACATCGCCACATTGATCAACGGCGCATCATCAGGTGCGTCTTCAGGGATCATGTAGAAGTCGCCGGGAACATTTTCCCACACCCACTGCGAAGCCTGTACGAAAGTCGCGGGCTGGCGGTAGATATTGGTGAACATCGTCGCCCATAGCAGCGTGAACCCGGTCACGAACGCGGCGAATCCATATGCGCCAACGCGCCGCCACTGGATTTCGGTCGCTACAGAGCGCTTCACCACTTCAAACAGCGCCCACGCCGCCAGAATCGCCAGCGGGCCATACAGCGGCAGGAAGTAGCGCATAGAAGCCACCCAGTTGCCGCCCAACCAGCCGAAGTAGACGAGAATCCACCCGAATAGCAGTAAATTGCGAGTCGCGCCCGGTCTGCCGCGCAGAATTCGCCAGCCAGACCAGAACCACGCGCCAACGGCGGTCAGCCCCAGTGCGAGGCCAAGCCCCCATGTGATCATGCTATTCAATGGAAACAGGTAATCCACACGGGCGACCCACTGAAAATTAGGTGGGCTGTCTGCGTTGCCACTGACGAGGTGACGCGCTGTATCAATATCAGCGAACCAGCGTTCGTTGAACCCGGTCGGGATGATCGTCGGCCCCATGAACGTATAGGGGTTAAATATGCGAAATGCGATCATCGACAACACACCCGCCAGCACCAATCCGCCGAAGTTGGCGACAATGGCACGGTCGCGCAATCCGGTGAGGGTTCCACCAGCAAAGGCGGGCAGCATCCGCAAGCCAGCAGCGACGATAAGCAATCCGACAACCGGCAAAATATTGACACGGCTTGCCATCGCCATGCCGAAGGCGATCCCGAACCCGGCGTAGTCAAAGGCTTTGCCTGTATCCTGCACGCGGATAGCGAAGAAAATCGCCAGCATTGTGAACAGGTTCGCCATCGCGTCGGTGGTGCCAAAGTGCGACTGCTGAATTGGGAACACGGCGAACGCATACAGGGCCGCCGCCAGCAATCCGACCCACTTGTTGTGCAGGCGCATCCCCATTGCAAAAACGAGCAGAATCACCAGC
>DAOTXA010000115.1:0-13147 GCA_034435595.1 Anaerolineae bacterium | reverse complement strand
CGTTCGGAGAAGCTGCGCACGTGGTCGAAGGTAATGGTCACCACGCCACGCCACACACCGCGCACGATCAGCGGAATGACCGCCATGGCTCGCGCATTGAGTTCGGCGCAAATACTGCGCAGGCGCGGGTCAAAGCGGGTGTCATTATCAATGTCGTTGACAAGCGTAACCCGGTTTTCGTGTAGATTTTGCAAAAAACCATGATGCCCGATGTTCAGCCGCATGGGGTCGCTGATACGGTTGGTTTCGCCGGTTGCGGCATAATCGGCCTGTAACTCGATCCACGACGGCGCGTCATACGACGAATACTCGTCAAACACCCACACTTGCCCGCCGTTGGATTCTGGCATGACCGAGACGATGATCGCCTCTACGATTTCTTGCAGCGAGTTCGCCTCGTTCAGATAGCGACTAAGCTGGTACAGCGTCGAGGTTTCTGACAGGCTGGCCTGTGTTTCCTGAAATAGGCGTGCGTTTTCGATGGCGAGGGCGACACGTCCGGCGACTGCCTGCAAGATCATCGCGTCGCCAGAGGTCAACTCATCACTGGCATCCGGTTCGACGGTTAGCGCTCCGATTGATTCGCCACGAATGGAGATCGGCACAGAAAGCGCACTGTCGGA
Source organism: Anaerolineae bacterium (assembly GCA_034435595.1). Lineage (GTDB taxonomy): Bacteria > Chloroflexota > Anaerolineae > Aggregatilineales > Phototrophicaceae > JAVJSU01. The sequence continues at coordinate 12,524 of DAOTXA010000115.1, read as the reverse complement.
CGGTGCAGCGGGTGCATCGTCCACAGCAGAAACGTTGTGCAGGTTGTAGCGGAAAGAGCGATCCATCTTTTTCCCGGTGTCGGTGTCTTCCCAACTGGCTCGCGTCAACTGGCGATTGAGGCTGTTGATACGCTCGACGCGTTCAGTGGTCTGTCGAGCGACACGGGCGTTATATACGCCACTGGCTAACTGGTCGGTCAGCAGTTGAATGAGCGACAGGTCTTCGTCGGGGAAGGCGTTGTTGTGTGCGCTATAGAGCACCAGCGCACCGACGACGCGCTCGCCCACAATTAAGGGCAGCGCGGCAAGGGCGCTGGCACCGCCACTCTCGAAGACCGGGAAGGTCTGCGGCGTGACCACCGGGACGATCACCGGTTGCTGCAACCGAATAGCGTTGGTGGGTGGTGTGTCGGTCATGATGTCGAAGACACGATCGCCGGATTCTTTGCGCTGCGGTCCATAGGTCATCAGCGCGTTCATGCCGATGTCATCGACGATGTACACTTCGCCGTGTGTATACCCCAGCGTGCTGCAAATCAGCGCCACAGCCCGGTCGAGCATGGTATCCATGTCAGAAACCGTGACCAGTGCACGCCCCAATCGTGAGGCAAGGTCGAGGTCGCGGCTGCGGGTCTTCGTTTGCTGGTGAATGCGGCGATTGAGGCTTTCCACGCGATTGCTCATCGCGCCCATGGCATTTACGAGGGTGCCGATTTCATCGCCACGTTCTCGCATCGCTTCGATGGATGGCGTTTCTGGCGCGTTTTCATCCCGCGTGATGACCAGCGTAGCCGCATCAAAACGACGGTCCAGCGCGGCGCTGTTATCTGTATTCTGTTGCGCAAGGGCGTTCGCCATACTGCTGACATCGCCCAATGGTCGCAACAAAGGGCGAATGACGACGTTGAGCAGCAGCACCAGCAGCAGCGCAGTAACGGCAAATGTGACGCCAATCAACAGAGAAAGCAGATTCGTCTCTGTGATGACAGCGTCAAAATTATCGACCGCGATCACGCGCCACGGCATCCCGCTGCCAGAGATGTTCGCCACGTCTAATGCAGAGACAGTCAGGCCGTCGTTGAACCTGCGATTGATAAATTCACCCGGCTCATTGTTGATGTGCCGCAACACATCGCCAAGTTCGCTGTTTTGCTCGCCAGCACTCAGAATATGGCGGTTTTGTGCAGTGACCACCAGCAACCACCGCTGCCCGTCCAGCGAGAGGAATTCGTCTTGCAAACTTCTGGATAGCGAACTCTCGATGGTCTCCAGCGAGATTTCCATCTGAAGAATGGCGTGGGTAGCGCCCAGATTGTTAATGCCAGAGATGGGGGCATACAGCATGACGACCGGCAGGCCGTCGCGTATGATGGGTGCCCCGATGAAAACTTCTCCGGGTGAAACAGCACTTTGCGCCTGCACAAATTCGGGGATGTTTGTCAGGGACGCGGCACGAATGTCCACGTCTACCGTCATATCGCCGTTGAAATTGGACACCTCGGCCCACTTGGTGGCGTTCGGCGTCAGGAAGCGCAGCCCCAGATAGCGTTCACGGTGAGCGCTGAGGATGTTCTCAAAGCCGCTCATCACCAGGGTTTGCTGCTCGATCTGTTGAGGGGTAAGGAAGTCGCCGGAGACTTCCGTCAACGATTCGGCGAAGTTACGCATGGCGTTGCTGGCTGCCAGGGATTCCAGGTCGCGCAGCGGGTCCTCAAGTTCGCGGTTGACCTCGGCTTGCAAGAAGCGCAGGCCGCGTTCGCCGTCTTCGCTCAGGCCGCGCCGCTGCTGAATCTGAATATCCACGATAGTCAGCAGGGCGACGATCGCCATCGCGGCGATGACGACCAGACGCACACGGTTCATCACGCGGGTCTGGAATGTCCCCTGCTGCCCGGTATTGGCGCTTGTGCGCCGTTTGGCTCCGGGTAGTCTCAGTCTGGCCTTTTCATCCATAGTTCACCTGTCCGGCAGCATACGGCTGCTCGTCCCTCGCATACGATAGGGTGCGGTTGCTAGTGATCCGATTCGTCATAGTGCCCGTTGGTGTTCCCGTTTCCGTTGCCATTGCCATTTGTTCCACTGTAAAGTTGAATATGTGCGCCCGGAACGCGCAGGGCTTGCCCGATCTCGCGGACGGCAGTTTGCAGAATTTCGTTGACATCCGTCTGGGCGGTGAGGCGCGTCGTGATGCTGTTGACGAGGCGCTCGCGGTCAATGGCGATGCGACTTTCCTGAAACAGACGCGCATTGTCGAGGCTGATCGCCAGCCGTCGCACGAGGTCTTCGGCAAGGACCAGCGTGTCCCCGTTCATCATATCCTGCGGCATCTCCCATTCGACCGTTCCAAGCGGTTGTCCGCGCAGAATAATCGGTACGGCGACGGCATAGGTATTGTGCGCCGTCAACGGGCTGACAATGGCCTTGCCCACACTGAGGGCCTCTGCCCGTGCTGCGACGAGTTCGACGGGGTCTTCGTTGGCGGGTTGTCCGGCGCGTTGTTCGAGCTGGCGCACGCGGCGACCGCCCATGTATTCACGCCACGCCTGATAGGTATTCTGCTGGTTGCTGGCGCTGATCGCCTGAAGCTGCCGCGTCGATTCCTCGTACAGGCGGGCATTTTCGATACCAATGGCGATCTGGTCAGCCAGGGTTTGCAGCAGACTGATCTGCGCTTCAGAGAAGGTATTGCTCAAGCGGCTTTGCACGTCCAACGCGCCGATGACCCGCTCACCCATACGCAGGGGGATTGCCAATTCCGAGCGGGTATCGGGTAGGAACTCGTTGGGGCGGTGTACGTCGCTGGAGCCGATATCACGGGCAATCACGACACGGCCTTCTTCGGTCACCTGTCCGATGACGCTGACACTGCCGATCCCTAGCCGGTGACCGCGTGCCAGCAGTTTTTCGCCGGCTTCTCCGGTAGAGGCTTGCAGGACGGCATAACCGCTTTCCTCATGTGTCAGGAAAATTTGCGCGTGATAAATATTGGGGAACAGGTCTACGATCAATTCGACCACCTGATCAAGCAGGGTTTGCGTATCGCGCTGCGAGGCGGCGAAGCGGCTGACTTCCTGTGTCGCCTGCAAGTCGCGGACGCGGGCGTCCAGGCCACGGCGCAGGTCGTTGAGGGTGTCGGTCACCTGATCGCGCATGGCGGAGAAGGTACGCGCTGTATCGCCGATTTCGTCGCCGCGATTGGTATTGGCGACGGGCCGCTCGTAGTCACCGACGATCACTGAGCGCATCGCATCCTGTAGATTACCGAGGAAGGGGGTGATCGCATTGTTGGTCAACAGGGCCACGCCCAGACCGAAGATAAGCGTCAGAGATAGAAAAGCGAAGATGCGCTGGTTCAATAACTGGCGCAGCGGTTCTAGCTGTGTGCCGACGAATGTCTCTGTCACGATAACGAAATCGGTGCCGCGAATGGGACCATAATGGGCGATAGTCGTCTGTCCGTCGATCTGCGTGCGGATGACGTTGTTGTTGTTCAGTCCATCGCGGAAGTCGATATTGGGTACAGAGGCGAAGGCCAGACTGCGATCATCCTCCGCCGAAACCACAGCGGCGTTATAGGTCGTCAGGTAGCTATAGGTATCGTAGAAGATGTTGTCGTCAACAAGATCAGCGTGAACGACAACCGGTATGTTGATGCGACTAAGTACAAATACGATGGGGTTGCCCTCGTTGTCGTAGGCAACGGAACTGATAAATACGTCCGGCACCAAATCTCCCACCACAGCCATGCGCACCGTTTCACCCAGCGTAAGGGCAATTTGTGCAGATTCAAAGGCGGGTATCAGACTCAGATCGGCACCGGTTTCAAACGGCTGTGACAAGCGTTCGCTATCGCTGTCACTGTCTCGCAACTGGACGCCATAGATCAAGCGCCCGTCCAGCGTGGTCACGAGAACCTGATCAAACAGACGGCTGTCGATCAATCGACTGCGTATCTGCCGCTCGAAGGCGGGGACGGTGTTATAGTCCTCATTACTGAGGCTGAGGCTGCTGAATTCCAGATATTGCAGGATCAACGTGTCGTTGATGAAGGCGTTCATGGTCTGGGTGGCCTGATCGAAATTGTCAGACACAATTTCCTGACGCAACTGCCCTTTTTCCTGCACATAGCTAACGAGGTTATTCTCGAAAAATGCCGAAAGGTCTTCTCTGAAAACACCGACGATAATCAGGATCGGGATCATCGTGCCGATCGTGAAGGCAACGGTCAGCTTCGACCAGATGGGCCAATTTTGAAAGCGTAGAACGTTCAACAGTCTATTCATGAAGCGTCATTCCCCTTGGTTTCCAGCACGGGGGCAGAGTCTGCGGTCAGGGTGGAACTATCGTCGGTGCGAACTGCCGCCGGGTCCAGTTGGATGCGGGTGCGCACTGCGCCAAGCGCCCGGTTGAAGTTGTCAGCGGCAAGGTTGAGCACGGCGTCCACATCGGTCGCGCTAATCAGCAGATTGGCAGCAGTACTCGCCTTGCGCTCGCGGGCAGCCAGTGCGCGGGATTGTTCGTAGAGGCGCTTGTTTTCCAGCGCCAGTGCCAGACGCTGAGATACCGACTGCGCCATGGCAACGCTCTGATCGTCCGGTCTGACCGACATGGTGAAGGCCATTGCACCGATGACTGATTCGTTGAGCACAACGGGCACGCACATCAGGTATTCACCATCCTGCTCGGTGACGCTGACCTCGCCTGCCTCAATTACGGTGCGGAGTTCGTCGGGCAGGTTGGCAGCCTGGATCAACTGACCGTCGCTGTCCGTCTGCGGGGCGAAGTCAAAGCCGATGGCGTCGCTGCGGCGTCCAGCTAGATATTCGTTCCACTCGTCCGATTGCAGCGATGCCGATTGTCGGGCCACGCGTAGCTGGCGGCGCAAGCTGTCGATAAGTTGTGCCTGTTCGGTGAGGTCGTTTTGCAATCCAGAAATGCGCTGGCGTGCCCGAATCAAACTGCTGATTTGCTGGGCCAGCGTCTCGATCAACTGTACTTCTTCGCGGGTGACGTTACTGTCGCTCGTCTGCACGTCCAGCACAGCGAGGACGCGCTCGTTATCGCCCATAATGGGAACCGCCACGCCAAAGTTCACGGCGGGCAGCAGATGCGAGCGCCGGACTTCACGGTCGTTGCGACTGACGATGATGACTTCACGCAGGCTGGCGGCGTTTTGTAGCACACTGGCCTGATTGACCTCGACATCAACGAGGGCGTTTTGCTCACCAAGTGTGGTTCCGGTGCGCAAGCGTTGGACGATCCGGCTCTGGTTATCAGTCAAATAGACCTGCGCGAAGATATAGCCCATCGTGTTCCGCAGTAATTCGATGGCCTCCAGATAAATCGGGACATCGCCGGTATCGTCGGCGGCATCACGCCCTAACTGGCTGATTGCTCGCGTGTGATTGATCTGGTTGAGCGAGCGGGCGACGGTCTGGCGGATGTTGCCGCCGAACCCGTACAGGATCAGCGCGACCAGCACATATACTGTCAGCGATATGCTGATGGTCAATATGGCGGAATCTGAAGGAGGCACTTGCAAGATTTCGGTCGCCTGACTTTGCACAACCGCGCCGTTGAGAAGCACAAGCAATACAATCGGCGTCACCACGACGATGCCACGCCGCCCCAGCAACAGACCCGCCGCTGTCAGTGACACCATCGGCACGACGACCAATCCGCCGGTATGCAGGCCCTCTATAACCGATGACGCCGAGGCGACAACGAGGAAAAACACAAAAACCCACGAGGCCAATTCCAGCCGCCCGGTTTGGATCAGGACGATGACGAGGCCAATAATTACCGGGAAAACAATCGTCATCGACGCCCCAACAGCATCAATGTCGCCCACGTCAAAGGCGAAAAGGGCAATGGTCCACACCACAAAGACAAAGGCGAAGATGCCACTGACGACCATCAAGGCGACGGCCTGCCGCTGTTCAATCGGGTTGGTGTATCTGTGACGAAGGCGAACGAGATTTGTGAGACGTTGCCAGATCATGAGCCATTGCCTCCGTTGTGTCCGTTCGTGCCGTTGTGATCGTTGCTGCCGTTTGCCCCGTTGGGTTCGTCCATGCCACCGCTCAAGCGGATGCTGGCCCGCGACGCGTCGAGCGATTGGCTCAACTCGGAAACGGTGATTTGCAGCAGGTCTTCGACAGTGGGGGCCGCCTGATAGCGGGCCACGATCTCATTAATATGGCGCTGGCGATGGCTGGTGACCTGCGCTTCCTGATACAGTCGGGCGCGGTCAAGGCTGAGGGCGAGGCGTTGGGCGATCGTCTGAACGGTGTCGAAGGCATCGCTAGAGCGCAGGCCCTCGCCCAGTTCGATCTCGATCACGCCGATGACTTCGCCGCGCAACGTCAGCGGGACCGCCAGCGTCCCCGGCGTTTCCCTGGGCATATAGGGACGAGCACGCTTGCCGGCCTGGATCATATTGTCCGTCCACGGCGCATCATAACTGATATTTTCGCCATCAAAGGTGATGCCGCCGATATCGCCCTGCGTGTTCAGGTATGATTCCCACGCGTCGCCGGTCAACTGCTTGTTGAGGCGCTCGATTTCTTGCAAATTGCGTTCTGAGGTGATGTACAGGCGCTTGTTTTCCTCGGTGCGGGCGGTTTCTGCTTCAAACAGGCGGGCGTTGCGGACAGCGGTCGCCAACTGTCCGGCGAGAACTTCGAGCGCACGCACGTCGATTTCGGTAAAGGCGTTGGCGTGGACACTTTGCACGTCCAGCGCACCGATAATCTCGGTCCCGTCCATAATGGGCAGCGCCATTTCTGCACGGGTATTGGGCAGTAGTTCGTTGTGGGCGTGGCGCGTATCGCGGTCGGTATCACGGGCAATGATGATTTCCCCGGTCAGGGTTACGCGCCCGATCACACTGCGCGACCCCACCGCCAGCTTATGCCCTTTCGACAGTAGATTGCGTCCGGCGACGCCCGTACTGGCGACGAGTTCAGCATATTCGCGATTTTCGTCTATGACGAATACCTGTACATGATAGTAGCCGAAGCGCTCGCGGATCAATTCAACGGCCTGGGTGAACAGTGACTTGATCTCTAGCACAGTCGTGGTGATCTGCCCGACTTCGGCGGTTGTTGCCAGCAAATTGGTCGTGCGTTGTGCATCGTTGGCGACACGCTCTGCTGTACGCACGAAACGGCGCATGATCAAACCGGCGACGATAATGAGAATACCGATGCTGATCGGGGAAATCGGGCGGTCAGCGATCCCTGGCACAATATACTGGTCACGCCACTCAAGATACTGGATCACATAGGTGATGCCGACGCCGACGAGTACACCGTAGTACGGCAATTCTCGCGGGAGGAGCAGCGCAGCGAGCACCGTCCCCAATATCGCCCCCGTAAACTGGATGTCGATGAACGTGGAGAAGAACATAGAGGCAACGAACACGCCAATGAGTGTGTAACGGGCTATTGTCTCATATTCGAACCGTATCAGCCCACCGAGGACGAGTGCGCTGGCAAGCCAGAATAGCCCCTCTACCAACAACGTCACGTTAAACGAACGATCGTCCGTCAATCCGGTCGCAGAGAAAGTGGTAATAACCCCCATCACGACAAGTACGCCGATCGAAATCAGCATGTATCTCTGGCGGATGAACTCCAGTGGCGTTCGCGTCCGGTCAATATCTGTTTTTATTCCGAAGGTTCTTTCTAGCATCGCGTTTCCTTTTGCCTGTTGCCGTCTGCGCAGGCGCTACGAATTCTTCGGTGGTGTGCCGATGCGAATGGCGACATTACCGGCACGCAGGGCTTCTTGCAGACCACGCGCCGCCTCTTCCAGCGTGCGTTGCAGGTCGTTTGTGGTTTGAAAGCGCCCGCTGATCTGGTTGACGAGGGCCTCACGCTGGGCGACACGCTGCGTTTCGTCGATGAGGCGGGCATTTTCTGCCGCCAGACCGAAGCGGTCACTGATGGCGCTCAACAGTTCCATGTCCTCATCGGTCAGCGATTCGCCCGGATCAAGTTCAAATTCCATGGCCCCGACGACCTGACCGCGCACACGCAGCGGAACGGCGACAATTTGCGCGTCTTCACGGGCGTGGCGGATCACGTCATTATCGCGGGCGGCGTCGCGCAGCGTATCGGTCCAGGTGTAGGCGTCTTCGCTGACGGTCGAGCCGTTTAGCTGAATGTCTTTGCCCAACGTGGCGTTGCTGGCCCGGATGTAATCTGCCCAGGCACGCCCGGTCAGGTGTTCGTTGAGGCGTTCGACCTCGCGCATGGCCTCGCGGGTCTGCGCGACCATCTTTTCGCGTTCCGCAAGCCGTTCTTGCTGTGCTTCGTACTGGCGGATGTTGTCGATTGCCAGTGCGGTGCTATCTGCAAGCGACTGTACGGTCGCCACCAGATTGGGGTCATCAAAGGCCAGTGGATCGCGGCTTTGCACGTCCAACGCGCCGATTAGCTGATCACCGACGTGCAGCGGAAACGCCGCTTCGACAGCGGTCCCCGGTAGTTTCGCGTTGGGCTGGTGGATGGTGCCTCGCGTGCCCGCCAGGGCGATGACTGGCCTGTCCTGCGCGGTCACCTGACCGATTACACTTTTGGTACCAACGGCGATAGCGTGCGCGTCCTGAAGCAGTTCTCGCCCCACTGCACCCGTACTGGAAACGAGTGTAGCGTGGGTGCCGCTTTCATTGAGCAAAAAGACCTGCGCATGATAAATCTCGCGGAAGTTGTCGTTCACGCTGTCTACGATGGCCTGTAGCAAGTCATCCAGTGAGACACGCTGCGAAACCTTGTCCGCAATCTGAGAGACGACTGCCGCGCCAGTTTCACGCTCTTCCATCGCACCAGAGACGAATTCCTGGCCCACCTGCCGCCCAAAACGCAGAAACAGGTACACCAGAATCGCCGCGTTGACGATTTGCGAGCCGATGTTCATCAACGAGACATTCGCATCATCGAAGGCCCCGGCTGTACTGCGTGCGATGAGCGTGCCCAACCCCAGCACCAGTGCAACGCCCAGCCCTTCAACGCCGTTCAATAACGCGCCCACCAATAACAGCATGACAATTGCACCACTGGGCACGCCCGGTTCTGTCGTGTTGATAGCCAACAGCAACACGCCGCTGATAAACCAGGTAATCAACGGTGCCCAGCTTGCCAACCCCAGCAAACCGAAGCGAGTTAGCACCATGCCAGCTACGGTGATGATATACAGGCTGAAAAAACCGATGCCCGCCGTCGAGACGGGCGCATCGAAGGCGACTTCGATCATCAAATAGCCGCCGCCGTCATCGCGCAGCGGGTGGGACCATTCCGGGGCACCGATAGCGTACAGCGTCCATGCAATGAGGATCAACGCCGACAGCAAATAGACGACCGTCGCCCGGTAGCGGTCTACCGGATTGTTGTAGCGTTCAATAGAAAAGACGGACTTAAAAAGTGCGCTCAGTGACTGCATCGACTACTCTCCTACTCGCCGCCAGCGGAATCAGGACGACCGCCGCCGTTGCTGCTGCCGTTGGTGTCGTTGGTAGTGCGTCCGTTGGTCAGCCGTTGCTCTGTGAGGTCTTCTTGCGTGCCAAAGCGGATGCGTGCTCGTTTCGCACCCAGTGCGCGGCCCAATTCGTTGGCGGTCACGCTCAGAATGCGTTCGAGGTCCATCTGTTGCTGGAGCTTGCTGGAAATCTCGTTGACGCGGGCCTTACTTTCTGCACTGCGCTCGCTGCGGTGGTATGCCTCTGCATTTTCAATGGTGGCAGACATCTGCCCGACCAACTGCTGGCAGGCAGCCAGGTCAGAGCGGGTGAAGGCGTCACGGCGCTTGCTGCCGATTTCGACCACGCCAATTGCTTCTCCCAGTGCGAATACGGGAATACCGATCACAGATAAAATATCGCGGCGGATGGTGTGGTACACGTTGTCGTCGCGGCTAAGTTGATTGGTGAAGAAGGTGCGCCGGTTCTGCCAGACCTGCATGGCGGTCGTGCGCATAGACGTAATCGTCCGCTCATTATCGGCAATCTCAGTCGGCGAGCCATCGTCGGCACGCAGGCGCATTGTCAGCGCGGCGCGGTTGCGGTCAAACATGTAGATGCCAACGTAATCAGGTGCGACCATCTCGTTGAGGCTATCGAGGGCGATTTGCAGCGTAGTGTCAATGTCAAGCGTCGATTGCGTGGCCTGCCCGAAGTCGGCGATGGTCTGTAACTGCGTGGCCTGTCGCTGCGAGTTTTGCAGCAGGCGCTGGTTTTGCAAAATGACACCGATCTGGTCGTTGAGCGCGGTGTAGAGGCGCTGGGTCTGGTTGTCGAAGCGGCGCGATTGCTTGTAGACGATGCCGATCATATGCAGCACATGCTCGCGCCGGAACACCGGTAGCATAATCGTACTGCGTGCCCCCATGCCACGGGCATAGCGCAAGTCGGGGCGTTTGTCGGCAACACCGGGCACGTTTTCGAAAAACAGCGCCTCGCTGCCCAGTTCTCGCCAGTGATTTTGTAGCCATTCAGCTTCGTCGGGGGTAGAGGTGTCGAACAGTTCCTGCGTCAATTCACGCGGCCCTGACGAACCAAGTGTATTCGTCACACGGGCAGAGATGACCTCCTCGCCCTCTTCATCCCAGCCGAAGGTCAGCAAATAAATGAGGTCGGCGTCATGCGCGACATGCGTAAATAGCGCTTGCAGTACGTCGGCGGGTGTGGATGCCGACAGCAGGTCGCGGTTGGCGGTGTAAATGGTGCGTGCTTCTTCAAGGCTGTTTTCGGTCAAACGCAGCAGGCGACGGTTTTGCAGAATGATCGTCATCTGGTCGCGGATGGCTCCGTACAGGCGGCGGGTGCTAGGGTTAAACGTATGGGGTGTCTTGTACGATACGCGGATTTGCTGGCTGAGGTGGTCGCGGTCATAAATGGGGATAATGACGCTGCTCTTATAGCCCTCTCTCGTATAGTACTTGAGAACGGGGCGCGTGGCCTCTGCCGCGTCCAAATCTTCGATGAAATCGACAGAATGGCCCTGTTTCTTCCAATCTGCACGAAAAGCAGGGAAATCCTCGTCTTTGATGTCTTCAAGCAGCGAAGTATTCGGTTGCTGTTCGCCCTCATCGTTGATAAGCGCGAGCAGCGTCCACGATTCCGGCTTTTCAGCATCAGGGGGCCACTCGATTTCCCGCAGGGTGAGCGTCGCGCCGTCGTTGGCAATATAGATGCGCAGCACGCGCAGCACATCAATGCTCGAATTGGCAGACATCAACTCACGATTGATATCGTATAAGGCGCGGGTTTCGCGCAGGCTTTCCTCGGTGGTGCGCAGCAGACGACGATTTTGCAGCACGACGTTGATCTGATCGCGCAGGGCCTCGTATACGCGGCGCAGCGCTTCGGGGAAGACGCGCACCGTCTCATAGGCGATGCTGATCTGGTGGACGAGTTGACCCTCGTTATAGACAGGAATTTTGATCGTGCTTAAGATGTTGCGTTCATGATCGAAGCGCAGCACCGGGCGGGTTTGCATTTCCTGTGCGATATCTTCTACGAAATCAACATCGGTGCCGCGCTGCTTCCAATCTTGCTGAAATTCGGCGCGGTCCTCGGTAGAGATTATGTTGAGCAATTGCGTGTCCGGCTCGCGCATTTCGCCATCCTGCGTGACGAGATAATCAAGCCTGAAGCCAGATAACGCGCCTGTGCGCTTGTCCCAGTCAATCGTATACAGGGCGATCTGACGGGCATCACGGGCGAGCAGCGCTTTCAGAATGCGCAGCACGTCGCGCCCGTCACGTGCCGACAGCAGTTCGCGGCTGGCTTGATTGTGGACGCCGCGTACACTGGTCAGCGTGCGGCTTTCTGCGCGTGCCCCCTCAACTTCATCCGCCAGCATATGCAGGCGTGCAACAGTGGCGATCTGGTTGGCGACCGCCTGATACACCCGTATGACTGGTAAATCGACCACAGCCCCGGTGTCTTTGTGTGTGACGACCAGCGCACCGACGCTCTTCTCTTCGAGACGAATCGGCAGCGTGATGCACGACCCGGCGTCAAGTTCTTGCAACCAGCTTTGCAGACTGGCATCGGCGGGTTTCAGATCAGCGACCTCTGGCACGTTGACAACGTTCACCCCTGCGATCATGGCACGCAGCTTTTCACCCGCCTGACTTAGCGTCAGGTCGTTGACGGCCTCGTCCTGTACGGCCTCGATGCTGCCGTGAATGCGCCGCAGGCCAGAAAAGCGGCCCATTTCATCATACAGGTACAGCAACATGCCGATCTTGCACGCATCATCGTCAATGAGTGCCTGTACATGGCGTGCCGCCTCTTGCAGGGATGTAACGCCTGCCAGCGCCGCCGATACGGTCGTTTGTCGCGTCAACAGGGCCTCAAGGTCCGGTTGCGCCAAGGGTTGTGTCGTCATAAGCACAGCCTCCGGGCTGTATAGGGTTTGATCGGGACGGGGCGGGTGCTGGCGCTGTGGATTGTCATCTCCCCGGTTCGCCAACACCGGCCTCGCATTCGATGGCGCGTGGTGTGCGCGTTATTTCCA
>DAOTXA010000114.1:0-2227 GCA_034435595.1 Anaerolineae bacterium | reverse complement strand
TAAACAGGGGCTTTGACCTGTCGTGATTTTCGAGGACTTCGATTGTGCGTTGTGCCGTCCATGCTGATAGCGTATGCGAATCGGGTTGTTCGTTTAATGAAGGCCACAGCGGACCCATTGAGCCGTCGTTGGGGTGGTCGGTCGTCTTGGTCGCCGGTTCCACGCCTTCGGATTGCAGCCAGTGCCAGTAATCACCGCGATCATTCGGCCCATCCGTCCAGTAGTTGATATCGTAGCCGTAGCCTTCGTACTGTGGTGTGATGTCGTCGGTTACGTCTTTGTGCGGGACAAAGTGGAGTTTCCCCACATTGGCGGTGGCGTATCCGGCAGCTTGAAAGACCTGCGCGATATTTGTCTCGCTTTTGGATAGGGCGACTCCGTTTGTGCCAACGCCATGATTTTGCGGGTAGCGCCCGGTCCATATGCTGGCGCGGGATGGCATACATGCTGGCCCCTGAATGTAGCATTGGTCAAGGCTAACACCTTCGGCTGCCAGTTGGTCGAGTTGAGACGTAATGATGTGTGGATTGCTGTTTGTGCCGATGGTGTCGTAGCGCTGCTGGTCGGTGGTGATGAAGATGACGTTGGGTTGGCTGGTCATGAATTTATTCCAAACGCTGTCAAAAACGTAGCGGTTACTTTAGTGCCGCGCTGTAGAACTGATCGCTGCCAGCGAGCTTCGCCAGTTCGTCGCGGTTGCAGATGCACAGCGGATTGCGTGCGGCGAGGAGTCCTTGCTTCTCTAACTGCTTCAACATGCGATTGACCGTCTCTGTGGAAACACCTGTGAATTGTGCGATGTCGGCCTGCGTCAGCGGTGCGTCGATGAGAATTTGTCCCTTCTCGTTGGCGCGACCGAATTTATCTGCATAGGTCAACAGGGCGCGGGCGAGCCGACGGTCTGCGCGATCTGCCATCATCTGACCCAGCCTACTATGTGCATGGTGGATGTGTTTTACCAGCATGTCCACAATCGCCAGCCCGAAATCCGGGTATTGCTCTACGAGCGCACGAGCGTCTTGCCCGTTGATTGCGCCGATGTGCGTGGGGCCGATGGCGGTCACTTCGCTGGGATGCGCAAAGCTGCCGGAAATCGCCAGCAGTCCAAAGCTGTCACCCGCTCCGTAAACTTTGAGGTTGACCGGAGCGCTCTCTATCATATGTTCCACCAGCCGAACGCCGCCCTCTAACACGAAGTAGAACGCTTCGGCTTTGTCGCCCTGATAATAGAGCGTCTCGCGGTCTGCCAGTGAATACAGCACCGACGATGCTGCCAGCCCGTCTTTTGTCGGCGCGGATAAATTCTGAAAGCCCTTGACGATATTCAGGTCGATGCCCTCGATAGAACGTCGCATGGTGGATTTCCCTTTTTGCATATGTGTTCGGTGTGTAGGGTGGCGTAGGGGCCACCCTTACAGACAGATTATACGGGTTTATTTTTCGCCGCGTGCTTCTTCGGGATGCTTCTGAGCCAGATATTCGGCGTGTCCGGCGCGTCCGGTGGCTTTGAGGCGTTGCAGATAGGCTGGAAGTTGCCCACGTGTATGGAATGATCCCCCTTCTTTTAAGACGGTCATCAATGGATCGACGCCAGATTTGCTGCGCCGCATCATGTGACGCTTCCAATCTGCCAGCAGTGCGAGGCCGCGTCCGGCGACATCGGGCCGTTCGTTCACGATGTTGTTCTCTTCGTGCGGGTCTTCGGTGAGATCGAACAGCATCACATCGTCCATCATCTTATAGCCGTCGTGATATGTTTCCAGCAGAATATAGGCGTGGCCTTCAAAGTCAAAGCGCAGACCGCGCTGTGCCGCCCACGCGCCCTGACTGGTGACGACGTAATCGCGCCCGTTTTGCTCACCCGCCTGGAACGCTTCCGCGAATGAGACGCCGTCCCAGATGTCGGGAATCTCGCCGCCGACCATTTCGACGACCGTCGCCGCCCAGTCGAAATGCTGGTGCAACGCGCTATCAACGCGGGGGGTATCGGTCAGGCCGGGCCAGCGGATAATCAAGGGCACGCGGCAGGTGATTTGATCGGCGGTTTGATGATCGCCCCAGACGTTAAGTTCGCCGATGTTCTCGCCGTGATCGGCACCGATGACGATGGCGGTGTCTTTTAGGATGCCGAGCGCTTCCAGTTTGGCGACGATGCGCCCGACGGTGTCGTCACTGTAGCGGATGCCGGTGTCGTAGCCATCGACCCATGCGCGGACCTGTTCCATGC
>DAOTXA010000113.1:0-1609 GCA_034435595.1 Anaerolineae bacterium | reverse complement strand
GATGTTGAGCAATCCGTCACCGACCGCAATCGCCAGCGCGACGACGCCTTTGTCGATCAAATCGCGCAGATAGCGCAGCTTGCCGTCAAGCGTTCCGGGCATATTGGCGGGGTTGGTGAGGACGAATTCGCCGCCGTTGAGCCAGCGTGCCGCATCGACCGTACCGGAGTTGTGAACCCACCCGACCGGGCGATGCATTCCGCGCCGACCGGCAACGGCCCGCGCTCCGGCGAAGGCTTCGAGTTGTAGCGCATCGGCGACGGTTAGCATGGTGATTCTCTCTCACTCAGCCTGTTGGTGAAAAAACGTGCAAGTATCCGTCCATTGTAGGGGATGCTGGAGATATTCGGCAACAGGTGCGTTTACAGCCGTGTGACGGGAACGGCGCAGTCCATGTAGAGCGTATCCCACCATCCGGCCTCGTGGGGGAAGCGGCGGTAGATTTCCATGGCGGGCAGGTTGGCGGGTTGAAAGCGGCTGCGCGGCAGCCAGTCGCGCCAGAAGTAGTCGAGGATGCGGGCTTCGGTGGCGATGTTTTCGCCATGCATGGGGATGATCGCCAGCAGACAGGCCGGGAAGTCGCGCAGGCTGACCACGGAATCGGCTTGCCAGTGGTCGGGCACGCGCAGACACCAATCGAATCGGCACAGGCCAAGCGGGGTAATGTCAGGGTCATCCTGCGACATGCCGTAAAGAGTGGTGTTCTGTAGCTGACCGCCACGCACCGCGTACCAGTCGAGGAGGGTGTGATAGGCGTCCTCGATGCGGCGCATATCGCTGTAAGCATCGTGGATACGGATATAGGCGAGTCGTTGCGCGGGCATCTGCCGGAATTTGACGGTAAACGTATTTGCGACGGCGGGCAGGGCGGTGATGTGATGGGCGGTGTTATCGCCGGATTGCGGCTCGTTTTGTAAGCGGCTGACGCGATCCCACCCCGCCGGACTGACGCCGAAGCGGGTTTTGAAGGCGCGTGAGAATCCCGCCAGCGAGGTGAATCCACAGGCTGCGGCTGCGTCGGAAACGCGCAGGCCCGGTTTGCTGCGCAACAGGACCGCGCCGTGTTCCACGCGCACGCGCCACACGCACTGGTTGACCGTTTCGCCAACGATGGCCTTGAACACGCGATGAAAGTGAAACTCGGAGAATCCGGCGATATCTGCCAGTGATCTGAGCGAGAGTTCCGCCGTGAGATGCGTGGCGATGTGGTCAAGGACCGCGTTCACGCGCTGGATGTACAGGTTTTTCTGGTCGTCCAATCGAAACGCCCCCGGTATCGTCTACATGTATTGTAGATGATAACGGAGGCGAAAAGCTAAGGGCGAAAGTATAAAGCAAAAACACAATGCAGAGGCGCGAAGGCGTAAAGATACGCAGAGATGCTTATTCTGCCTCGTCCGCGTTTGTTTCCTCCAAGAAGAAGTTAATGATGGCATTTCGGACGATAGTGAATAACCGACGAAGCTGTTGACTGGCATCATTGATTTCAGGGTTAAAACGAAACGACGAACTATTCCAATCCGATGAGAATAGATCGCCGCCGTGCGATATTTTGGAACGAATACGATATATTTTGTCACGTTCTTTGTTGGAACTTGTGTATGAGTAT
>DAOTXA010000112.1:0-13901 GCA_034435595.1 Anaerolineae bacterium | reverse complement strand
CGGTCATCTGTGCGGCCTTCTGGCGTGCCGGCTCGATGAGATTGGCAGCCCGATTTTGCGCGGCCTGCACGTTCACATCTTCGTCGAGCATCTCGTTGCCCTTCTGACGGGCTTGTTGCAAAATGCGTGCGGCTTCTTCGTTCGCCTGCGCCAGCACGCGGTCACGCTGCTGAAGAATACGCGCCGATTTTTCAATCTCTTCGGGAATCGAGATGCGCATCTGGTCGATGATCTCAAGCACACGCTCCTCGTCAATCATCGTATATTTACTGAATGGCATGTGCCGCCCTTCGTCAATCAGGTCTTCCAGACGGTCTACCAGATGTTGAATGTCCATAGGTCCTCACTTCCCCTTGCGATTTTAGTCCCGAATGCTGATGGTATAGCCGGGGCTGTTATTGTTGGCGTGTAATTCGTCAAAGCGATCTTTCAGTGCACTGGCGACAAAGGGCGGCGCCATCGTCGATACATCCCCACCCAGTTCTGCAATTTCACGGATCGTGCTGGAACTGATATGCACATGGCCTTCGTCTGACATAATTGAAACCGTTTCGATTTCCGGGGCCAGTTTCTTGTTTGCCAGTCCCATGCGAAACTCGAACTCAAAATCTGAGAATACGCGCAATCCGCGCACCACTGCCATTGCGCCGACAGACTTTACATAGTTTACAGTTAATCCCGAAAATTGCGCAACTTTTATGTTACCAAAGTCCTGAAGCGCCTCTTCGACCATGCCTATTCGCTCTTCTACACTAAATAGCAAGCGCTTCTTCGGCATGTCATACACGGCGACGATCACCTCATCAAAAATGCGTGCAGCCCGAAGAGCAATGTCGATGTGTCCGTTATGAATCGGGTCAAATGAGCCGGGATAAACGGCTGTTCGCGTCATGCGTACTTTCCTCTATATGTGACGAGTATAACAAATCTTGTGCGAAATCGCCCGTATCGGCGGCTGCGGGTCATTGGGACTAGGGGCGTGACGGTCACCAAAAATGGCGAAACTACCAAATATGCTTGTAGATATCGCATTTTGCGGTCTGTCGTCCCAAAAGACGACCCAAAAGACGACAATTTGCCCCTAAACCCCAACACATCCAACAAGGATTAGCTTAAATCACTCCGCTCGTCGAACAGCATCACCACGCGCTCTTTTAGGAGCTGGTGTTCTGCCTGTTCCAGATACGGGTCTTCTTCATAAACTGTACGGGCTTCTCGCTGCGCCAATGTGACGAGATCAGGCGTGATGTATTCCGCCATCTTAAGCAGCGGCTTCCCGCTTTGCCGCGTGCCCACCAGATCGCCGGGACCGCGCAATTTCCAGTCGATTTCCGCCAGCTTAAAGCCATCTGTCGAAAGTTCCAATGCTTTGAGACGCCGCTCGCTTTCTGGATATTCCCGGTTGTCGATGTCCTCAAGCGTAATTTTATCGAGACGCTCCTCGGTTTCCGGCGTTACATCATCGGGGACCAGGAAACAATACGAGACATGCTTGCCGCGTCCAACGCGCCCGCGAAACTGGTGCAACTGTGCCAACCCGAAGCGGTTAGCTCCGTCGATGACGATCACACTCGCGTTCGGAATATCCACGCCGACTTCAGCAACCGACGTTGTGACCATCACGTCAAACTCGTGATTGGAAAATGACGCCATGATCTCGTCTTTTTCGGTCGGTTTCATCTTACCGTGTAGCAGACCAACACGGTAGCGGAAAAACACCTGACTCAGATGCTCGAAGGCTTCTACGGCAGACCCGGCGTCGATTTTGTCAGACGCTTCCACCAGCGGATACACGATAAATGCCTGCCGCCCCTCTTTGATCTGCGCCTCAATGAAGCTGTAAATGCGCTCGCGGGTAGTCGGCAGCACGACCCGCGTTTTCACCGGCGTGCGTCCCGGTGGCATTTCATCCATCACCGATAGATCAAGGTCGGCATACAGAGTTAGTGCTAGTGTGCGCGGAATCGGCGTTGCCGTCATTACCAGCAAATGCGGATTCGTCCCCTTGCCACGTAGCTGTCCGCGCTGTTCCACGCCAAAACGATGCTGCTCATCGACAATGGCGAGGCCCAGATCATGGAATTCGACGCCTTCCTGAATCACCGCGTGTGTGCCGATGATGATGTCGATGCTGCCGTCCGCCAGACCGTTGTAGATGGCCTCGCGCTCAGTGCCAGTAAGTGCGCTGGTCAGCAGACCAACGACCGGGCGATGATCCCCCGGCATGGCTTCGAGTGTCTGGCTAATGTTGCGATAGTGCTGCTCTGCAAGAATCCCGGTTGGGGCCATGAGTGCAGATTGTTTACCCGCGTTAAATGTCATCGCCATCGCTGCTACTGCGACCGCCGTCTTACCCGAACCGACATCCCCCTGCAATAGTCGATTCATCGGCGTATCCCGGCTGATATCGCGCCGGATGTCGTCCACAGCCCGACGTTGCGCCCCCGTTAACGGATACGGGAATACTGTCTCAATGAACGTCTCGACGAATTCATCTGTAATATCCAGTGCCGGAGCCGGGACCGACTGCCAGTCACGGCGATTCGACAGAATCGCCAGTTGCAGCGTAAGCAACTGGTCAAATACATAACGCCGCGTCGCGTGATGGTGGTGATCCCAGCCTTCAGGGAAGTGCAGATTTTGCAATGTCCAGCCGAGATCGCCCATTTCCGTGCGGTCCAGGACGGATTCGGGGACGTAATCTGGCAGTTGCCTGGACCAGTAATTGACTGCCTTCTTCATCAGCCGCCGCAACGCACGAGCCGTCAATCCCTGCGTAAGCGGATACACCGGCACGATCCCAACCGTATGCAGATTTTCGCCATCCAGCCCTTCCCATTGTGGGCTAGACATTTGCAGGCGGTCCCGGTAAACACTGGTCTTACCGCTCAACACGACCTGCTTGCCGCGTCGAATGCTGCGGACCAGAAATTCCTGCCCGAAGAACATCACGCTCAATTTGCCGGATCCGTCGTCCACTTCCATGTAAAAGTCCTTGCGACTGTTACGCCCCATGCGGACTTCTGTATGCGTGACCGTCCCGATCACGGTGACGGTTTCATTGGGTGGCAGCTTGACGATTGGCGTCAGACTTGTGTAATCATCATACTTGCGCGGCAAATAGAACAACAGGTCATCAATGGTTTCGATGCCCAGTGCGTTCAATGATTGCGCCATGCGCGGGCCAACGCCCTTTACTTCGGTCACTGGAGCGTTCAAACCGCGCAGCAGATCGGCGGCTTCTTGCGGGTCGATAACCGGACGTGGTTCGCGTGGCGGACGTTCTAAACGCGGTTGTTCCGGCAGATCAGGGCGCGGTCTACGCCCGGTGCTATTAAACGGAATTTGACCCTCTTCTTCCGAGACGGCTTCAACATAGTTGTAGCTCGTGTCAAACTCGTAGGCGAATTCCTCATCCGGGTCACGCGTGACCTCGGTCCGCTTTGATGGGTTTAAGTATGGCTGTTTCGACTGCTGCCGCTTCTGTTGGCGGGGTGGTGGGGCCTGCTCATTCTCAGGCTCGTTTCGCGCTTGCTTGTCTTTGCCGCGCTTGCGACGTGACCGCGACTTGCGCTTTTTTTCGTTGCTCAGTTGCTCGTCATCCCCCGGCGTTCCACTACCTGCGTGCTGCGGCGAATCTTCATTGTCGTTGGTAGGTTCGCCAGTTTCTTGTCGCGGAGGCGGGGCCGCTGGCTCATGACCGGTGGATTCCTCGGTTTTCGGTGCTTTATCCTGATAGTGCTGCAAGCGCTCGCGGTAACGGTTCGGCGGTGGCACGCGTCCCATCAGGCGGTCCATCATATAGCTGATCGCTTCGTGTCGCTGGTTTGTACCAGCGACCTGCTTATATTGCTTCAGCAGTTCTTCTAATTCTTCAACCAGAATATGATGTTCCGGGCGACGTGCCTGCTTGTGCGCATCACGCGACCAGTTCTGGCTATATGCAGCCAGTCCACCGATGACAGCATTGTCTTTATACCCCTGCTGGCGTTCCAGCTTGAGGATTTTCATGAGGGTTTCTCGTGCAGAAGGCATTGTAAACTACTTCCTCCAGGTCTTACCGTGTGCTGCTAGACTTCACATAGCGGGCAACGACGGTGATATCTTGTATGTTTATGCGGTTCCGCAGAATATCGCAGACAGCGTCAGCGACAAATTGAATCGGTTTAGAAGTCATTGTACGTGTCGTTCAACTCTTCTTCGATAATCACGATGCCGGTGGCATCCGGGCCAATCAAGCAGGCAAGCGCTGCACTATACGTCGTCATGATAAAGTGCTGACCCGGAAATTCCTGTGCGAGTCGGTCTTGCAACATATGGGCCTGCTCGCTCGAATGCAGATGATGATGCAAGATCAGCGCGTCTTCAACATCTGTAAACTCGACTGCGAATTCAACCAGGCGTTCAATGGCCTGGGCGCGTGTGCGCACTTTTTCAATCGGCTTAATCTCCCCATCTTCAATGGTGAGGAAGGGTTTGATGCCCAGCATCGAACCCAGAATCGTGTGTGATTGGCTCAAGATATTGTTGCGCATCAGAAAATCGATGGTTTCTACATAATATACGGCGTAGATACGATCAATCGCACCACGAATCCGCCGCACGATTTCTTCTACAGAAGTCTCTTCCCGTCCGGCTTCTAATGCTGCTCGCACCACCATCCCCTGTGCCGCGCAGATCATACGTGTATCCACCACCGCGATGCCGCTATTTCCCATGACAGTTTCAGCCGCAGTTTGGGCGTTTTGCCAGCTTGGTAGCATTTCACGCGAGGCATGGAGCGAAATAATCAGGTCAGACGACCGGGCAAGTTGCGCATACACAGCCGCATATTCTGCAACCGACGGGGCGGTAATGGTCGCCGATCTGTCCTTGGCGATCAGTGCGAGCGCGTCTTCACGCTTTAGATCGACACCATCCCGGTACGTTTTGCCGCCTATCGTTAGCGTGGCTGGAACGACCGTGATCGGATTCTGCTGCAAAAAGTGCTCGTTGTGGAAGTTAGCACAACTGTCAGTGACAATATGAATATCAGGCATTTATTCTTACGCTGATGACAAACGGATAGAGTGGTTGCCCGCCGGATGTCGCTCGACTCCCGGCGAACGTCTGTTGCACGTTCTTTACAGAGTGTCGGGCACATTCTCTTTGTGCCCTCACTGTATAGTATAACTTAACCAGTTCCCCTTCGTCTGCCCTCGCTTTTCTGCGGGCAGGGCAATCGCACCAAAATAGTTTTTCTTATTTCTACTTTCTTTCGCGAAAGAAAGTAGCAAAGAAAGCTAACTTTTGTATACAGACCTCTGCTTTTTGTCCACTTTTTCTAGAAAAAGTGGTAGGGTTCGGGACGAAGTCTCGATAATTTGGCAGTAATTAGCCGTTAATTGATTTGATGCGATTCCCCTGTTTTTGCGGGGTGCATTTCAATCTGGCAGCAAATCGTTTTTTCTAAAAGATGGGCCGCAAGAATACGGCATCTGCCCCCGCCTCTCGTAGCGGCGCTATTCTCAGCGTCCGCCATGCCCTTGAAGTGAAATGCACAACTTTTTGCGCAATCCTGCTAGATAATCTTCAAGCCGTCCGCGTCGAACAAACACCGGCGCATCTGTCATCGCACATTCAGATTTCGCCCCGTGGACGCCACTCGGCAAGCGCTTCGCGCAGTGCGTTGATGCCCGCCTGTACACTGTGTTTTTCGCTAAACACCGCCGACCCCACCACAAGGACGTTCGCCCCCGCCTGTGCCGCTGTCATCGCGGTTTGGGCGTTAATCCCGCCGTCGACTTCGAGGTCAATGCTACGCCCTGTATCACCGATCATTGCGCGAATACGTGCCACTTTGGACATTGTTTCTGGCAAAAAGCTCTGCCCCCCAAAGCCGGGATTAACCGTCATCACATTGATGATATCGACCATGTGAATGATGTCTTTCAGCGCTGACGCAGGCGTGTGCGGATTCAACGCGACCCCGGCACGGCAACCCCGCTGTTTGATCAGTTGCAATGTCCGGTGCAAGTTGGGGCTGGCTTCAATATGGACGGTGATGTGATCTGCCCCGGCATTGGCGAATGCTTCGACATACCGCTCCGGCTCCACAATCATCAGATGCACATCCAGCGGCAGGTTGGTAGACCGGCGTGCCGCTTCTACCACCAGCGGACCCATGGTGATATTGGGCACAAATCGCCCATCCATCACATCAATGTGAATCAGTTCACCGCCTGCTTGTTCAGCATCGCGGATTTGCTCGCCTAGCCGCGTAAAATCGGCGGCTAGAATAGACGGTGCAAGATGAATCGTCTTATGCATAGATCACCAGTGTGTCGTTAGATTCAGATCGTGTTTAGCTGTGTCCGGCGATGGGCTTCGGCTGGTACAGTTCTTCCAGCGCGATCATATCCTCATCTGATAGCGTAATATTGACCGCAGCAATCGCTTCTTCAAGGTGGTTCAGCTTGCTCGCACCAATAATGGGGCTGGTGATGCCCGGTTTGTGCAGCATCCACGCCAGCGCAATCTGCGCCGGTTTGACGCCATATTTATCCGCAATCTCTATCACGCGATCCACGATGTCGAAGTCGGCCTCACTGTAGTACATATTGTCCGCCATCTGGTCGGACCCGGCACGAGCAGTCACCGCCTGACGATCGCGGGTACGATTGCCCGCCAGGAACCCACGCGCCAGCGGACTCCATGGGATCAGCCCGACGCCCATGTCAATACACTGTGGGATCATCTCGCGCTCTTCTTCACGATACACCAGATTATAGTGATTCTGCATCGAAACAAAGCGCGTCCAACCGTTCACAGTGGCGACATGCTGCGCTTTTGCGAACTGCCACGCCCACATGCTTGAACCGCCGATATACCGCGCCTTGCCCGCCTTGACGACATCGTGCAGCGCTTCCATCGTCTCTTCAATCGGTGTGTTGTAGTCCCAACGGTGTGTTTGGTAGAGATCAATGTATTCAAGGCCGAGGTTCTTTAGCGACGAGTCAATAGAATCCATGATGTGCTTGCGTGACAGCCCCCGCTGATTCGGCTTGTCACCATGCGGGAAAAAGACCTTCGTAGCGACGACGTACTCGTCACGGCTGTTGAAGTGAGCCTTAAGCGCTCGCCCGGTGATTTCTTCGCTGACGCCACGCGAATACATATCCGCAGTGTCAAAGAAGTTAATCCCCTGCTCGACCGCCATCTTCACAAATGGCTGCGCGGCGTCTTCTGTCAGCACCCATTCGCGCCAGTCAGGATCGCCATACGTCATCATCCCCAAACAGATGCGCGAGACTTGTAAACCAGTGTTGCCTAGATTGCGATAGTCCATCGTGTCTACTCTCCTCATGAATCGGTCGAACGAGCGTCCTGTGTAATCCAACCGCCGTTATTTTGCATTGGTTCAAAAAGCGTGCCGTCACGCAATGCATAACTGCGAAACTCGAATCGTGTGCGTGCCTCATCCCAGAATTCAACATCCAGCCAGATCGCCTTTTCCGTGTTGTGCCGGCCTACACGATTCGCGTCCGCCTCTTCCAACGGGCGTTGTAGCAACTGTAGCCACTTTATCCAATTCCGGTTACACGCTTTGAAGTCAAGCCACTGCACGATATCGTCGCTGTCACGATACAGAATACCGCCCGCTGTTACCGTGATAATATGGTGTACGCTCAAAGCCATACGTGCGCTGATTCCTGATGATTAGCGATTTAATTGAATATCCGATGGCGCGACTGTTGTAACTGCCGCCTTTAACTGCCCGCATCCGGCGGCGATGTCGATACCGCGCCGCACCCGTACCGTCATGCTGACGCCGTAGCGATGCAAAATGCGCTTGAATTCCTCAGTCGCTTCAAAGTTGGATGGTCCGCCGTTATACCCGTCTGTCGGGTTCAACGGAATCGCGTTCACATGACAGTTCATGCCCTTCAACAACTTGCCAAGAGCATGTGCTTGGTCCGGTGTGTCGGTTGCGCCGCGAATCAGCGCCCACTCAAACGTCACACGGCGTCCGGTCTGCTCAATATAGTCGTTGCACGCGGCAATAAGTTCAGCCAACGGCCATCGCTTGTTGACAGGCAGCAGGGCAGCGCGTTCCTCGTCGGTCGCTGCGTGCAGGCTAATCGCCAGCTTGACCTGCAAGCCTTCCTGCGCAAATTGGCGGATTTGCGGCACTAATCCCACCGTACTGATGGTGATATGTCGCGCCCCGATACCGAGATCATCCATCAGACGATGAATCGCCCGCACAGATTCGTCATAGTTGTGAAAGGGTTCGCCCATGCCCATCAACACGATATTGCTTAAACGTTCGCCTTCACTGGCGAGATCGCGGGCGAATAGGGCCGCCTGCTCAAAAATCTCGGTCGCCGTTAGATGGCGGGCGAATCCCATTTGCCCCGTCGCGCAGAAAACACAGCCCATCGCGCAGCCCGCCTGTGTAGAAATACACGCGGTGCGCCGGTCATCGTCGTATGGCATAAGGACCGTTTCGATCAATTGACCGTCTGGCAGGCGATAAAGCCGCTTCGTCGTGCCGTCATTGCTTGATTGCTCGGTGGCCAGTTCAAGTTCGCCCAGCGTCATCTCTGTATCGAGTTTTTCGCGCAGCGTGTTCGGGATGTTGCGCATCTCCTCAAATGAAGAAACGCGCTTGTCGTATAACCAGTCCCACACCTGTTTCACGCGGAATGAGGGTTCGTTCCAACCGGTGAACAGATCGGAGATTTCAGTTTGGCTCAATGCGTATAAGTTCGTTTTTGCTGTCATGGCGCTCATAGTCTAGTATCGTCGAGACGACCGCTGGATCAGTATCGCGGTCGCAATAAAGAAAAGTACGAAAATAATCCCCACACCAACAAGCAATGGCAGGTTGTCATCGGGTTCATTGTTGGCGTCCTGCGTGCCCGGTAGGGCGGTCGGATCAGGCAAACTCCCCGCAGGGCGCGGCGTGATCGTCGCCGGGGCGCGTGTCGCCGTTGTCGTTGCGGTCAGGGTTGGCAGCGGCGTTGCGCTCAAGAACCCGGTCACAGTCGCGGTCGGCGTATTCGTCGCCGTTGCCGTAGGGGTGGGCGTCGATGTAGGCGGGAAGGGTGTCGGCGAGTTTTGCGGTGTCGGTGATGGCGTCGTTTCCAGATAAGGAATGTACGCAAAGTCAGCTTCTGCACGTGACGTAAACACCCAGTTTTGCAGATTCGGCAGCAGCGCTGCCAGTGTTCCACCCGTCACTCGCTCGTAAGTTTCCGCGAACGGTTCATCTGCATTGAGTTCGCGGGCCAGTTCAAACACCGCCGGAACCCCATACTGCTGCGCGACGTACAGCAGCATACTGTAACTTTGTGCCTGCCACAGCGCCGGATCGCGGACATCTTCGCTCGATTCCATTTCTGGCAACGTGTAAAGTTGATTCAATCGCTGCGCGGCGCGTACCGTTTCCTGATAGCGATTTTTCCCGATTGGATTATAGAAGTCCCTGATCCCGAAGGCGAACCATTCGGGGACGGTCGCGCCTTCCCACAGCGGCACATACGCCCGGTTGATGACGAACGCCAGCAATGGCGCTTGTAGATCAATTATCGACGCCGACTCAAATTCCAGCGGGAGAATATCCGCCGCCAGAAACGACGCTTCTACCGTTGAACCGTCACACGGGATTTGCTCATTGATTCGTTCATCAACGGGCAAGCCGGGGAATGCGGGGTCCGCACAGTAGTTCAACGGGCGACGATCTGCATAGAAGGGCGCGATCGTCGCCGCCGGGAACGGTCCCGTTTCCTGTTCCAACAGGTCGAGGATGGGGTTCAGCGTCTGCCAGATTTCACTGACTTCGAGATCAACAATCAGTTCGCCGTCTTCGTCAAAGCTGATTTCACGCCCGCCTTCCGGCATCAGTATGTCCAGCCGGTTCACCGGGTCTTCCTGCGTTTCCCATATTGCACGCGGATCGACATACGTAAACGTGTCGTTGACGCTCACATTCTGACCGTCACCCAGTACGACCTGCCACTCGTAAGCGACATCGCTAAACTGTGCCACCGGATCGCGTACCGGTTCATCCCACACATAATGAAACACCGAAAACGTATTATCCGAAAACACCTGTAATTCTTCCGGCTGCAACGTCAACGTCTGTGCCGATTCTACTGTCAACTGCATCACCGCGATATCGCTAGCAGGGCGGTCAACAACGACTACCAGCAGCGCACCAGTCGGATACGCCGGGAGCGCAAAGTAATCGTAGACGAAGCCAACAGTTCGCGGCGTCGGATCAGCTTCGGGTGTTGCGTCCTGTGCATGGACCGGAACAAGCACCAGCAACACCGCAAAAAGTGAGATTCCGCACATGACAACACGTTGCATCGAGCGACCTGACACGTCTACGCTCCTCCAGGGCTTTGTAGCAGAATCTGCGCCAATAAGAGGATGAGATTATAGGTAAAATGCGCGAAGATAGCTGCACTGGTACTGTGCGTCTGGCGAATCCAACCCAGCACAACCCCAACCGCAAATATCCAGATCATGCCCGGTGTAAACAACACCTGACTGTGCATCAGCGTAAAAAACGCCGCCGTCGGGATCAATCCAAACACCGGTTGAATCGCTCCTCTGAAAAAGACCTCTTCGCCAATCGCAGCCGATGACGCCAGCAACAACGCGAGCGGCACAGTCAAAAATGCGCTTGCCAGATTCTCGGCGGCTTCCGATTGTTCCGCGATCTGTTCTGGCGAGAATATTATAGTTAA
The DNA here is from genome assembly GCA_034435595.1 of Anaerolineae bacterium. Taxonomy (GTDB): domain Bacteria; phylum Chloroflexota; class Anaerolineae; order Aggregatilineales; family Phototrophicaceae; genus JAVJSU01. The sequence continues at coordinate 3,162 of DAOTXA010000112.1, read as the reverse complement.
CAGGCCGGTAAACACTACCGCGCCAACATACAAGACGAACCCACCACCAAAGCCGTAGGTGAAATCTTCCTGCGTAGGGATGCGCAATCCCAGTCGCTCCAGCATTTGCGGTAGATCACGGCGAATCAGATACCCGACACCCAGAACAGCTACAATCACCTGTACGACTGCTTGAATTAACAGGTCCGACGGCGAGATGCCCTCATCCAATTGTTCCGCGACCCCTTGCGTTCCCCCGGCAGCAGCGAATGACGTTAGCGCGATGGTGATCATCAGGATGACAAATACAACTGCCGTTTCATGCACAATGGACGCAGGTGAATATGTCGCCGTTTTCGGCAATCGCTCGCGCAGCCAGTGCCGCGTGTCTTGTGAATTGATCAGCATGATGATTGCGTATCCGGCGATGGTTACGATGAGAAGCGCAAAAATGACCCACCCGAAGCCGACCTCGGATACATCCGTCACCTGTGCCTCGGCGCGTTCTTCTGGCGACAGAGTTGCAACTTGTGCGCTAAACATCGCCGCGAACACCACATACAGTCCAAGCAGCCCGATGAGGATTGCGGCTCCGTACAACAAAAAACGGACTCGTTCACCATGTAGTGTTTCGCTTGCAAACACCTGATTCGCCAGGTAAACGGTCAGAAGCAGATAACCGATGATCAATACTTCGATAAAAACGGCTGAATCCATAGTTAGGGCGACATTCGAGCAATACGGCAAACAGACGTATTTTACCTTAGTTTACCTGTCTGTGGGGATGGTGGCGCCGGATCATAATTGATTGCCGCCATTGACCGTGTATATCGCCTATGCTAGAATACGCAAACCTTAAAGGGGAGGTGCCAGAGTGGTTGATCGGGGCCGCCTGCTAAGCGGTTGTGCGCCAAAAGCGTACCGCAGGTTCGAATCCTGTCCTCCCCGCAGAAATGACCAGAGCCGGTAGCCAACATGCTATCGGCTTTTACTATTGTGCTGAGGTCAGAACTCCCCCGGTCCCCACGCACTGTACCGGAAATATCCCGTAAGTACGCGAACGAAGTACGCAATTCCAAAACATCGCAAAACACAGTCAGGCGACGCAGGTGGAAGTTCGGCGTGATTGCAGTGATACCTGGTTCAATATCGAGATAAACGACAATGGTCAGAGTTTTGACTTGAAACGTGGTTCGATCGGTTTTGGGATGAATTCAACGCGTAAGATGGCAACGTGCAAGTGAGGAATAACCTGATCTGTCTCAAGCATCATCAGGATAGCCGGTTGCATGGCGAGGGAGCTTGATAAAAAAAGTTGTGCCATCGTTGTCTGTTTCGTAGTGAATTTTTCCCTTGTGTGCTTCGACTGCCAGCTTAACGATGCCTAGCCCGACTCCCGTACCGGAAGTTGAGCTTGTATTACTTCCGCGATAGAACATGCCATAGATATAGAGTTGATCCTCGGCTGGAATGCCCATACCGCGATCACTGATCGCAAAAGTCACACTCTTTGGCTTGCAGTCTACATCACAACGCACCTCATCCTCAGAGTATTTGAGCGCGTTCTGTAGTAAGTTAAGGAGAATACGACGAAGAAGATTCATATCCCAGGTAACGGTTTCTGTTTGTAATCGGCTTTGGATGTCAAGTTGAATTCGCGATTGATTCTGGAGGCCATTAAGGTCGTCGATCAATTGCGTTAAAGTGGGTAGCAAATCGAACGTCTCATATTTGGGGATCAGTTCTTCACTACTCGATTGGTGCGCTATAATGACATCATCAATAAGATCATTCAGATACCACAGGTAATTCTGTAGACTTTCGTACCGCTGGCGGAGTTTCCCCTCTGTCATCTTCTGGCTATAGCGACTCATTAATTCTACATTCGTCATCATCACAGTCAACGGGGTACGCATCTCGTGTGAGATCATAGCAATAAGGCGTGTTTTTAGGTCATTTAATTCCTTTTCACGCTTGAGTGACCTTTGCAAAACCTGCTCAGCTTCTTTAACATGAGTAATATCCGTGACAGAAACACGGCAGGTATTTGCATTCGCATCATCAATCTCGCTCGTAAGATAAGCAAAGAAACCCGGCCCCTCTGTGCCGCGAATGAACACCGTATATCTTTGCTGGCTACCTGTTTGAAACAGCGTTCGCTGGTGAATGTAATAGATATCTTTAAATTCTTCATCGATAAACGCGGTAAACGTGCGCTTCATCAAGCTGCGCCGCTCAACACCCAGCATCGTTGCAAGCGTCAGATTGACACTCTGCATAACATTCTTTTTATCTAATATGACGTAACCCACAGGGGCAAAATCGAACAGGTCAGCATAAACCTGTCGTATTTTCTCTAGCTCGTTATAGGCACGCTCAAGTTCTTCATGTTGCACATCCAGTTCGATCTGATGGACTTCCAACTCATGTACGAGTTCTGCCAAATCCTCTGGTTTATCCAGCGATGTTGAAGCACCTTGCTGGAGTATTTGTTCAGCAAGCTGGCGCAACCGCTTGAATTTTTCCTGGCTATTCTTGTCTAACAACACGTTCTCCGCTGGACTGTCTATTCAGTTTAACATGGCTTATACAGGGGTGTCGATGTCGATTGTATGCGATGCTCTCAGCCGTTTGGTATACTTTACATTGTTAATCCATTCAATGGAATTATGAATGAGCCAAATGTATGTCGGAGAATAACGAAATCAAGTTTGACCGCCTGCGTGAACTTGCGGAAAATCTGCTGAAGAGAAGTGGGGATATTCCCGACCCATCCAACGGTGAGATCGCACGCCTGCTGCATGAACTGCAAGTTCATCAGGTGGAACTTGGCATTCAAAATGAAGAATTGCGGCGTGCCCAGGAACAACTGGCAGCTTCTCAACAGGAATATGCCGACCTGTTTGATTATGCGCCAGTTGCATATTTGGTGATTAATGCAGCAGGCGTTATCCAACAGGCCAACCTGACAGCAGTGGCAAAGTTCGAAACGACGCGACAAGCACTTCAAGGAACATCACTCGATCATCTCATCTCACGAGAGGAACGTGACAAATATTACAAGTATCATCGAACGCTGGTGGATGAGCTGAGACCTGGAAAACTTGAAGTCTGGTTCAAAAGAGAGCGCAGCGAACCTTTTTATGGCAGGATGGAAACCATCATCATGAATGAGGATGATAA
>DAOTXA010000111.1:0-7559 GCA_034435595.1 Anaerolineae bacterium | reverse complement strand
GAACGGGCTGACGTTGGTCGTTCGGCGTTATCCTGGGATAGCTGTCTGGCAGCCGCTGCGCTGAGGCACAACAACGACATGATTACCAATGGCTTCTTCGATCATACGTCACCGACAGATGGCTCTACGCCGAGTGTCCGGGCATCTGCTGCGGGTAGTCCCGCGTCCGGCATTGGCGAAAACATCGCCGCTGGTTATACAACGCCCACTGCGGTTATGACCGGGTGGATGAACAGTACCGGACACCGCAACAACATCCTGAACAGCACCTATACCCACATCGGTATTAGCCGTGTCAACAACCATTGGACACAGGTATTCGGGAATGCGGGTTGTTCCGGTGGTGGCTCAACGGGTGGGGGCGGTTCCACTGGTGGCGGTAGCACAGGCGGTTCGACCGGCGGTTCAACAGGTGGATCGACTGGGGGAAGCACGGGCGGTTCGACAGGTGGCGCAACTGGCGGTGGATCAGTGGCGGTGATCGAGTCGAATCCGTGTGGAAACGGTGTTTCCTGTAGCACACTGACGGCTGCCGGGGTCGGCAACGCGGCGGTGCTGGCGATGGGCATGGTGGATGCCGTCGATGTCTGGGGGCAGATGAGCGGGCCGACACAGGTATGTCTGAATGGAACCGGCCGCATGATGTTCCTTGATGCTGCCGGGATGCCGCGCATTCCGGTTCCGATCTCCGGCTATGCCGGTGCAAACGGTACGACCTGTGCCACGCTAACCACACCGGGTACGCTGGTGCTGGTCGGTGGACAGGCGACCGCCCCGCAACCTGTAGCACCGCAAATCACCATACCACAGACGACCACACCAAACTTTGTGCCCCCTGCGCCTACAGCAGGGCAGACCACGCACCTTGTCCAACGTGGCGAAAATCTGTATCGTATTGGCCTGCGCTATGGTGTGCCCTACCAGCAAATCGCCGCCTTGAACGGCATCGACAATAGCTGGCGCATCTACGCCGGTCAGACCTTGCTGATTCCGGCGCGGTAGCCCTGTTATTGCGCCGAGCAACAAAAACCACGAGGGCACTGTGTCCTCGTGGCAAAGTCTTCATACGTGGAAGAAGTGGGCGGGTGATGTTATACCGGAATCGTGATGACATCCGCCTGACTACGCCGCGCCAGATCGCTGGCTGCATCACCGAACAGACGGGAGAGCCAGCCCGTTGGCTCCTGTACCATGACAATCGCATCGGCTTTCTCAGAATTCAGCAACCACGCGGGCAGATTATAAACCGACATATTCACCGCGTAACCATGTGCTTTGATGTGTTGCTGGCGAAGCTCACGGCTCTTGGCTGCGACATAATTCGCACCACCGGTCGTTTCTTCGCAGATGAGTATGAGTTCCGCGCCGGATTCCTCTGCCAGCTTGACGGCGGTGGATAGGGCGCGTTCGGCGATTCGGCTGCCATCCAGCAGAACCATAATCCGCTTGTAGGTGCATTCGCTGGTCTGCTGTTGCGTCTGTTCAACGATCTGACCTACGGGCTGGATGGCGGTTTCGAAAGTCTGGGAGAAGCGGTTAGCGATGGTCATCGTGAACTCCTGTATATCTCATCTCATCTGATGTCTTTACAATACGCGATGGGTGGGGGGGAATCACCCCCCCTAGGGGTAGTCTTGAAAGATAGCGTAATTTTCGTTCGGGGTGCGATGTCTGTATAATCGATGAATTCGTCCACGACTTCTACTACTGTCATGACCGACCAACTGGACGCACCACTCGATGATTTCAAACCGCGTGAGCGCGAAATTCTAGGCATGATGGCCGAAGGATTGAGCAACAAAGCCATCGCCGAACGGCTCTACATCACCACGCAGACAGTCCGCTGGTATAACAAGCAGATATACAGCAAGTTGGGGACCAGTCGTCGCACAGAAGCGATTGCACTGGCACGCCGGTTTGGCCTGATTACTGATGATTTGCTCGCGGCTGATGAAGCTGGTGCTGTGTCGGGCATATCGTCGCGTTATACGCTACCGTTGACAAACGGTCCGTTCATCGGGCGCGACGAGGAACTCGCGGAGCTATCTGCACTGCTGGCAGAGGAAGGCGTGCGCCTGCTGTCTGTCGTCGCGGCGGGCGGGATGGGCAAGTCGCGCCTGTCGCTGGAACTGGCGCATCATCTACAGGCGGGGTACACGCATGGGGCGGCCTTCATTGATCTAACACCGGCCCGCCAGCCCGATGATCTGCTGACACTGGCGTTGGATACGCTAAACATCACGCCCAGTGGTGAGCAGACCCCGAAGGATGCGCTGCTTGGTTACTGTCGCGCCCAATCGCTGTTATTGATCTTCGACAACATGGAACACATCATCGAGGGCGCGGCCTTGCTAGCCGATCTGCTGGCGGTCGCTCCGCAGGTTACGTTGATTGCGACCTCACGCGAACGGCTGAACCTTCAGGCCGAGACGGTCTACTACTTGCAACCCGTCACCGAGAGCGGGAGCAAACTGTTTATCGAGACAGCCCGCATCATGCGCCCGACAATCAGTCTAAACGACCATGAATTGGCTGACGTGGATCGCGTGGTTGATTTGACCGGGGGCTTACCGCTGGCGCTGGTGCTGGCAGCGACATGGGTCGATACGCTGTCCATCGCGGAAATCGCCGACGAGATCGCCGCGAGTCTGGATTTTCTGGAAGCCGGACTCGGTGATATGCCCGACCGCCAGCACAGCATCCGGGCGGTGATTGATCCGTCATGGAAGCGGCTTTCCCCGGCGGAGCAGCAGGCGTGCATGTGGGTGTCGGTCTTTCGGGGTGGATTCACCGCTTCGGCCTTCAAGCAGGTAACGGGCGCATCTGTGCGCGTACTGCAAACGCTGCTGGGGCGGTCGCTGGTGATGCCGGGATACGGTCGGCGCTACGATATGCATCCATTGATTCGCCAGTATGCCCGCGAGAAGCTGACCGCATCCGGTGCGGTTGAGGCCGCGAAAGATGCGCATTTATTGGCGTTTAAGGAGTATGTTGAAGCACAACAGGCTGCGATGACCGGTGATACGTTCATTCAATCGCTGGACAATATCGCACTGGAACACGACAACGTGCGGGCCGCGCTTGACTGGTCATTGGCTGGCGGTGATGCCGGGAACGGCGTGCGTCTGGCACTGGCGCTGTGCTGGTTCTGGCAGATACGTTCTCATGGGAATGAGGCGCATCGCTATCTTTCGCGCCTGCTGGAACAGCCGCTTTCGGTGATTGATCATCAGTGGGTGTTGTGCTGGCGCGGGCGTTTTGGCTATCGCATTGGCGGGCCTGACCAGTGGAAGCCTGATCTGGAGGCTGTGCTGGCGCAGGCCGAGTCACTGGGCGATGATGCACTGCTGGCGCTCGCGCTTACATCGCTAGCGGCCTTTTCACATGATCCGGCGGAGCGGCAGATATTGGCGCAACGTGGGATGCAGAGCAGCGAGGCAGCCGGCGCAACGAACCTCGTTGCTTCCTCTCTGAACACGCTGGCACAGGTGGCAGATGCCGCGCAGGATTGGACGCAGTCTATCGCACACTACAATCGCTCGCTGGCGCAGTACGAGGCAAACGGCAACATTCTAGGCGTCTCGCAGATTGTGTACAACATGGGCTTGACCTATAACAGAATGGGCGAATATCAGCGTGCGCGTGACGCCTACGAACACAGTCTGCGACTCAAACGCCAGCTTGGAGACCGGGCGGGCGCGGCGCGGCGGCTGGCGGCGCTGGCCAGCCTCGATATGTACGATGAACAATACGAACAGGCCATCGAACGCTTGCAGGAAAGCCATCGCTTGCTAGAGCGTACCGGCGAACGTATTCGCTGGACCTACGTCAACTACCTGGAAGCGTGTATGCATGTACTGATGACTGATTTTGATCAGGCGTACCATCTGCTGGAATCTGGCTTTGAGGTGGCGGAGGTGTACATGCCAGCGCGTTTTCTGGATTATCTTACGCTGATGGTCGCCCTGTCGGTTTTCCGCCAGAAGATGGATACGGCGCATGATCGGCTGATGCATCTATTTAACTTGATTGAAAATGTAGACGACCCCGAATATCAGAGGGATACGCTGCTGGTTTATGCACTCTTTCGCTTCCAACAGGATGCGACGGATACGCTGCCAGAAGTCGTGCGGATCACGGCGACGCTGGTGCGGTCCAAGATGGATGAAGCTGATATTATGAAAAACATCCTCGAATCGCATGTGTACCGGGTGCGGAATGTCGTTGGAGATACCGCATGGGAAGCGGCGCAGCAATCCACCGCAGGGACGACGCTGTCGTCGCTGATTGCGTCGGCGCGGATGTCCTTCACCGGTAAATGACGCGGGAAACAGGCATATGCCTGTTTCCCGTAGCGAGGAACGTGTACGAATCTATTCTTCTTCGAGTTCGAGGAAGGGGGCCATCGCGTCGAACCACTTTTGCGCCATTTTCGCCTCACCCTGTTCGTTGGGGTGGACGGCGTCGAAGTTATCATCCCGACCACTGTAATCGGTGTATTGATCGACCAGCACGACGGGCGACTGCTCGGTGTTGATCGCTTCTACAAAGGTGGGGATCAGTTCATTTAGCGGTTCGATGGCGGCACGATTGCCACGATTGTGCGGGATGACGGTCGCCACCAGGACCACTACGTCCGGGTTGACCTCGCGCAGGACGCTGATGATTTGACCGAGTTCGTCAATTGTGCTTTCCGGTGTTTCACCGCCGAACAGGTCATTGGTCCCCAGATGCATCAGTACAATATCGGGCTGCGTGGCTTCTGCCCAGGTAGGCATTTCTGCCAGAATCTCATCAGCGTGCCAGCCCCAGTGCCCTTCATGGTCGATGTCAAAATCAGGGTTGGGCGGTCCGCCCTCGTAGTTTTCCGTCATACTGCCGACGAAATCGACACCGTAGCCCGCGTCTTGTAGCAAAAACCACAACGGACGGCGGTAGCTGTTATGGCGGCGATTTGACTGTGTGATTGAGTCGCCGAGTGGCATAACGCGCACCAATTCGATGCCGCTTTCTACGCTGGCATTGCCTGCATCCGCGCTGGGATCGACGGTAACGATAATCCGGCGGTAGGAGGTCAGTGCCGGTGTGCCGTCATCCTGGACGAACAGAATCACATGAATGGTCTGCACGGAGTCAACCTCAGGGGCCGTCATACTGATTTGTGCGCCGGTTTCTGCGCTGAGCGCGACCTCACCCTCGTAAGTTCCGGCTTCAGGGTAAACCATCCAGCGGAAACTGAGCGAGTCGCCATCAGGATCGCTGGAACCGGAGGCGTCAAAGGTGACGGGCTGACCGGGGGCCACGACCGGGCGATCATCGCCGGCAAGTTCCGCGACCGGGTTCTCGTTAGCTTCTTCCGGCGGTAATGTCGCCCACAGGATGCGGGCCGCAAAATCGTTCTGGAAATCTTGCCGCCAGCGGCTAACGGTTACCATGCTGTCACGGGAACCGTCGTAGCTATCACGACCGTCGCGGTAGATGTTGGTGCCTTCGACCTGCTCAAAGCGACCGCCCCAGCCGCCCCATTCGGGATGTGCGGGGTCCATGAGATCGTTGTCATAGAACGAGAACCACGATGGGGTATCGCCTTCCTTCACGCCGGGGGAACCGGGCGCTTCACGCGGGTAGCGATCTGCCAGCGGGCCATTGCCGTCGAGATTGGCCTCAATCCAATCTTGATTGATGAGCCAGCGTGCGCCCCCGCGATACATCCCACGGAACGCCGAGTTGAACAGGTTGTTGCTGTTATGATTGAAGATGTAGAACAGTTGCGGGAAGGTTTCGCGAATCCACGAGCCGGTGCTGTCTTGATCGGTGATGGCGTGAACGCGCAATTTGCTGATGAAAGCGGTGACTTCCTCTTCGGTGCGGTCCTCGTTGACACGCCATAGCGCCTGTGCGAGATCGGCAGTGCCACCCCACGCGGTTACATGCACCGGACGCGGGTCATCACGGTCCACGATTTCGATGATGAAATCCGAAGCAGGCGTGTCATTATTCGGGCCGATGCTCTCGAATACGTCGCGGTCGCGTCCGGCGATGGTCTGACCGACGCGGATGCGCTCCAGTAGTTCTTCTTCGCCGGGGAAGTCGGCGTCGTATAGCCGGAGGTTCTCTACGACCAGACCATACTGGTTAACGACATCGCTCATCAAGTCAGGGTAGCTGGTGGATTGTGTATCGTTGACATCGGCGGTGACGATCAGCGCTTCGATGTCGAATTCGTTGGCGTAGTGTAGCAAGCGGACGAGGGTTTGCTCGTCGTCGGGGTCAGGGCCGATATCGCTCATCACGATCAGCCGGGGGTCATTGTCTACTGTTTCGGTTTCTTGTGCGCTGATTATACCGCCGAGGATCAAAAGCAGTACCAACAGCATCAAGGTGATTGTGGTTGTTCTCTTCACAGAGTTCCATCTCCTTACATTGCCAGTCGTTGCACAGAACGTCCATAGACGACGCCTGCGCATACTCATCAAACCGTATTGTCGGGGGCATCGTCAATGTTAACTGTGACCAACGAACCACAAATACGGAAATTTTTCAGATGTAGATGTGTACCCTATAAACGCGCCGGGTTTACGGCTCATTAAGCGTTGGTACACACTCGAATACGATTGAGTTGTGAAAAAATAAAGAATAAATCGATAGATTTTCGAAAAACAATGTATGATTGTCGCGTAGGACGCTGAAGCATCAGCTTTATCGTCGGGGGCGTCAGGGTCGGCAAGTGGCGGTGTGCTGGTCATTGTCGCCGGGACTTCGTGGATGCTCTACATGAAATGAGACCACCTGAATTGGCGGCCCCATGATGAGTCTGATTTATGCGATTAGTCTTCGACGGCGACGTTGTAGGGTGGGAGAGTGGCGAACAAATCGCCAGCGCGTTCCCACAGGAATTTTTCTTCAACGCGCTTGCGCCCGGCAGTCGCCATACTGCTTTTAAGATCGGGATCGGAGGCGAGTTGGGTCATTGATGCGGCGATATCGCGGATTGCTTGCTCTGGCTTAATGGCAGGGATGGCGAATCCACTTTCGGGTGTTACCTGTTCGCCGGGGCCACCCAGCGCAAGGCAGATCACCGGGCGACCAGCCGCCGCCGATTCCAGCGTGACCCATCCCCCGGCTTCGTGCAGACTGGGATGGATCATCGAGTCGCAGTTGGCGATGCTAAGCAACACGTCGGCCCGTGAGATGCGACCGAGGAAACTCACGTTGTCGCTGATGCCGAGTTCGGCGGCAAGGGCTTTGAGCGGTTCCATTTCTGCCCCGTCGCCGATAAACCAGTATTCGCTATCGGGCATGTCTTTGAGATGTTCGGCGAAAGCGCGTAGACCGAGGTGGAATCCCTTCCAATGTAGCATCCGTCCGATGCTCATAAAGCGGAACGGTCCCTCGCTGCGGATGGGGATTTTTGACAGCATTTCGAAATCCTCGCGAGAAAGTCCTGCGCTTTGAATGGTGACGGTATTGCGGGCACCCAGGCTGCGCACCTGCCGCTCTGTCTCCTGCGTGGTGGGGATAGCGAGGACGGATCGCCTCGCATCCAGATGCACCCAGGG
>DAOTXA010000110.1:0-9714 GCA_034435595.1 Anaerolineae bacterium | reverse complement strand
CCCCCTGCCACTGGCGGGGCTGCACAACGTCCGCAACGCCCTCGCCGCCCTCATCGCTTCCGACCGCGCCGGGGTCCACTTTGAGGACGCGGCCTTCGCGTTGGAATCGTTCAAGACGACCGGACGCCGCTTCGAAGTACGCGGCACTGTGGGCGATGTAACCGTGATCGACGATTACGCCCACCATCCCACCGCCATCGAGACGACGCTTGACGCGGCACGCAGCCGCTACCCCGGCAGTGCGATCTGGGCAGTGTGGCAGCCACATACTTACAGCCGCACGCAGACTTTGCTGGACGAATATGCACGCGCCTTTAACGATGCCGACCATGTGCGCGTCACTGATATTTACGCCGCCCGCGAACAACCACCGCCTGATGGCATCACCGGGGCGAAGGCCGCTGCCGCAATCCAGCACCCGGACGCACAGCATTCTGGCGATCTGGACGCGACCCTTAAGATTTTGCTGGCTGAAGTTGAAGCGCCTGCGGTTATTATGATTATGAGCGCCGGAGACGCGCCACGTATCGGCGAGGGCTATCTGGCGGCGAAATACGAGTAAGTATCAGATACAAGAAACGACCGGAATCGCAATGAACAACGAACAAATCGATCTCGCATCATCACAATCGAATAGGGACGCATTATGTCCGTAGTGACGCTGGAATCGCTGCTGGGTCCGCGCTTACAGCAAGAAGCGTCACTGGCCCGCTATACAGCGGCTCGCATTGGCGGACCGGCAGAGTACCTTGTCGTCGCCCGTGAGTCGCTGGACGATTTGCAGCGTATCATCACCACCGCATGGGAAAACGAGATTCCGGTGCGGGTGATGGGCGGCGGTGCGAACGTCCTGGTGTCGGATCAAGGGGTGCGCGGGCTGGTCGTGGTCAACAAAGTGTCCGAGGTCAAGTTCGGGGACTGGCACGACGGGCGTGCCGTCTCGGCTACATCCGGCACGAACCTGGGCTTGCTGGCGCACAAATGCGCGGCGCGTGGCTTCGCCGGGATGGAATGGGCGGTCAGTGTGCCGGGGACGGTTGGCGGGGCGCTGGTCAACAACGCCGGGGCGCATGGCGACGATATGGCGGCAAGTGCCGCTGATGTCGTGGTGCTGGAACCGGGCGGACCCAAAATCTACAGCAACGACGAAATGGCCTTCGGCTACCGGACATCACAGTTAAAGCGCCGCGACGACAGGCGCTTTCTGGTGCTGCTGGCGACCTTTATCCTGCACAAAGACGATCCGGCGACTATCAAAGGGCGCATGAACGAGTTCGGCGCGTATCGCAAGCAGACGCAACCGCCGGGGGCCAGCCTGGGCAGCATCTTCAAAAACCCGGATGGCGACTATGCCGGTCGCCTGATCGAAGCCTGCGGACTCAAAGGCCATCGCATCGGGGACGCGCAGGTATCCGACGTACACGCCAATTTCTTCGTCAACGCCGGGGACGCCAGCGCCGCCAACTATCGCGCCCTCATCGAGCACGTACAGGCCGTCGTCCAGCGCGAACGCGGCGTGATGCTAGAGCCAGAAATCGAATTTCTCGGCGAGTGGTAGCTACACTGAAACGGTGTTCACGCGCTATCACGCGCTATTATTATGATGAAGAGTCAGCGTCCGGCTTCGTTTTCTCTGCGCCAGCATCGGCGGTTGCGCCGTTCTGCGGGCCGTGATGGGTCGCCTGGAACTTGCGGATGTGCGCGATAACCTTGTCGATTTCGGCCTGATCGTTGTCGCCGTTCATCACCCCCGATAGCCGAACAAGCGTATCGATAAGGCTTTCCAGCGTATACGGAGAATCGGACGGGGCGGTTTCCAGCGCGGCGTCCAGTTCGTCCCATGCTTCCTTGACCTTGCGCAGGGCCATCCGCGCCACGATAAGGTCGGCGTAGGCCCAGTAGTTGTCTACATCGGCTTGAATCTCACCGTAGGCCAGACGTTCCACGCGCTTGTAGGTTTCCATCATCTTCTCGCGGTTGTGCGTCTGCATGTAAAGCAGCGCCAGATTGCTAAACGGATAGGACGAGTGTGGGGTGACCTTCGCGCCCTGTTCGTAGGCGTTGATCGCTTCGTTGATTTGCCCCCGTCGGCGATACAATCCGCCCAGTGCGCCCCACCACGATTCGCCGTCTTCGTCCACCAGCTTGGGCGACTGTTTGAGCGCCCGCAGAAAGTTTTCTTCCGCCTGATTCAACAGCGCGTCGCGGTCGATGCCCTTGTCCATTTTCTCTGCAATACGACGATAGACATAGCCACGCGCCGCCAGTGCCGGGGCGAAGGTCTTGTCAATTTCCAGCGATTGCGAAAGATGCTTCTCGGCTTCTTCCAGTTCGCCGCTTTGTGTGTACACATAGCCGATGCGGTAATGGGTGATGAGGTTATCGGGGTCCAGTTCCAGCGCCCGCAGATAAGTATCAATCGCACCCTGATAGTCTTGCGCCTTATACTGTTTTTCGCCCAGTGGCAGCAGCGACAGCGCGAGGGCGGCGTTCCCGGCCTCTGTCTTCGACGTTTGCAGACTTTCTTCCAGGGCTTCACGCAGGCGGTCGAGTTCGGCAGAGCGTTCCTCAATGTCTTTTTCAAAGCGATCGCGGGATTCTTTAAGCTCGTTTTCTGCTGAATTCAAGCGCTGCAAGCCGAACACGGTCGCGGCGATTGCCAGAAATGGCACGACCAGCGCCACCGCGCCCGACATCGCCTCAAACAGGCCGAACAGGTCGTTGGCATAACCGATAGCGTTTTCGGCGTCCTCAGCAGCATCCTCGGCGATAATCACCGCTTCCTCGGCACGATCCAGCATCGCCTGTACCTCGTCGCGTGTGACCGGGGCGTTCGGGTCAAGCCGGGGTGGTGGTTCTGGCGATGGCTCACCTTCCTGCGCGAAAACGGGCAGCACGACCGCTGTCAGGGTCGCCAAGACAAGTGCGGCAGTCCATAGAACACGGGGTATCCGGCGCACGGGAATCTCTCCTAAACGTTGTGTTTGATCTTGATTTACTCGTCGAATGGTCCGGGCAGTGGATTCGCAGGCCCGCTGCCAGAGCGCTGGTTCTTAAAATGTTCGCGCAGGCGTGCTTTGATCGAATCCGGGTTTTCGTCCACGCCAAGCAACACAATATCGCCGCCATCTAGAATAGCCTTTAGAATTTTGCGGCTTGTTTTGCCACTGCGAAAGGCGGTCGATAGTTCATCGGCGGCGCGTCCGCTACCTTCAAGAACCAGCGTGGGCAACCCTAGCTGTTTGGTCGTCGCCAGATGTACTTCTTTGAGCGCGATGCTACCACCGTTGATGAGGATGACGACACCGGGCAGTTTGCTACCGTCGCGCAGCGCTTCCATCATGCCGACAATCAGGTCGGTTTCGTCGCCCCATTCCTCACCTTCAACGAGAACGAAGTGCGAGTGACCGTCCTCAAGCTCGGCTTCCTGATCGGGGTTGCTATAGCCAGGATACGCGATTTTGCCCAGCGGTGCGACGCCGATCAAGGGAAAATCGTGCTTGCTGCTGTGACGGGCATCGCCGACCATCTTCATCACCCCGGCCTCGGTGCCGCCATCAATAATGACCGCACCGTTATTGTTGGCGAAGTCGGCAACAGCATCAATCATCGACTGCACGCGTGTGCGGTCTGCATCCGACATGCCTCCCGCACCACCACTGATAAAAATACAGGGTTTCTCGGTCAGGTCGAGTTCTTTGAGGATGAATTGCGTATCGGTCGATGAGTTCACGCGCAGGGCACGGGCCATATGTCCGTCGGGGAAGGCGATTTTGAAACTGCGCCCCATCTCTGGTTTATGCGCCTGCGTCTTAGAACTACGCGGCAGGGTCGCCGGTTTATCAATATCATCGCCGGGATCATCCCTCGCACCGGGCGCATCACTCACCAGTGCGCCACCCGGTCTTGATGTGTCCTGCTGCGCTTTGGGCGCTTCTTTCAATACGGGAATCGGCGGCTTGAACCGCTGCGATTTTTCCAGTGCGGAGTCTTTGGGGGCGATAGGTCGCCACATCACGAGAACCAACGCTCCGGTCAGTACGATCCACACCACAATGAGAAGTATGACTTGTCCGCTTGCATCCATAAACTGTTCCCCTTCAGCCGCCTTGATTGCTCTCTGAAGTGTAACATTCGACGACAAATTATTACGGTGAAAAAAGCGTTTAGACCCGGTACAATTTTGATACATGCCGGTCGATGCCGGCGTATTTGTCCAACAACCGACTCGACCTCACTTATGCCCGCACCGTTTATCCCGGCTCTGCTCGACTGGTACGACCGCCGCGCCGCCGACCTGCCCTGGCGATCTACAAAACCGGATGCCTATCGCATCTGGTTGTCAGAGATCATGCTTCAGCAAACCCGCGTCGATACCGTCATTCCCTATTACGAAAGGTTCCTGACGCACTACCCGGATGTGCAGGCACTCGCCGCCGCATCGCTGGACGATGTCCTCAAACGATGGGAGGGTTTAGGTTATTATAGTCGTGCCCGCAACTTACACCAAACGGCTCGTATCGTCGCAGAAGAAAACGATGGCAAATTCCCCAAAGATGTAGTGGGATTGCTGGCACTGCCGGGGATCGGTCGCTATACAGCGGGGGCCATCGCCAGCATCGCCTATGGCGTGCGTGCGCCGGTATTGGATGGCAATGTGATGCGCGTCTTTGCGCGGCTGACCGATTTGCCGGACGACGTGACGCAATCCGCCACACAGAAGAAGCTATGGTCGCTGGCAGACGAATGGCTACCCGAAGAGCATAGCGACGGTCGTTATGGCGATTATAATCAATCGCTGATGGAGTTGGGGCGGCTCGTCTGCACGCCGAAGAACCCGAACTGTAACGGATGTCCAATCCGTGAGTTTTGTAAAGCCTATGTCCAGGGCACGCAGGCCGAACGCCCGGTCAAGAAGAAGAAAGCGCCCACCCCACACTATGATGTGAGCGCCGGATTGATCCGCGATGGCGAGAACCGCCTGTTGATCGGTCAGCGCCCATTAGATGGCTTGCTGGGCGGATTGTGGGAGTTCCCCGGCGGCAAGCAGGAAAACGGCGAGACACTGCCGGAGTGCTTACAGCGCGAACTGCGCGAAGAACTGGCGATTGAAGTCGAAGTCGGTGATTTGTTCGTGGCGGTCAAACACGCTTTCACGCACTTTAAGATCACCCTGCACGCCTTTGAATGTGTGTACGTCAGTGGCCCGCCACAGAAGATTGGCGTTCGTGATTATGCATGGGTGGACGAGGATGATCTCGACAAGTACAGCTTCGGCAAGGCAGATCGTCAGGTGATCGCCGCGCTGAAGAAACGCCGGGGGATGCTGCTATAGACACGGTCTCTGCTCCTTTGAACATCTGTTGCGCACCTGCGCATCCGCTTCGTTCGCCTGAATACCGTAGGGCAGGGCGATTGCATCAAATTTGTGTAGCGATTTTGCGCTTTCCTGACCCCTCCCCAACCCTCCCCGTAGACGGGGAGGGAGCATAAAACCGTAGAGTTACGCAGCAGTTTAGTCTCCCCCGTCTACGGGGGAGATATAGAGGGGGTCTAAGCTGTCGAATCTCAGCCAAAGTGCATTTTGATGCGATGACCCTGTACCGTAGGGGACGCGCACTCGCAAATGAGGCCGGGCTGCGCTACATTTAGCCCGTTATGCGCATACTTTGAGGAGAAATATCGCATGGATCACCTGCGATCTGGCGTCCTACGCCTGGGAATAGGGCTACTGCTGGCACTCGTGCTTGCCGCCTGCACCCTGCCCAGTACCGGGGACAATACCGACAGTGAAACCGCACTTTCTGGCCTGCCGGTGGTAGAAATCGCCGCACCGCTGCCCAACGCCTCGTATCTCGAAGGCGTGCCCGTCGTGATTCAGGCCGCAGTCTCGAATGCCGGAGCGGACATCAACCGCGTTGAGTTCGCCATTGACGGCAATACCATTGCCACCCAGCCAGAACCAAATACAGCGGGTGCGCCCATTTTCAGCGTCATGCAGACGTGGACAGCAGAGGACATTGGCTCACATACGATTACGGTGGTGGCCTTCCGCGCTGATGGATCAAGCAGTGCGCCCGCCAACGTGACGATCAACGTGGTGGACCCGGCCCCGCCACCGACCGATATCCCGCCGACACCGACGACCGTCCCGGCACAATCGGGCGGCAGTAGCGGCTCGAATGGCGATTCTGGCGGCAGCGACGATTCCGCTGATGCCGAACCGACCGATGACGCCGCTACCAATACGCCCGAACCGGAACCCACGTCTAACGATCCCATTGCCCGCACGACCAGCGGCATCAATGTACGGCGCGGTCCCAGCACCGCCTTTGAACCGCCGGTAGGCTCACTGGCCCCGAACACTGCCGTTGATATTATCGCCATCAACCCGGCGGGCGATTGGTTGCGAGTGCGCGGCATCGGCGGCGAGGGGTGGATATTTGCCGCACTTACTGAGATCGAAGGCAACGTGGACAGCGTCCCCGTCGAATCAGGTCCGCCGCTGCCGACCGCTGTTCCGCCGACGCCGATCCCACCCACGCCCGCGCCGCAGTTGGCGAATCTGACGGTCACACAGCCGTATCTTAACCCGCCGGTTCCGCAGTGTGGACAGGTGTCGCGCTTTGGCATGACTATCCAGAATAGCGGATCAACCGCTACCACAACCGGGCTTTCGCGCATTGAACTGGTGCGCAAGACGGACGGGCAAGTCTTCCAGACCAGCGGCGGTCAGTTGGTCGCGGTGACGCTGGAACCGGGCGGCACGCACACCGTCGAAGTACAGTTTACGATTGATGTCTTCGTCAACGAGACGCATACCGTCCGCTTCATCGCCGATGCCAACGGTCAGGTCAACGAGACGAACGAAAGCGACAATAGTATCTCGGTCGATTATCCGTTTGGGGCGTGTCCGTAGTCGGGCCGCCCGCACCGCAAACCCGGATGCGATACCAAACGCACGCGGTATCCCCCGAAACTCCTAGCTTAGAGACGGGTGAATTTTCCGCATGAGGTGTTATAATCAGGTAAAACATGTTCGTATATGCGCGTTCGACATCGGGTTGATACGCGACAATGTGATAAAGGGTTAGGATAAAAACAGTATGCCCGGTTTACCTGAACTGCTTGTTATTCTCGTGATCGTCATCATCCTGTTCGGAATTGGTCGCATCGGTCGTCTTGGTGGCGAACTCGGCTCGGCTATCGGTAGCTTCCGCAAGGGAATCCGCGAATCTGACGACGAAGGCAACACGAAGAACGAAGAGACGGTGTAACTACAGCTTTTAGCCATCAGTACAGGGGCGCGTTTTGCGTCCATGATCATGCACATAGAGAAACCCCTCACCAAACGGTCAGGGGTTTTTTGCATTATGCGGGTGGTTGGTCGTTGATTATTGGCGCTATAGTGCAATTTCTATGCACACATTCACGTTCGGTACAGCCACAAAATGGCGTGGTCGATATTTTGAGCAGGTGGGTCGCAAGAATGTGCAAACCTCCGGTTTGAGACGCCTACACACCTTTCATGAACTTGTAGGGGCGGTATTTTTGCCGCCCGCAATGATCATCGTCGAACCACCACGTTTTTCTGCGGTCGTACCTCACGTTCTGCTGAACACAATTACATGCAATCTGCCACCAACCAACGACTAAAAACCAGGCACCAAAACTTTCATTACCGGTTGGCAAAGCGATAGCCGACCCCGCGTGAGGTGAGAATATAATCCGGCTGTTGCGGGTTGCTTTCGAGCTTCTGGCGCAAATAGTGTACGTAGAGTTTGAGGCTGTCGATGGCGTCGGCGTATTCCTCACCCCAGGCCTGTGTAACCAGGTCGGTGCGGGTGACGACGCGTCCGGCGTTGCGCACCAGCACGCCCAACAGATTAAATTCTTTGGGGGTCAGGTGCTTCAATTCGTTGCGCACATACACTTCGCGGTTCATAAAGTTGATGCGGAAGTTCCCGTTATCGAAAACCAGTTCTTCGCTCATATTCGGGCGCGGCGAGCGGCGCAAATGCGCCTTTACACGGGCGACGAGTTCGTCGTTGTCATACGGCTTGACGACATAATCGTCTGCGCCCATTTCCAGCCCGCGCACAACTTCGCGTGTTTCGCCACGAGCGGTAAGGAAGATGATCGGCACGTCCGACATCTCGCGCAGACGCTTGCACACTTCCCAGCCGTCCATATCCGGCATCATAATATCGAGCAGGACGAGATCGGGCTGATAGCGGTAGGCCTTGCGCAACCCTTCTTCAGCACGAAACGCCTTGATACACTCGAAGCCGCGTCTTTCCAGCAGCATCGAGATCAATTGTACAGTTGGCTCTTCGTCATCAATGACGAGAATTTTCTCTGACATGTTTATTCTCCTGCCGCGCCAGTACACGCGGCTTCTGGATATTCCCCTGTGGCTGGTTACATTTTGCTAACGTAGTTTTAATTTATCATGGGGCGATATACGGCGCAAGTCAGCCTTAAGTCCGGGTAGGGCTGGTGTTTGTTTCGCGTTGGCTGGTTCGTCATCGACCACGATAAACCCGTCGTTCTAACCTTATATGCGCTTGATTCAAACAATCTTGCAAATTTGGTTTGTTTTTTACTTTTTCGCTGCGCAACCCGTGAATTATGAGCAAGAGATGAGTCTCATGCTGTATAGTGCCATCTGTAACGGAATAGACATGACTCTGTGCGCAGAATCGGTATAATCAAAGTCAAAGTTGATAATGACAACTGTACACGAAGATTATCAGGCAGCCGTCAACCCACACATTGTCACGCCCCGGTGCTGGCTGATAGCAGGAGAAATACGACATATGGCACAGGCAAATCCATCATTTTCCTCCGAAGAACGGACCGGGCATGATCCGCAGGCGTGGGAAAAGACCAAACTCACAGATACGGAACGCGCCGTTTTGCGACGTGGCGGCAACCAGCGCTGGAAGTTCATGGCGGGTGGGCTGCTGATTCTGGGGGCAGTCGCCTATCTGCTGATTAGCGGCACGCTGACCAGCGCCCGCTTCTTCGTCACCGTTGATGATCTGTTAAGCGATCGCTCGCGCATCGGTGAAACGGTGAGGATTTCTGGCGCGGTCCTCGGTGATACCATCTTCGATGAGATGATCACCAACGAAAGAGGCGGTGAGGTGCAGGAAATCCGCTTCACTATCGCGCATATTCCCGAAACGTTTGATGATCTGGCAGAAGCGCTGTTCGTCGCCGTCAACGACGCAGACGCCACCCGGCTCCCGGTCGTCTATCAGGGGACCATGCCCGATTTGCTGCAACACGAAGCGCAGGCGATTCTCACCGGGCAACTGGGCGAGGACGGCGTATTCTACGCCACCGAATTGCTGCTGAAGTGTCCCAGTCGCTTTGAAGGCGAAGCCGGGAACTTCAACGAGGGCGAAGCCCCGATGGATGCCAATCACTCCGGCGCGTGACGGACCACAAAAATGCACTCGTAGAGGCGGCCTACCAGGTCGCCTCTATCTTTCAACCGGCAACCTTGAAATCTGATGGCTGCGAATCGTAGTCGAAAGTGAAACCATTTTATGCAAGACGACCCGGTTAAGATGCCGTTGTCGGAAAAACAACCGCGCCCACGCTGGCTGTCTGCGGGTAATCTGGTGCTGATACTGGGCGTACTGGCGATGATCGTCGCCGTGGCTGCGCAATTCCTCAATGATAGCGAAGACCCCCTTATCAGCG
>DAOTXA010000109.1:0-14169 GCA_034435595.1 Anaerolineae bacterium | reverse complement strand
TTGCCATGAGTCCACACTCCTTCTTTCAATTTCTATAAATGTACAACCTAATTGAAGGTCAGGCAATGTGTCTGAGGTCCCGGCGACAGTCATAGAGGTCTTGTCGCCGAGTACGGCGCAGCGCGACAAAACAGAGAAATTCGACCTCTATGAATCACAGGGCGTAGATGAATATTGGCTGGTGGAACCCCGCGATCGTCTGATCGAAATCTATTCACGCGAAGGCGGCAGCTTTAGACGTGTAGGTGTATTCACACCGGGGCAGACGTTCACCTCACCGGTGTTGGATCAATCGATAGATGTGACTGGGATTTTCGAGTTGGGTGAGTAATGGTCTAATTGGATGATGTTCTGCAAAATGAGTAAACACGAGATAGTAGTCAATTTTTTCTACTTTTCATTGACAATAATTAGCGAATAATTACGCATTACTTCTGAGTATATTAGGTAAAAATCCAGTTTGTGTGTAAACTACAAACTGATGATTGACTCAGTTGAATAGCTGATTTATGGAAATGTTAGGGTCAAAAAAATGGTGCAATGGGATTCCATTCCAACGAAAGATAAACCTCTCCTTATAGGTCTATTGGTTGATGTATCCGCTTCAATGATGAGTTCCATAAACAACAATCAAGGTCACAACGTCAACCGCTTACAGAGTTTTCGATCCTCATTCGAAGAATTAGTTTCAAAAGCACACGGTCTATCTCAAGAGGAAGCAAGCAAACAGGTAACACCTTTGATGAAGCTATTTGCTTTTGGTTTTGGGTTTGGAAATCCGTTGTCATTTCTATTTGGTAGCAGCCCAAAAGTAAGGGACTTGTTGGCAATTCCCGGGAAAACATCCACTACAATTACGATTGATGAGTTATCAAGAGATTGGGGCATTTACCGAAATCATGTAGAAGGTCTCGTTACACAAATGTTTGGTGATACTCCCATGTATGAAGCATTACAAATCGCCAAGCAGCGTTTGCAAGATGAAATGCATAGCAACGCGCATTGGGGACAACCCGTACTTTTTGTGTTGTCAGATGGTTCGCCAACAGATAGTAGCGATGATAATGTTTTGCAGATTTCAAATGAAATTAAGAGCAATGGGATACTCATTATATCTTGTTTCGTTACGGACGAAGATGTTACTGAGCCTCGTCGGATTTATGGCAAGTATTCACCTAGTTGGTCAGCCGCAGCACAACTTATGTTTAACTGCGCTTCAGAAATACCCAACAACTCACCTTTCCATGCGTACCTAAGTGAGTATAAATGGATGGTAGAGGATTCCGGAAAACTCTTTACACAAGTTAATCAATCCGAAGTACTAACTGAATTCATGAATATGGTGGTTAGCCCATTACAAGGGAGCCTGAACACCTCAACAACACTGGTGAGCGAATCACAAGTTCAAAGAAATAGCGTCTTCATAAGCTATAGTCACAAAGACAGAATTTGGCTAGATCGGTTACGTGTTCACCTAAAGCCATTTGAACGTACAGGCAAATTAGACATTTGGTCTGACACTGATATACCTCCTGGCTCAGATTGGTTCTCAGAAATCACTGCTGCATTAGCGACTGCAAAAGTAGCGATTCTACTTATAACCGCTGATTTCCTAGCCTCGGATTTCATTCACAACGAAGAACTTCCAGCACTTCTTAAAGCGGCAGAAAGTAATGGTGCTACAATCATCCCAGTCATAATTAAGCCATCACTTTTTGAGGAAATAACTGAAATATCTCGCTATCAGAGTGTTAATTCTCCTTCCGAACCCTTGATCAGCTTACCAGAGGATAAGCAAGAAATGATTCTTGTCAAATTGTCACAGTCTATAAAATCACATTTAGATATGTAGGACAGTTCTTGGGTGGGTTACCCAATTGGGTTCATCCAAAATGAGAGACATCATCGACTACCCCAACCAACTCACGGCGCAGCCATCCAGCGAACACAATCGCCCACCTCACTTCCCAACCGGCAGGCCGCGCCGCACACGATAATCAATCACGACACTCAACACCATATAATATAGTGGATAGTACAGGCTGACCAGTATCAGCCAGCGTGCAGGCATGTCCTGTAGCAGCAACACCATCACCATCACAAACCACACCGCCCCCAGCGCCCATGTGATCCGCCAGTAGACCTCGTTCTTGCTCGGATACAAATAGCGCGTCGGGATAAACGTCAACACGGCGAAGAGGGTGATCGTCGCCACCGCCAGCCAGCCCACCGGCTGAAGCAAGTATAGATACAGCGCAACAAGGTTCCAGTAACACGGGAAGCCCAGGAAGAAGTTATCTGGCGTTTTCATCTCGGTCTGACCGTAAGCGTATAACCCGGCAAGAAGGGGTACGATCGTCCACAGAACATGGGGCAGCAGCGCCGCCTGCCACATAATGAATACCGGAAGCCAGACAAAAGTCAGCATGTCGATGACGTTATCCACCATGGCCCCGTCAAATCCGGGCAACACCTCACGCACACGATACCGTCGCGCCAAAATACCATCCGTCGCATCAATCATCATGCTGACGGCCTGCAATAAAAACGACGAGCGTATATCCCCGCTGGCGGCTGCATACAGAGCAAACATGCCAATGACACCACCAATCGCTGTGTAGACATGCACGCTCCACGCACGAACCTGATCCAACCTTGAAAATAGCATCTCATTTTGTGTCATTGAACGTTCCCCCGGTGCCTGTTTGTTTGATCAATCTATTTCATCGGCTCGTCACCCGCCATTATCCTCGACCAACTCGCGGCGCAGGACATCGAGCGTATGCAGCACAATCAGATTTTGCAGCGGCACGCCGAATCTTGCCTCACGCCCACCTGTAAAATCGACCGCTTCGCCTGCCGCCGTCAGATGTACATCATCCGCACCGATGCCACGATTGGGCAAGACGCCGGTCGCCAGCCACAGATTCACCATCGGGACGCCATACTCAGCGGCGAGTTCCACCAGAATCCCGTTAAAGCGCAAGGCTTGACCATACATCGCTGCGTCGGGGTTGCCGCTGAAGGTCGAGATCACCGGAATGACGCCCGCCGCCATCGTCTCCTCAATGATGCGCCGCATCTGCGCCTCGTAGTCCTCGCGGTTAAGCACCCGCAGGTCATTAGGGCCAAACAGAATCACCGCCGCGAACGGTTCCCGCACGCGATACAGACAATTCAACGGTGCTTCATTCGGCTCGCAATCGTTGGAATTCGCCCAGAACGGATCAAACACCGAAAACGCATTCAGGCCGACCTGTGCCGCTACGCTGCGATCCGCCATTGACGCGCCGAAATGATCGACCGTATCCGCCAGAAAATCGTAGGGACCGAGGTCATAATTGCCCTCACCGATGGGCGTCAGATACAGGCGATTGGCGCTGTTGCTATCCCCCACTTTGACGACGACATCATCGTGATTGCCCAGCGCCTTCCCCGCTGCATAGACCTCGCGCATTTCGTCGCTGATTGTTCGCGGAACCACCGGGACGGCATACAAAGCGTCGCGCATTTCGCCTTCCGGGTCAAATTCGGGGCCGGCGTCCGGCAGATCGTCAACGGGGATGGTACTCAGGGCAATCCCGTCCATATCCACAAACCCGGTCAGAATCCACCCGAACAGGTCGGCAGTTTCGCCCTCGTCGGTCGGACGATCCGGCGCGACGATGTACAACCAGTTGCCCGTATAGCTGCGCTCCAGCAGCCGCACAATCTGTCCAGCGGGGAGCAATCCCACCTGCGGGTAGGTGTCACCGGGACCGGCATACACGGTGGTGACTTCATACGTGATGACTTCGACCCCATAGGGCGTGGGCGGGTTTGGCGTGCCGAAGGGCGACCCGCTGCCGTCATCGTCCTGCGCGGCGACGGTGCCTGAGAGAAACAACAATAAGAAAATCAAGAACAACCGCACAATCTGCTTACTCATCTGCACCATCCCTGAAAACCTTTTAACCACAAAGAACGAAGCACACGAAAGATTTTCTTAATCTTTGTTTTTCGTGTTTGTTCTTCGTGGTTCATATTTTGACGTTTACTCACCCAACACATCATCAATGAATTTCTGGCGATTGGCGCGGCGGGCGACTTTGCCGCTGCTGGTCTTGACCAGCCACTTGGGGCCAACCAGATGCACATAGCGTGCCGTGACCTCGGTGTTCTGCGCGACCCGTCCGCGAATCTCACGGCTGATCTGCGCCTTAAGCTGGCGGTCGTCAGGATCAAGCTCATGCGAAATTTCCGCGACGATAGCCACGTCTTCCGTACCCAGTTTATCGTTGAATACGCCAAACGCGGTCGCCCTGCCGGGATGCAAGCCGTCTACCCCGTTCAGCAGATTTTCGATGTCTTGCGGATAGACGTTTTTACCGCCAACGATAATCAGGTCTTTCTTGCGCCCGGTGATGTAGAGTTCGCCTTCCGCGATGTAACCCATGTCCCCGGTAAAGTACCAGCCGTCTTGCATGGCATCGGCGCTGGCGTCAGGGCGCTTATAGTAACCACTCAACATCGAATCACTACGCAGTGCGATTTCACCGACGCGGCGCTCTGGCAGATCATCACGGATGGAGTCATCTACCACCCGGATTTCGCAATTGGGGATTGGCTTGCCGTTGGAGACGAAAGTCAATGTAGGGGCATCGTCTACAGCAGGGGTCGCCTGATGATCTTCGGATAGTGTGCGACGATCTATAACATCGTGCTTTACCGGCGCGTCAATTCCGGCCTGTGTGACCGCAAACGTGTTTTCCGCCATCGCATAGCAGACCGTCAGCGCCGACTCATGCAGGCCATACGGCGTGAACCGCTCGCGGAAGTCAGCGTGACTCTGCGCGTACACAGGTTCCGAGCAGTTGATGAAAGCCCGCATCGACGCCAGATCAACACCAACTAAATCTTCATCGCGGATGCGCGTCGCCAGAAAAGTATAGGCGAAGTTCGGCAGCCAGCACAGCGTTCCGTCATGGCGAGTGATGGCGTGCAACAGCATCTTCGGATCACGCACCCAGCGAAAAGGCGACATCAGCACCAGCTTGACACCCTGTAGCATTGGCATGATGAACGCAGCGATAAGACCCATGTCATGATACAGTGGCAACCAGCTAACGATCACGTCATCCGGCGACAGGCGAATCGCCGCACCATAGGCTGCTACCTGGTTCAACACAGCGCGATGACTGAGCATCACACCTTTTTGCAAGCCGGTACTGCCGGAAGAATGCTGTAAAAATGCGGTGTCCTCGGCAGTCGCTGGATTGCGATCCACATAGGTTTTGACATCCGGCGGATTGTCAGCAGATAGCGTCTCTGTATTGAAGATGGTTACTTCAACAGCGTCGAGAGACTGTCGCAAGTCAGATTCAAGTCCGCTGTACGTCACAACGACACGCACGCCCTCATGTTCGACCAGTTGGCGCACGCTATCGAAATACCGCGCCGGGTCCAGACGATCCGACAGAAACGGGAAAATCGAGGGGATCGCGCCCAGCAGCATCGCACCCCAGAAGGCGTACAGCACATCCTCACCGTGTTGCATGATGAGCGCGACGAGATCGCCGGATTGCACCCCGGCGTCTTCAAGCGCAGCGGCGTAGCGGGCCGATTCCCGAAAAAGTTCACTATAAGAGATCGTCTTTTCCGCGTCACCCTCGACCAGCACCACAGCAGGCGCATCCGGTTGAGTATCTACAAGCCAGCGCACCTGATTGAGCAAGGTCGCCGGACGCATCTTAAGCTGAACTGGGACTTCCGTCATGGGGGATGGGTCCTATAGACGTATTGAGCGAACATTGAGATACTGAAAATCGTAACCCCTATGAGATTGTACTTTTTCCATTGAAGGGCGTCCAGACCGGCAAAACAGATCATAAACGGGCCACCCTATGAAGTTCGTAAAGAAATTTAAGATTTTGCAGAGTGATTGCAGGTTACAAAAGTAAAAATTTTTTGAGTTCTTGCCGAATCTAAAGCATAATCGAAACATAAATACAGGCGGTTTTTCTACACATCCATAAATGATCGTGTAATGACCGTCAGGGGGCACTTACAATGATGCTATTGTTGAACATATTGGTGATATGGTGTTTGATCTCGATTCCGGTGAGCTTGCTGGCTGCCCGGATGATTAAAACACGTGGGCTGATTGTAGCGACACCTGTACCCGCAAAATCGTCAGCGAACATTGTGGTGATGAAATACCGGCTCTAATACAAGCCTGTAGACTCGGTCGAAACCCGGTTTTATAGTTGACAGGTCTCAATCTCTGAGTCATACTCTCGTCACGCTAACAAAAAGATTTCTTCGTAAACTTTTTGCACACGCCCCACTCTCTGTGGGGCGTTTTGCATTCCAGATAGACTGTCATCGCAACAATACCTCCCCCATGAAACTCTCGTTCTTTACATTGTCCCAACTATTTTGTTTGTATTCCTGCACATTCGACGTAATTGCTCTAACCTCAAACCTGGACTATGCTAGAATTGATATACTATAGGCGGTCAAATGATAAGCATTTTTACCCGGCCCCGAAATTAATTTGCCAGGTTTGACCTGGCACTCTCCGAGGAAACGTGATGTCAGGACATTATCCAGAACTTCGACGTGCCCTGCGTGCGGATGTCCATCGCTATACTGGCGGCTTCTCACGCTCTACCTTGCTCAAGTTAATCTTCATCAATCGCACCTTCCGTGTCATCTACAGTATGCGCCTCAGTCAGGCCTTGAGTGATTCGCGCAATCCTGTCGGGCGCTTTCTGTTCACACTGGCGCGGATATTCCATCGCTGGACGACGCATCAGGCAGGCATGGACCTGCCGTGGCGCACACAGATCGGCGAGGCGTTTCACATTAATCATGGCTGGTCGATTGTCGTCAACCACAACGCTAAAATTGGGCGCAATGTGACCATGTTTCAGGGCGTAACACTGGGGCAAAAAGACGACATCACCCCTGAAGGGCGCACCACCAGCTACCCCACCATCGAGGATGACGTATGGGTCGGCCCATATGCGATGATCTTTGGCGGGGTGACTATCGGTGCGGGCAGTCGTGTCGGCGGCGGCGCGGTCATCACCAAGGATGTCCCCCCGCACGCGATTGTCGTGGGAAACCCGCAGCATGTCGTCAGCGAGGACGCGCTGCTTGACGTGATGCACCGCGTCGAATTCAACGATTAGCCAGACAGAAATAAACTTCTCTCAAAAGTCTTTTGTTGCGAGATCGGGAACACAATAGCAAAGAGAGACGCGTATGAAAAAGCATGTTGCCAACGCACAAGATATCGGTTCGATGCCCAAACGGGCGCGGAACGCCATCATCCGGCGCGGTGCGCCTACACTGGCGAAAACACGCCCTGAATTTGCCATGAAACAGTTAAAGCGTCCAATCTTCATCCTCGGCTGTCATCGCAGTGGGACAACGCTGCTTGGTCGCCTGCTGGATATGCACAAGGACATCGCCAACTGGACCGAGGCCAACGAAATCTGGGATCCGGGCTGGTTCCCCTGGCGCGAGGAAAACCTCGACAAGCCGCCGCTGGAATACGATCCAGCGGGGTTCATGGCGCGGTGGTGGTCAGAAAACGAACACCGCATGGACGAGATCAAAGCTATGTTCGGCGCGTTCCAGTTTCTGCACAGCAAGCCCACCTTCATGAACAAGACACCCTACAACGTGTTCCGCATACCGCAATTGGTCGAACACTTCCCTGATGCACGCTTTGTGTACATCATGCGCGATGGTCGCGCTGTGGTGAACTCGCACACGAAGAAAATCATCCATGAGGAACATCTCAAGGAATGGCCGCCCAAAGAGCGCGAACTGTTCGAGCAGTCAACCGCCGCCCTTGCAGAGCAGCTAGGCCGGTACTGGAAGGCGTCTGTAGACGAGGTCACGCATCAAAATGAGGTACTGGGTTTAGAGGAAAAAGGTGTCATGTACTCCACCACCTACACCAATTTGTGCGACGACACGATGGGCGTGCTGACGGAAATCTGCGAGTTCCTCGACCTTGCACCAGATCGTTTCCTTGAGGGCATCGAAGACCAGAACATCACCAACTCCAACACCAAATGGCGCAAGGGGCTGGACGACGAAACCGTCGAGCGCATGGTCGCAGCAATGGAACCCGCCCTCACCGCCAACGACTTCACCGATTAACATCGCATAGACGCAAAACAGGACGGGGTTACGCCCGTCCTGCGCAGTGACACTTTAGCGGGCGATCAGCGCCCGTTTTTGTATTTTCGCTACACGCCGAGGTAGCGGGCACGGATTTGACGCGGCCCGCCAATCGACATTACCATAACGCCGATCAACACCACGAAGTAAATCACCGAAGCAATGGCGACGGTCAACAGTGCGTTCTGCCCGCCTTCAATGTAGAAGTACTGGATGTAAAGGCCCATCGCCCCGGCGGCAATTGCAGGCTTCCAGATTAGTGTGAGCAGCGGCAGACCGCGCAGCATCCGCGAAACCGGGATGTAATGCTGGATCGCGCCCACGACGATAACAATCAACTGTGCGTAGGCCGCACCCATTACGCCATAACGTGGGATCAACAACACACCCGCGACAACGCTAATCGCCAGGTTGATGCTGGTGATGCGCAAGCTAGTCTTCTCACGCAGACTGGCGAACAACACGCGACCGAACACCGCACTGATTGATTGGATCAACACGACGAAAACAATCACGCGGACGGCATTCGCAGCGGCGGTAAATTCCTCGCCACCATACAGGAAGCTGAGGCCCCACTCCGCCATCAGATACACACCCACCGACATC
The DNA here is from genome assembly GCA_034435595.1 of Anaerolineae bacterium. Classification (GTDB taxonomy): domain Bacteria; phylum Chloroflexota; class Anaerolineae; order Aggregatilineales; family Phototrophicaceae; genus JAVJSU01. Next base: position 5,385 of record DAOTXA010000109.1, on the reverse strand, counting down.
GGAATCGCCAGTATCATCAGCATTTCCAGCAGGCGGCTGGCGATACGTCGCATACCGTCAGAGTTGTTCACGTCGAAGCGCTGGCACATAATCGGGAATACCGACAGGATAATACTGCGATACAGGATAATCATCGGCGTCATGATCTGCGTGGCACTACTGAACAGACCAACCGCGCTTTCGTTGAGGAAGCGGGCCAGCAAAATCAGATAGATGCTGGACATAATCGCCAGAATCGCGTCGATCCCAAAAAAGGTAATCGACTTCTTCATCAACGAAACGGTGAATTCACGGTTGAGTTGCAGCTTGGGCTTGACGATGTATCGCAGCAAGAAGTAGAGTTCCGCCGCCATCACCAACACATGTGAGATGAGCATCATAATTGCAATGCTATACAGTCCGTACCCACCGCTGGTCAGCAAGAAGATTAGCGCGATGCGGATGATATTGGCCGGGGCATTGACGTAGGCGATGTAGGTCATTTCTTCATGGGCCTGGAAGACTGCTTCCATCACCTGAGAGAGTGCATACGGCAGCAACCCCATACAGATAATGAGGATCACTAGCGCCGTATCTGCACGCCCGCCATAGCTCAAATCCCACAGCGCATCAAAGCCACCGTTGAGGTTCGACAGCGTATATAAGCCAAAACTCGTAAGTTCTGGCGTGCTGTTGTAGCCCATGATATCGATGAAAGCCAGCAAACCCAACAGCGAAAGAAAGGTCGTGAACAGCACAAGAAAACTGCTGGTAACCAGATATTTGCCGGTGCTGTCCTTGTCGCGGGCGACCTCGCGGGTAACCAACGTCTTCATTCCGGCGACGGCGAACACATGGAACGTGTAAAACAGCGAGAGGGCCAGCGAAATCTGACCGAAGGCAAACGCGCCCAGAAAACGACCAACCAGCGCGTAAATCACAAACGAGGTGATGCGATTCACCACGTCGCTAGCGACCAGCGAAGTCATGTTTTTCAGGACGGTGCGCGTTGTAGAAACGTTCTTTACGGGTTTTGAGGGAGTGGCTGGAGTAGTCCCGGCGTTTTCGGCGGATTCGGCCCCGTCCGAAGGCGGCAGTGCCTCCGGGTTTACGGGCAGCATGTTTTCTGACATCACCGGCTCCTTCTTGAGTCGATCAGCGGACAAGTCCTGGTTGTCATCGTGTGCGGTGACCCGCCCGAAGGCCGACACTGCAAGCCGATGGTAAAAGCGTCTCAGGTGATTCAAACACCTTGGATGGGTAAGGGTGAGGAAACGGTTGAGTTTCAGGCATACTCACCCGCATACAGACTTCTTATAGCACATTGCTTGGAATAATGGTCATCTTACAGCAGACTTTTCGGAAGTTTTTCGTATTCGATAGCGTACAATCAACCCGCAATCAGCACACGCCGCGCACATAGAAAACGCCCTCACTCCGCTTTTTGGAAGTGAGGGCATCGTTTCCTTTATAGTATTGTCGCTTCTGTTATACAGGAACGTCTACATTGCGATGTAGTGCCCCGCCGCTATACAGTGTTTACGTACCATCCGTCACCGTAAAGGTGAGCGTCATCGGCGTTCCGGCGGCTCCCTGCGCATCTGGCAGGGCATAGGGTGTCGCCGTGACCGTATATGTACCTGCGGTCAACACCCACACATTGTACGCGCCGTTGACATCGCCCGCCACACTGAAGGGCGCACCGTTGTCCGTTCGCGCTCCACCATTCAGAGAGAAGACGACGCTACCAACTGCCCCGGCTCCCACCTGTACACGCATGTTGACGCTGCGCGTGGGCAAGGTCGCCAGGTCGATGACGGCGTTGTTCGCAACTGGCGTGATGTCCGCACCTGTTTCCGTGCTGATGAGGACAAAGCCGGTTACAGATGCAGTCGTAGTGCCTGATTCTGGCGCAGCAGCCGGGATCGCCAGTGCTGCACCCGCCTGCGGTTCAATGGCGGTCGTTCCAGTTATGGCCTGCGCACCAGGATTTGACGTGAACAACTGGCTCATGGGCACAATTTCCATCGGTTGGCTGGCACTGCTCCAGTACATCGACACCTGTGCATTATCGATCGTCTCGAAGTACTCGATCTTGATACGAGCAGGCTGCCCCGCCGTCAGGTTGATTTGCCCGGTGATGTCATGCACACCCTGCGACCACCGGTTGATGATGCGCTGATCGTTGATCCACACGCGCACGCCATCGTCCGCCACCATACGGAAGGTATAGCGCTCGCTGTAGCGTGGTACGATAAACCCTTCCCAGCGGATGGCGAAGTTCCAGTCGCCAGTCACATCCATGATCGGGCCACCACCGCCCCAGTTGAAGTTGATTGTTCCGTCCACACGCTGCGCGGTGCGCCCGCTGAAGTCGCGGTTCTCGAAGTACGTACCCGCGAGGCCGGTTCCACCGACAGTGGGCGGCGGTTGCAGCGTCGGCTGAGTCGGCGCCGGGGTCGGCGCTTCTGTCGGCGCTTCCGTCGGCGCTTCCGTCGGTGCCGGAGGCGGTGCTGGATTCACACCCGGATCATCGGTAAACAACTGGCTGGTCGGCACGACTTCCTTCGACTGGCTGTTGCTGCTCCAGTACAACGTGACCTGCGCGTTTTGCACGTCCTCATAGTATTCGAGGCGGATGCTAACCGGCTGGCCTGCGACCAGGTTCACCTGACCACTCAGATCGTGCAGGCCCTTTTGCCAGCGATTGACGATCAACTGGTCGTTGACCCACAGACGCACGCCATCATCTGCCAGCAGATTAAAGGTGTAGGTTTCACTGTAGCGCGGCACGATATAGCCGGTCCAGCGGATCGAGAAGTTCCAGTCGCCGGTCACATCCATCATCGGGCCACCCGCGCCCCAATTGAAGTTGACGAGGCCATCCACGCGTTCAACCATGCGACCACGGAAGTCACGGTGCTCGTAGTACTCACCCTTGAGTCCGTTCCCACCCGATGAGGGCGGCGGTTGCGTCGTCGGCTGCGTCGGAGCCGGGGTCGGCTCTTCCGTCGGGGCCTCGGTTGGGGCCTCGGTCGGCGTCGGCGGCGGCGTAATCGGTTCCGGCGTCTGCGTGCCTGGATTCACGGTGAACAACTGGCTGGTCGGCACCACTTCCTTCGGCTGGCTGTTGCTGCTCCAGTACAACGTGACCTGCGCGTTCTGCACGTCCTCGTAGTATTCGAGTTTGATGCTGACTGGCTGACCGGCAACCAGGTCGATCTGACCGTTCAGGTCGTGCATACCCTTACGCCAGCGGTCGATGATAAGACGGTCGTTAACCCACAGGCGCACGCCGTCATCTGCCAGCAGATTGAACGTATAGCGCTCACTGTAGCGCGGCACAACGTAGCCGGTCCAGCGAATGGCGAAGTTCCAGTCGCCAGTCACATCCATGATCGGACCGCCCGCGCCCCAGTTGAAGTCGATGAGACCATCGACGCGCTGGACACTGCGCCCGGTAAAGTTACGGTATTCGTAGTACTCACCCGTTAGACCATGGCTGGAAGCCGGGTCAAGGCGGAAGTATGCCGTCACGTTGATGTCGCGGTTAACCGTCACGATGACACTCGTGTTGGTCCCGGCAACATCGCCGTCCCAGCGTTCGAACACCCAGCCGGGTTCAGGCACCGCCACCAGTTCGACTTCAGTACCCAGGTTGTACCCGGAAGTCGAAGCGACTGTACTGGTCGAATTCTGCTCGACCGTGCCCTGCCCCTGCACGTTGACGTTGACGATGTATTCGCTCTGCTGATCTTCGATGGCGAAGTTCACCGTTACGGGCTGGCTCGGCGTCCCTGTGGCGTTGTTTTGACTGAAGGCCGTGACCGTCAGGGTGTAGTTGCCGACTTCGGGCGTCCACGGCAGATAGTCGCCTGCGTCGTCGCCCCACAGCATGTACGGGGGAAGACCTTCCACGCGGACCTGACCGTTCAAATCAAACTGCACGCTACCGGTACGCTCCGGGTTCGTATCCACGCGGATGTTGATATTGCGCGTGGGCAGGTCGGCAAGGTTGATTGTTTCACTGCCTGCCAGCGGACGAATGTCGCTGTCGTTATCAGCATTGACCAGCATAACCTGCGCGATGCTCGGCGCGGGATCAGGGGCATCAGTCGGGGTCGGCGGCGGCGGCGTTGTACCGTTCAGATGATCGACCATCGCGTCGAACCACTTCTGCGCCATCTTCTCTTCACCGCTGCCATCAGGATGCACGCGGTCGAAGGTGTCGTTGGCGGCGTCAAAGCCACTGTATTGATCCACCAGAATCACCGGGGACTGCGCCGTGTTCTTCGAGGCGACAAGGTTGGGGATCGCACTGTTCAGCGGTTCAATCGCCGGACGGTCGCTGCGGTTGTGCGGGATGATCTGCGCCACGAAGACGACGACATCCGGGTTCGCCTGCCGCAGACGGTCGATGATCTGCCCCATCTCGTTGATGGTGCTGTTCACACTTTGACCCTGGAAGATGTCGTTGGTTCCCAGGTGCATCAGCACCATATCTGGCTGTGCAGACTGCGCCCAACTGCTGATATTGGCGAGGATTTCATCAGCACGCCAACCCCAGTGACCTTCATGGTCGCGGTCAAAGTCATTGGTCGGCGGCCCACCCTGATAGTTCTGGTCAAGGCTGCCGACGAAGTCCACCGCATAGCCTTCATTCTGAAACTTGAACCACAGCGGGCGACGATAGCTGTTGTAGTTACTCTTCGATTGTGTAATCGAATCGCCAAGCGGCATGATTGCCAGCGCACTTTCACCACCGGGCGGAATCGGTGTCTCTGTCGGTTCCGGTGTCGGTTCCGGCGTGCTACTAGCATTCGGATCAACCGTCACCACAACACGCTGGTAGCCGGTTAGAGCCGGGGAACCGTTATCTGTCACCATAAGGATCACGTGGATCGTTTGCGGCGAACTGACATTCGGTGCGACGAAGTTGGCCTGCGCATTGCGGCGATTGGAGATATTGACCGAATTGCCGTAGGTGCTTGGCTCACGATAGTGCAACCACTCGAAGCTCAGATTATCGCCGTCAGGATCGCTGGACGAACGAGCGTCGAGATTGATCGTCGTACCGGGCGCGACCGTGATCCGTGTGCCACCCGCAACGACCGCCACCGGGTTGTGATTGGCGTCGGCATAGTTGGGCGTTACTGTCCACTCCATACGTGCCGTGAAGTCGTTTTGGAAGTGCGGACGCCAGCGCCAGACCGTCGCCGTGCGGGTAGTCGATCCGCCGACGCGATCCCGCGCATCATAGTAGATATTGCCGTTGTTTTGTTCGAAGCGACCACCCCAGCCGCCCCAGTGCGGGTTTTCCGGGCTGTTGAGACCATTATCAAGGAAGTAGAACCACGAGGGGGTATCGCCTTCCTTAAGGCCCTGTGTACCAGCACCGTCACGCGG
>DAOTXA010000108.1:0-5845 GCA_034435595.1 Anaerolineae bacterium | reverse complement strand
CGTGTTCAGCGTTGACGCGCAGATCCCATATGCCGCCCTCATTTTCAAAAAGCATTACCGTACCGGGTGCATAAGCCGAGTCCGCGAAAACGACCTGGGCTGCCGGTGAAAGGTTCTCCTGCCGGTTGAGATGCATAGTGAAGGCGCGCGCCGTGTCGTATTCCTTTTCTACAAGGGCGACACGCACGGCGTTGACTATCGCCAGTTCACGCGCCTGCTGTTCGTTGAAGACACTCGTCGCACGGGCGGCTTCGGCGTCGGCGCGGGCGTCCTGTGCCTGTTGCTCGCGGTCAAATGCGAAAATCGAGAAGACAATCGCACTAATGGTCGCAAGTGAGAAAACGACAACCAGCACCCGCAGCAGATTACGTGAGCGCTGCTCCTGTGCTTCCTCACGGGCGATACGTTGTGCTTCCAGTTGCGCGTCATGCGTGCGCTTGTCCAGACTGGCGGCGATGTAGGCTTGCTCGGTCGGTGTCAGCGCCACACTCGCGGATTCGTGCCAGCCCTCGATCTGTTCCAGACGTGCCCCGGTCAGCAGATAGCTGGCGTCGCCCCTATTGGCAGTCCATTCGTCGGCGTTGCGAGCCAGAACTCGCTCCAGCCGGATATCGGCACGACTGTCGTCCAGCCAGTCGCGTAGACGCTCCCACTCACGCAAAATCGCCTCATGTGCAACTTCGACCGTCGGTGTGCGGGTATCGGCGTCGTGATCGAGTGAGAGCAAGCGATACGCGGCGAATACGTCAATGATCTCGTCCATAAGTTCAGGATCGTCAGTGATCTCCAGCAGTTCGAAACGCGGGGTGCGGCGGCGGGTGTCTTCCACGCCTTCACCGAGTGTGACCAGTCGCAGGAACATCTGCCGGGCGGCGGCTTGCGCTTCCGGTATCATTTCGTTGAAGGTCGTTTCCGCACGCTTCGCCAGCGCACCGACCGCGCCGCCAATCACCTCATAGGATGCCATCGTCATTTGAAAGCCGGTGCGGCGGTCAAAGAGTTCCGTGAGCGCGTATTGCAGCAGAGGCAGTGCGCCGGACTGATAGTTCATCTCGCCGACGATGCGGGCGACCAGCCCCGGTTCGCAGGTGACACCCACGCGCTTCGCTGGTTCGACAATCGCACGTTCCAGTCCTTCCGCACTCAACGGCAGAATCGTCTCCATGTTGGCACGCAGCAACGCGCCGAATTCCGGGTAGCGCAGCGGGCGATCATAGAAGTCGGCGCGCAGCGTGATAACAACCTTCACCCGGCTGCGCGAATCGGTAGCAGCGGTGCGCAGCAAGTCCAGAAAATGCTGCCGCACGCCCTCATGCTCGCCCAACGTGAATATTTCCTCAAATTGGTCGATCACGACGACCAACTGGCTGTCATCATCCGGCAGAATCAAATCGGCGCAGCGCAGCAGGCCGCGCTCATCACGCCCCAGATGCTCGCGCAGGTTGCCGCCCTGATCCGCCGCAACCCGCGTCAATGCGATCTCAAGCTGGTCGAGCGGATGGCTCCCCGGCAGCAAATCCACCACGAACCACTTCTCCGAACCAGCCAGGTCGCCGCGCCACAACGCCGGGATCAAACCGGCCTTCACCACGCTGGACTTGCCCGAACCGCTCGGCCCAATCACACCGAGAAAACGCTTACGTTCTACCTGCACCAGCAGTTTTTCCACCAGCGCCTCGCGCCCGAAGAAGTCCAGCGTATCGGCGGCACTGAACGCCTGCAAACCCTTATACGGATTCTCCGGTTCCGCCAGCGAGGCCATGCTGATGATCTTTGACGGCGCGGCGGACGGCTCTGGCTCCTCCACATTCACAATCAGGTTGAGTTCGCGGGCACGAATGACCGCCTGCACGCGGCTGCGGACGCCCAATTTCTGGTAGATTTGCCGCACATACCATTTGATCGTCGAGACTTCAACGAACATCTCATTGGCGATCTGGCGGTTAGAATGCCCCTCGATGATGCCCTTCAGCACTTCCTGCTCGCGGCGCGTCAGTTGTGCCTCAAGGCTGCCGGTGATGGCGCTCATCTTGACCACATCGTCATTGAACGCCTGTGAAAATTCCCCGGCAGAGGTGTAGCGTTTCGTCGGGTCTTTGGCAGTCGCCTTCTGGATCACGTCATTCACTGCATTCAGATCAACATCATCATCGAGTGCCTCAATCTCAGGCAGCGGATCGTTGATGTGCTTGTAAAGGCGTTCGATCGAGGACAGGTCAGGCCATGGATGCGTGCCCGTCAGTATCTCGTACAGGACGACTCCGAGGCTGTAGACATCCGTGCAAGCGGTGATTGGTTCGCTGCGTGCCTGTTCGGGTGAGATGTAATCGAGGGAGCCGACGATTTCTTCAGTGGCGGTATTTGATCTTGGCGCGGCGAGGTCTTTGGCGATGCCGAAGTCGGAGAGGTAGGCGTTGCCGTCCTCGTCCAGCAGGATGTTCTCCGGCTTGAGGTCGCGGTGGATGATGTCGCGCATATGTGCGGCTTCGAGTGCGGCTGCCACCTGACTTAAGAGTGCGGCTGCGCTCTTGATGTCATACGCGCCATCACGCCGGATGGTATCGCGCAAACTGCCACCACGCAGCCAGCGCATGACCAGATACGCGCCCTCAGGATCGCGCCAGTAGTCATGTAATGGCACGATGTGCATGTGTTCGAGTCTGGCGATGAGTTGGGCTTCCGTCTCAAAGCGACGGATGAATGCAGGTTGGTTGGCGTGCTGCGGGAGAATGATCTTGATCGCTACATCACGCCCGACAGCGGTCTGTTGTGCGCGGTAGACCGCACCGAATCCGCCTTCGCCGAGTTTGTCTTGTAGATGATAGCCTTTGATGAGTTTTCCGGTGTAGTCTTGCATAAACGTCTCCTCAAAAATCTATTACCCGTTCTTAGTTTACGGTGAAATTAAAGGGAAAACTACCAAACCCCTCATTTTCCCCTCCCCCCATTCCCTCCTATCGGGTAGGTGACCAGCCACCCCCTGACAGCGTATGGTAGAGACATCAAGCGAACACAACACAACACAACACAACACACCAATGGGGAGACACAACATGAACCGCTCAACCACCATCATCAGCACATTAATCGCACTCACGCTCATGGTTTCCGCCGCACCGGTCGCCGCAGTTGAAGACGCCAACTTCGTCGCAAACGAAAGTCTCGTCGAGCAACTGTTCACCGACTTCATTGATAACGGGGACGCAAATGCAGCCGTTAGCCTGCTCAGCGATACCTTCATCGCCCACGACCCGCTCAACGGCGACATGGACCGCGACATATTCATCGCGTTCTACACGCAAGTGATGACCGCAATGCCCGAATACGCACTGCGATCTGGCGGCAATATGGTCGCGCTGCAAATCCTGGGCATTGATGAACCGCCCACCATGTTGAACACGGAGCTATTTGAATTTGGTGAAGACGGGATGCTCGATACCCTGTGGAACTTCTTCTGGATCGAGGACGGGCAAATTATCGAAGCATGGTTAATCTACGACGAGTTGAGCCTGTGGCAGTTCGTTGGCGAACCGGGCAGCCCGTCCAGTGATGACAGTAAACGCTCAGGGTTCAGCCAGTTCCAATAGGATTTCAAGGCAGATGGTATCCGCCGCACCACTCTTTGACCGAAAAGCAAGACCCATCTAAATTAAACAGGAGTACATCATGAACGCAAAAGATATGCAGATCAGCCAGCAGCGCCAGCAGGAAATCGCCCGCAACGCCCGGATGCACCGTCAGGCCACCGAAGCACACTCGCAGGCAGAAGTCGTGATCGAAGTGACACCGGGCAAGACGCCCTTCATTCTGGTCGCCTTCGGCAAATTGGTCGCAAACCTGACCTCTGGACATGAGAGCACGATGCTCAAGAACGAGCCGAAACACCATAGCGGGTCGCACGCATAAGCGGGCCACACGCACAGGACAATTCAACGATGACAACCGTATATCAAAAATGAACACACCGGGTCGTTTGCCCGGTGTGTTGCGTTACTCCGCCTGCGCGTCCTTGCCCCACCTTGATTTCACACAAAGTGCGGATGAGCCAAAACGGGCGTAGACCAAGTTTGAAAGAAATCCTCTTTTTTCGCTAGACCACGTTATTTTTTAGGTTCTAACGGTAAGGCTAATCTCAACACTAAACGCACGCAAAGCAGCTTATTCTATGTATGACACTAATAAGGATTTTGGAAACCATCACCATAAATCCGGTATTTGGTCACTCGTGAGTTCAAATGACTTCCGATTATCGTGGATCATAAAGGCGTTATCAGCTAGGAGATTTTCGTATGCCAAGCAACCGATACAAAATCATCGTTCTGGTCTTTGGCTGTATCCTTCTAAGTGTCTCTATGGTAACGGCTACCACATTGCAAGATGTAGCCTCGCAGGGCAACGAATTCATTTCGATGCAACAAATCATCGACCAGAGAAATATCGCCACATGGCATGGAAGTGGATACAGTGGTCAGAATCTAAAGATTGGCATAATTGATGTCGGATTTGACGGTTACGCTACTTTTAATTCCGTTAGAGTGACAAACATAGACGGTGACGACATCCAATATGAAACCAACAGTGGAACCAAAGCCTTAGAAGTAATTGCGAGTATCGCCCCCGCAGCACAGTACTATCTGTGCAGTTACACTGATCTCCGGGCTTATACTGCCTGCGTGACCTGGATGATTGAGCAAGACGTTGACATCATCAATCATCCGATTGTTTTCCCAATTGAAGCCAGCAGGGAAGCTACCGAACGTGCGATTCAAGCAGGTATTATCTGGGTGAATGCCGCGGGTGATTATGCCAGAGGGGGATATATCCATGATGCCTTTTCCCCCGGTGACGGCAATGTTCATCTGTTTAGACCGTACAACGATCCAGCAATTACCATTGACGACATTCACTATGATGAGGTCAACGTCATTCTCACATGGGAAGGGCAAACCCAAGATGCTACCCTGGCCCAGCAGATTGATCTGGGTCTAATCGTTGAAGGAGCCAATAATAATCAGCCGGTAGCGTCAACGTTAGTGCAATCGGATCTGTCATATTCTTTCAAACGGTTTGCTATAAACATCAACGAACCCGTAAATATCAAAGTCGTCGATAGAATCGGAAATGCAACAGGCATTCTTTTTAAGTTGGCGATTGAGTATCATTCTTACGACTGGGGCATCGCCAATAGCAGTGTAATGTCACCGGCAGATTCACCAAATGTCATCACGGTAGGCGCACTTGACAGAGCAGGGGCTACAGCAAGCTATAGTTCTTTCGGGACTGCGTCCGGCTTGGAAAACAAGCCGGACATTATGGCACCGGGCAATGTCATCTTGAGCAACAACATCGCATTTGAAGGTTCATCAGCGGCGAGTTCCATTGTCGCGGGTTCCGTAGCCCTGCTTATAGAAGCAAATGCACTCAGCAATCAAGAAATTCGAGAAACCTTGCTCAGAAATCACACCAGCAACTATGGTGTTCGGAATGTGCCCAACCCCGTTTATGGATATGGCGCACTCCGCATGACCAATCCGCAAGTCACAATCGCTGATAGCCCACCCACCCCAGAAGCAGACTTCGTCCCACCACCTATGCCCGCAACGAACACAGACGTGATTGCTCGTATCGATTCTAGTTACAGCAGTGTCTGGCTAAGAGAAGGCCCCGGTGTCAACTATCCAGAAAGAGGGTATGCATTTAACGGCGAATATTTGACCGTTCATTCACAAGCAAATACCTCGGGTATCTGGTACTCGACTTTGTCCATTTCAGGCGGCATAGCATAAAACGTCCACGAGGCCCTGCAAAACACCAGCAGAAATAGGTGTATGTCCGGTTTCAGCAG
>DAOTXA010000107.1:0-12897 GCA_034435595.1 Anaerolineae bacterium | reverse complement strand
TCATGGTCTACCAAAAGTCAAAGATCGCATTCTCGAATACATCGCCGTCCGCAAGCTCGCCAAAGATAAGATGCGCAGTCCGATTCTCTGTTTTGTAGGCCCCCCCGGTGTCGGTAAAACCTCTCTGGGCAAAAGCATTGCCAGCGCGCTAAATCGTGATTTTGTCCGCGTAAGTCTCGGCGGCGTGCGCGACGAAGCCGAAATTCGCGGTCATCGCCGCACCTATATCGGGGCAATGCCCGGTCGTATTTTGCAAACGATGCGCCGTGCCGGTAGCCTCAACCCCGTATTCATGCTCGATGAGATCGACAAACTCGGCGCAGATTTTCGGGGAGACCCCTCCGACGCACTGCTCGAAGTCCTCGACCCAGAGCAAAACAACAGTTTTAGCGATCATTATCTCGAAGCAGATTATGATCTGTCAAAAGTCCTGTTCATTGCCACAGCCAATGACCTATCTCCCCTACCAGACGCATTACTCGACCGGTTGGAGATTGTCGAATTCCCCGGCTACACACACGAAGACAAGATCGAGATCGCACGCCGCTATCTGATTCCACGCCAATTGGAAGCTAACGGAATTACAGACAGCAACATACACTTTGAAACACCCGCTCTAACGACCATATCCCGTGAATACACTTATGAAGCGGGGGTACGCAATCTCGACCGTGAAATCGCCAATATCTGTCGTAAAGTCGCCCGCCTTTACGCTGAAAAAAAACGCCATCCGCATCGCATCACACGCGATCACGTCGAACGGTTTCTCGGTCCACCACAGCACATCCCGCTGCATGCAAATCAGGAAGATAGCGTCGGCATTGCCACCGGACTCGCGTGGACAAGTGGCGGAGGTGATGTGATGACCATCGAAGTGTCGATCTTACCCGGCAAAGGCAGTATTATCCTGACCGGACAACTCGGCGACGTTATGCAAGAATCCGCACAAACCGCGTTTAGCTACATGCGATCTCGCGCTGACGACTTGAACGTACCACACGAAGACTTCGAAAACACCGATATTCATATTCACCTGCCAGAAGGTGCCGTCCCCAAAGATGGCCCCTCTGCCGGCATCACGCTGGCAGCCGCCATCATTTCCGCATTCACCGAACGCAAACTACGCAGTGATTGGGCCATGACCGGGGAAATTACCCTGCGCGGTCGTGTACTTCCGGTCGGTGGCGTCAAAGAAAAGGTGCTGGCTGCCCGCCGTGCTCAAATCAAAAACATCATCCTTCCAGAGTACAATCATAAGGATATGTCAGACCTTCCAGCGAAGGCCGTAAAGTCACTTAATCTTGTGTTTGTCGATGATATGCAGCAGGTGATGGACCTGGTACTCCACGCAGAGTCGAACGAATCAACAATTATTACGGAAAATAACACTCCATGAACGCAGTCCAGAATGCCTCAGACATCGTCAATGCACAGCGGAGCATAACGCTCGATTGGCTGCCGGGGTCAGCCTCACGCGAGGACCTGGGCAAAACAATGGTTGCTATGGCAAATGCGCAGGGTGGCACACTTTTGGTCGGTGTACGCGGGTTAACCAAGCCTGATATTGTCGGCCTGACCAACAGCGCACAAGTAGTCGATCAAGTACTGTCTGTTGCACTTTCGCTCGACCCGGCTCTGACGATTCCTACACCGGTGGTTCATACAGTTGAAGGCAAATCCGTCGTTGCAGCTACTATCCCCGGTCATATGCCACACGTCTACTCAATGGATGGTCATTATCTGCACCGCCGTGAAATCCACAACGAATCGCTCAAACCTCACGATCTGCGCGATCTTCTAATTGCCCGTGGCGAAATCGCCTTTGAGTCTGATCTTGTACCTGGCGCAACACTGGAAGACCTGGACTGGGCAAAGGTCGAAAACTACACAAACACGATTCAGGGACTGGGTGTTTCATCTCCGCAGGAGATTCTCCAGCAAAAAGGATGTCTTGTTACCAACAATGGCAAAACCCACCCCACCTATGCAGGAATCCTGTTATTCGGCAAAGCACCACAGCAGTTTGTCCGTAGCGGAGAAATCACCGCAGTACGCTTCGCAGGGACAACAATGGGCGACACATTTACCCGTCAGGATATCAGCGGAACATTGCCCGACCAGATACGCCGCGCCGAAACCTTCCTCGTTGACCATCTGCGCAAGGACGTTGAACTGCGCATGAGTATGGCACGCACTGAGCAGTATGAATATCCGATGGAAGCAGCCCGCGAAATTGTGGTAAATGCTGTCGCCCACCGAGATTACAGCATTCGCGGCGACGGCATTCGCCTGTTTCTCTTTCAGGATCATATGGAAGTCACCAGTCCTGGCAAACTGCCCGGCCCTGTCACCATCGACAACATTAAGGATGAGCGTTTCAGCCGCAACCCGGTAATTGTGCAAGTGCTGTCTGATATGGGTTTTATCGAGCGTCTCGGCTACGGGGTAGACCGCGTCATCGAACTAATGAACCAGCAAGCAATGCGTGCGCCCACGTTTGAGGAAACAGGCGGCGGCTTCAAGGTCGTGCTGTACAATCAAGCCCTCAAAGGTCAAGAGGCGGCTCCTCAATCCGACGAGACACCCGACAACGACCTCACAGCAATGCGGGAACTCATGCGCGATTATCCAGATACGCCAATCAACCCACGCCAGGAACAAGCGCTAAAGCATCTATGCGAGCCGCAAACAACCCGTATCACCAATAGCGAATTGCAGCGGATGTTCCCCGATGTCCATGCAGAAACAATCCGCCGGGATCTCGCGGACCTCGTCGCAAAGGATATTCTGGCAAAGATGGGGCAAAAGCGTGGATCATACTATGTACTCAAGCGCGACCCGCCGGGAAATGTCGACAATGTCGATAATGAACCTGACAACGAAAAGCAACAGGAACTATCGAAAAGCAACGACTAGCGTGCTCGCAATCCTGCTGCTGAGTTTGACGGCGTGTATGTCAGATTTAGCAAGAACGCCCACTGCTCCTGCCCCCATATCATCATTGACCTGTGCAGGGCTGATACCGACTCTTGATCTTTCAACGACATGCGTTGATCTGGATAGTGCAATCGTTCTACAATTGGCAGCAGGCGATCAGACAACCGTCCATATAAACGATATAACACTTGTATTTATAGGCACTGTGTTCATCTCGCAGGAAGACGCCCTGATGACGGTCGCCTCATTGAATGGTTCCGCCGTCGTGTCATTGCCCGGTGCGACACGTCCGCTTACACCAGGAACATTGACCACCATTCCAGTAGAAACCGGCACACTTTGGGCCAATGGCCTACCGTCACAAATATCTCTCATCCCACTCGAAATGACCGCACTGGTCACACGTGCAAACGTGCCGACCTCCTTCGACGTGGTAGAAACGAAACCCAACACACAACCCGGCATCTCACCAGAACCAACTACTTGCCCGGCCCCTGACGGCTGGTATAACTTCCATACCATCGTGCGTGGCGATACCCTGTCCGAACTCGCAATCCGCTACGAAACAACACTCAACGAATTATCCGCCGCCAACTGCCTCATTGAACTAAATCGACTGCACCCCGGTGATGTACTCAGAATACCCGGTGGCAGCCTCAACACCACAACATTCGCCTCAACAATTACGACGATTTCTGCTGGAACCTGTACCCTGCTCGAATGGGAAACCGCTAACAGCAGCGCAGTTTCACTAAACGGTGAACCCGTACCCCTCAATGGTTCGTACAACGCCTGCCCAACCAACACCAGCACCTTCACACTAAGAGTTCAGTATGGCGACGGCGCACAAATCGAATACCCACTAACGATTTTTGTGGAATAATTCACCCGGCAGTCAACCCATAGTAATCCTGTGGTATGATTCCCCGCGACATGGAGAGACGATCAATGCCTATGTGGAATATCAAACGTGCGCTTGGACTGGCAATTCTCATGACGCTGCTTCTGGTGGCAAGCGCCTGCGATACGGTGGCAGATGCTCCCGCAACTGCTACACCGACGCAAACAACAATCCCTACAGATACCACGACACCCACACTCACCCCCAGCCCGACACCATCATCAACCAAAACAGCAACCGCAACCACGACAGCAACCAGCACACCAACATCCACCACACCGCCGACTCAAACGCCGACCATCACGCCGACACCTTTCAACACGGCACTGCCGGTCAGCCAGGTCGTCTACGACAACCTGGACACCGTTAATATCCCCGACAATATCCGTGATGGCATCGACGGCCCCCGGATCGTCTTCATCACACAAAACGACCGCGATACAGTCCGTAATCTATCTACCGCACAGCCGACGAATAATCTTGAAATCATCTATTTCGCCTCGCCCACTGTACCGGGCAATCGCGTCCCTGTACTGGAAGTACAAACTTCTACCGGCAGCCAGATTTTCCCGGCACCTCGCGGCAACGCCATCGCCTATTTTGTGACCGATATCACCCCCGGCCTCTACGTCCTCGACATTGAGTTTGAATTGACTCAGCGAGTTCTCGCTCTACCCTCACTCACCCAACGAGGATTCGCCAGCCCCCCCGCATGGACACCTGACGGCACGCAACTTTCCGCTACGCGTGAAAACGGCTATGAACTCGACATCTACAATTACGAACTTAGCACCGGGCAATGGACCAATCTCACCAATCATCCCGCGATGGACTTCTGGCCCGTTTGGTCGCCTGACGCCCGTTATATGGCCTTCCTGTCAGATCGCCAACTTTGCCCCTCGTGGATTCCGACAGATGTAGGCGCATGTGATCCCGACACAGACGCTTTTCTGGGTGGGCATGTGCACGTGCTGGATACCGTTACCGGTAGCGTGATTCAACTCTCTGACCAACTCGTCAGCGAACCAGAATCCCTGCGCTGGATCAATGCCAGACAGATCGTTTTCGCAGGCGGCGATCCGCTCGACCTGTTAAATCCTACGCGCACACTCTGGATTGGCGACGTGACCACTGGCACCGCCAGACAGGTTCCGACAGCTACCAACCTTAGCCTCGCAGAAGCATGGTCCCCCGACGGCACACGCGTACTCTATCAGAGCGCAGGCGAAACCAGTCAGGTCATCCTCAGCGATATTGAGGGGCGTGTGCTGGCGACCTTTGAAGAACTAGCATTTGCCCGTTTTAGTATGGTCACAGGTTGGTCAGCAGATGGCAATGCGGTTGTCGTCGGTGGCTCCGGCGGGCAGTGCCCCTATGGAGTCCGTGTTGTGGACGGCAATACATATAATTTCCTCACTCGTGGCGGAACACCACCGAGTATGTGTAGCCCAATCTTCTCGCCTGAAGGACAGTTCATCGCATATACAGGCGTCAATCCGACAATCGCCGACGGTCGCACAGATATCTACGTTGCCAACGCCAACGGACGCGGCGCGATCAACATCACCGGAGATTTGCGCGGAGCAAACGAAGTAATCGGCTGGGTCGCGCCGTAAGCGGTCAACCCGTATCATAGACGTGTTGCACACAAATTATAGGATGTGACCAATTATGGATTTTCTAGACGATCTACCTGTCTACGAAAAACCACCACCACATTCCCCTGATGGCGAGTGGAGCGATGATGATGCCGCGAGTATCTCACTCAGTGGCTGTATCGCCGTCATCGTGTTGTCCTTTGCGTGGATTGTCGTATATATCAGCCGCAACTCTGATCTACTTTTCGAGGACTTTACAACTGGCGAAGCCGAGCAAAGCGGTTGGCTTCTGGTCGGTTTGATGATTGCCTCAACCATCAGTTTCTTGGGCAGTGTCTATTACTTCGGCATCCGGCAAAACCCAAAACGCTGGCAGGCCGTTGGGTTGACACCGACCACACCCTCATGGGTTCTCGGTGGATTGTTTCTTGGCGTTGCATATCTTCCGGTTAATATCGCCATCATCAGCTTTGTACAAAGTTTACTCGGTCAAGATATGCTCAATCTATCTGCCGAAAATGCCAGAGCGCCCGTCCCCATTGTTGAGTTTCTCGCTGTATTCGTCATGGCCTCACTCGTAGTCCCCTTTGCCGAAGAAATCTTTTTTCGTGGCGTCATCTACCGCTGGTTGAGGCAACGCGCAGGATTATGGATTGGATTAGGCATCAGTTCGCTCGCTTTTGGGACGCTTCACATCGCTATACCGTCTATCGCCTCAATTTCCATCCTTGGGGCAGTAGCCGCAATACTCTACGAGCGCAGCGGATCATTATGGCCTGCTGTTTTTGTCCATGCAGGTAATAACGCAGCAGCGATTCTATTATCCTATCTGGTGCTTTCCTCTCAGGTTCCGGTTTAACCATCGTTAGCGATTGGCGTCTGCTGTGGGTACACTTGGCCAGCATACTGAATACGCGAGGAAGGGAATGTTTATGGGAATGCTTGACGAAAGAGTCGCCATCGTCACCGGGGGTAGTCGTGGCATCGGGCGCGGCATCGCCCTAGAACTCGCATCACGCGGCGCTACAGTCGTTGTCAACTATAATAGCAGTGTAGATGCTGCTAACGAGGTCGTCGCCACAATTGCCGAAAATGGCGGAACAGCACAGGCCATTCAGGCAGATGTCAGCGATGAAGCACAGGCTAACGATCTTATAAAGAAAGCGGTGAATGACTACGGGAAAATAGACATCCTCGTCAACAACGCCGGGGTCACCCGCGACAACGTCATCATGATGATGAAAGCCGACGACTTCGATACCGTCATCAACACCAACCTGCGCAGTACGTGGCTATGTAGCAAAGCCGCTGTCCGCGCCATGATGCGCAAACGTTACGGACGGGTCATCAACATCACCAGCGTCAGCGGGATCATGGGACAATCCGGTCAGACAAATTACAGCGCCAGCAAAGCCGGGATCATCGGCCTTACCAAAGCCCTCGCCCGTGAAGTCGCCAGCCGCAGTGTGACTGTCAATGCTGTCGCACCCGGTTTCGTGCTTACCGATCTCACCAAAGACCTGCCCGAAGAACTCACCGACCAGTTAAATACTGTGATTCCATTGGGGCGCTGGGGCGAAGTCGAAGAAGTGGCGAAAGCGGTCGCCTTCCTCGCCTCAAAGGACGCCAGTTACATCACCGGACAAATCTTAAACGTAGACGGTGGCATGGGCATGTAGCCCTGCGTGACCAACAATAATCAAGGACCATACCTAATGGACGCAGAAAATATACTTTTTGACATTGCGGACGGCGTAGCAACGGTCACCATTAACCGCCCGCAATCCCGCAATTCTTTGAGTCTCAACACAGTGCGCGAACTGCAATCAGCGTTCAAAATCTGCGGACGCGACAAAAACATTCGTGCGGTCGTGTTGACCGGAACCGGCAAAGGCTTCAGCAGTGGCGCAGATTTGCAGGAAATCGCCGCCAATATGGGCGATATCGACATCACGAAGATTCTGCGCGATGGACTTAACACACTGATTCTCGCCATTCGCGGGCTAGAAAAACCGGTGATCGCCTCGGTCAACGGGGTAGCCGCTGGAGCCGGAGCCAGCCTCGCCCTCGCAGCCGACTATCGCATCGCCTCTGATAGTGCCAGCTTCGTATTCGCCGCATTCGTCAATATCGGGCTTGTCCCCGATGGCGGCGCGACACATCTGCTACAACAGGTCGTCGGACCAGCCAAAGCCCTCGAACTGGCGCTGTTTGCCGACGCGCAAAACCGTGTAGAAGCACAGGCCGCGCTCGAATTCGGCCTCGTCAATCGCATTGTCGCAGCCGACCAACTCGCAGAAGAAACCACAGCGGTAGCAAATAAACTGGCGTCAATGCCAACCAAAGCCATCGGCCTGACGAAACGTGCAATCTACCGGGCAATGGGGCGCGAACTCGCAGATGCCATCGACTACGAAGCACAAATTCAGGCCGGGGCCTTCCGCACGCACGATTTCCGTGAAGGGGTGCAGGCATTCATCGAAAAGCGTACCCCCATCTTTACCGGAGAATAACCACAAAGGACTCGCACATGAGTACGATATTCTCAAAAATTATCGCCAAAGAAATCCCGGCAGATATTGTCTACGAAGACGATACCACCCTGGCCTTCAAGGACATCAACCCACAGGCTCCGACCCATATCCTCATCATTCCGAAAAAGGAAATTGCCACCGCTGATGATGTCACCGAGGCAGACGAAGCGATTCTTGGGCATATGTTCGTCGTCGCCTCCAAAATCGCCCGTGAACAGGGAATCGCGCAAAGTGGTTATCGCCTGATGGTCAACTGCCGCGACGACGGCGGGCAGGAAGTCTACCATCTGCATATGCATCTGCTCGGTGGGCGCAACCTCGGCCCTATGCTGGCAAAACGCGATTAACGTACCAGAAAACACGGCGGACACACCCACTTGGATGTGTCCGCGTAAACCACTGGTACTTATTCGCCAACTTCCTCGGTGGTTTCGGCGTCAACAGTTTCTTCGGTCGCCTCAGCTTCTGGCGCTTCCTCGGTGGTTTCGGCGTCATCAGCTTCTTCGGTCGTCTCAGCTTCTGGCGCTTCCTCGGTTTCCTCAACTGCGACCGGTTCTTCAGTCGCCTCAACTGCCGGATCAACGTCACCAGAATCACCATCGCGGTCAATCGGAACAATCGGCGCGGTCAAACCACCCGCAATCACACTTTCTACCTGCGTGGTGATCGCTTCCAACGTCGAATTGACGGAAACACCCTGCACATAAGTAGACGGAGTGCCAGGGATACCACGTGATTGCCCTTCATCCACCGCCGCATTCACAATGTCACGCGCCTCAGAACCACCCAGGCAGCTTTCAAACGCGCCCGTATCCAGGCCGAGGTTCTCCGCACCTGTCACAAGACGATTCTGCGAAAACGCCTGATTACCGAATCGCTGTTGCCAGCCAAACAGCGCGTCATGATATTCAAAGAACATGCCCTGCTGACCCGCACAAACTGCCGCACGCGCCGCGTTCGATGCGGTCGCACCAGCATTGGTCTGCGGGACGAAGATGAACGATGCACGACCGGATACGACAATATCGATGATGCCATCCATCACATTGTCGTTAAAATCGGCACATGCAGGGCAAGCAAAGCTGGAAAACTCTTCGATGCGAACCGGCGCATCCGGGCGACCAAGACGATACCAACCGTCATCGGTCACGCCCTGCGGGATGCCAGCATAGCGCTCTGAAGTCCCATCGGGAACCGGCGCACTGGCGGGTTGCGTCGATAGAACAATTAACACGATCAATAGCAACACAGCACCAACCACACCACCACCGATCAAAAGACGCTGTTGCTGTTTCTTCTGACGCTGGCGTTCCAATCGGCGCTCTCTGGTACGCGAACGGCTTGTCCCACCGCCCGGAGGCGTACTTTTCGGCGCACTGGTCTTGGCAGAGGATTTCCCCGAAGATTTACGTTTAGTCATGGATATTCATTCTCCTAAAAAATGCGAAAACGCACCCTTATTTTAAGCAATCGCCACCTATTCGAGTAGATGCACCTCAAAAAAGTCAACTACTTCTTATGAACATGCACATTCAACTGGCGAATATAATCAGCAAAGTCACGCACCTGATTCGGAATCGGGTCCCATAAAATCGGCATACGCACCAGCCGTGATTGGGGCTGCCCCTTTTGACCAAACCCATTACCCAGGTATAACCCCTCCGGCATCTGGTAGCGCATCCGCTGTATATCAGGTCGCAAGTGATCGACCACCAGATTCTCGCGGATCAAATCCTCGGTGATCTTTAACGTCTGGCGGATATCCTCATCATTGACCGGGCGATACACAGCGCTGCGCAGTCGATTATCAGGATCAAACATCAGCGTTAACCCGCCGAACAAATCAACATTCGCGCCATCAAATTGCTGGTACTGCTCGCCTGTGATCGAGATACGATGTGACGAAAAATACGTCAAATACGCATAACCCGCCGAGTTACGGTACGTCGCCACCGGGATCAAGTCCAGGTCTTCCCCAAGATCAAGCTTGGGCAACACCTCACCCTCTAAAAACAACGCCGAAGCCAGCGCAGAATTCAACGTTCCCGGCAAACGGACATCCGGCAGCGCATTCAACGCCGTGACATATTCATCGACCTCCGCTTTCTCAAGCAAACCGCGCTCATTGAATACACTCATAAGGATCGAGCGATACTGCCCATCATAAACCACATGATCCGCAGTGACGAATGCCCGTGCCATATCCGAAAAGTCAAATTCACCGACGGGGCCAAGTTCGATGGCAGACATCAACAGGTGCCCAACCGCATCACGTGCGCGATAAATCGCAATATGTGGTGGCGTCTTCGCCTTACAATGCTCGTAGATACCAGCGAAAATATCATAAAATGCCCCAGAAAACAGCCGTGAGTAATTGTGACTTTGACGCCCTAGTGTAAATTCCGGGTCAGCAGGCGAGTAATCGAGACGATCAAACGGCATCGCACGCAAATCGTTGATCGCATTCCTCAGATAGATCGTGTTCCCGCGACGGTACCCCTCACCTGTGCCCATCAAAACCCCGGTGAGGTGTTCAGCAACCTCCGTGACAAAATTGGTCAGGCGCAGATCGTTGTTTGTCCAATCTAGCACTCGCTTGACCAAAGAGTCGTCATGAAGGGCAATGAGCATAGCGGTAATATCCCCAAAACTCTCATGAAAGGCCATCGGCCCCAACCCGAACGACTCATTGTGCAAATCACGCACACCATCAAGGATCGCATGAGCCGCCTCATGGCTGATAATATCGGCGCTGTGTGCAGTACTGTGTAAATCACCATTTAAGCGAAAACTCTGAAACCCAACTTGCTGATCTTGCTCATTGTAAAATGCGTTTCCACCATCTCCAGCCGCCACCTCTACCGTCAGGCGTGGTGTAGGAAAAGACCAGGGCAGCGTGCGCCTCGCATATCGTTCATACATGCGCAAAGTCAGCGTTACATAGTAAAATGCATTCACCTGATCAAAGCGCGGATCATCGGGCCAGAACATATAATTTCCATCTGCATCCGGCTCTGCGATTGACCCTCCCCGGCTATCTTGAATTCGCACGCGGGTATTAGACAAGCCGGGACGAATATCCCCCGCGTTCATCAAACGCACTTCAGGACTACTTACAAATGGGTCCTGAGGATAAATAACGACTAAAATCTGTTCATTGGCCTCTTTGGGCGCAGGCTCTTCTTGTAGTGTAAATGAACTCATCGCCCGATGAGCCATCATCGCGGGAATATCAGATCGACTATGTTCTTGAAGCCGACGCAACCGCTGGTAGGCTTCCGTCTTGTCGTCTTCAGGGATGGCGGGCATACGCGTGAACCTCAACCTGTTGTATTGGTGTGCCAATTATGCCGATTTCATGCTCGCTATTCAAACAAATGTCAGTTAAGCGCTGACATCCCCCCTGATTTTGGGTAGAATGCATAATGTTAGCCCTGTCTAAGCGACAGGGAAATCCCTCATTAGTTTCGCATAGGAACCTACGGGTATCCTGCGAAACAGGCTTCTTAGAAGCAACGGCAATTCGTCTGCCTAGTACAAAAGGTGATTTTATGACCCAACGTTTAAACAGCTTCGGCGCACGCGGAACGTTTGATACCGGCAATGGCGAAGCGGTGATTTATCGACTCAATGCACTAATCGAAGCGGGTGTTGGACACGTCGAGAAACTCCCGTTCAGCATCAAGATTCTCCTCGAAAACGCCCTGCGCAACCTTGACGGCAAAATAGTCAGCGAGAAAGATGTTCGCAATCTCGCCAACTGGGATTCGAGCGGCAAGATGGATGTGGAAGTTCCCTTCAACCCGGCACGCGTGATTTTGCAGGACTTCACAGGTGTTCCGGCTGTTGTGGACCTGGCGGCCCTACGCAGCGCGATGGCACGTGCGGGCGGCGATCCGCAGAAGATCAACCCGGTGTGTCCGGTAGACCTCGTCATTGACCACTCTGTACAGGTGGACGTTTTCGGTCAAGATAACGCCATCCTGCTCAACTCTCAGTTCGAGTTTGAACGCAACCGTGAACGCTACGAGTTCCTGCACTGGGGCCAGAAGGCGTTCGATAACTTCCGTGTGGTTCCACCGGCAACCGGCATCGTCCATCAGGTGAATCTCGAATATCTGGCGAAGGGCGTGCAACTGTACGACGACCCCGAAGGTGGCAAGGTCGCCCTGCCCGATACCCTGGTCGGCACCGACAGTCACACAACCATGATTAACGGCCTCGGCGTCCTCGGCTGGGGTGTGGGCGGTATCGAGGCAGAAGCCGCGATGCTTGGTCAGCCCATCTACATGTTGATGCCAGAAGTCATCGGCTTCAATCTGACGGGCGCACTGCCCGAAGGTGCGACCGCCACCGACCTCGTCCTTGTCGTTACCGAGATGCTACGCAAGAAGGGCGTCGTCGGCAAGTTCGTAGAGTTCTACGGAACGGGACTGAGTAGCATGTCGCTGCCGGACCGTGCGACGCTGGCGAACATGGCCCCTGAATATGGCGCGACGATGGGCTTCTTCCCGGTGGACGAAGAAACGCTTAGTTACATGGAACGCACCGGGCGCGACGCTGAAACCGTGGAACTGGTGCGTCGTTATACGATGGAACAGGGATTGTTCCGCACCGACGAAACACCCGATCCTGTGTTCAATGATGCACTGGAACTGGACCTCGCCACTATCGAACCCAGCCTCGCCGGACCCATGCGCCCGCAGGATCGCGTTACACTCAGCGACATGAAATCCAAGTTCAATGAAGCGCTGCGTGCCCCCGTTGGCCCACAGGGATTTGAACTCAGCGACTCCGCGCTCGAATCAAAGGCGATGGTTAGCGACAACGGTCATAGTACAGAGATAACGCACGGGGCGGTCGCTATCGCGGCGATTACGAGTTGTACCAACACCAGTAACCCATCGGTGATGATCGCGGCGGGGTT
>DAOTXA010000106.1:0-4008 GCA_034435595.1 Anaerolineae bacterium | reverse complement strand
CGCCACCACATAATAGCGGTCGCTGCGGGTGATGAGGACCTGTCGCACCGTTGCGCCGAGTGCGCCGCCGGTATCGTCGCGGGAGGCAATGGGAGCGCCATTGCTATCGAGCAACACCAGGACCGGGTCAAGGTTGCCATCCACCGGGCGCAGACGCACCGTCAGATAGTCGCCGCGCAGGGCATCAAAGTAATACAGGCGGCGCGGATTCTGGTTGTTGATGCGTCCGCTGGCGACCTCGCCATAGACGAGTGGTTCGCCGTCAGAGATGGGTTCGGGGGTGGCGGTTTCTTCCTGTGCAAAGACAGGCGAGATCAGCAACAGGGTGAGTAGCAGCAAAAACAACAATTGGCGCATGGAGAGTTTAAGCGTATCCAACGATGCGCCTATTTTACCGCGTATTTCGCCGGATAAACGGGCGAATCACCGCCGCGATCCATAAGAGTGCGCCGCCTATCAACAGCGAAAACGGCAGAACCGGTAGCGCCAGCGCCCTGAAACGGGGCCAGCGCCCCGTTTTCTCGGTAATCGTCGTCATGGTCGTTGGTGCTGCTGCCCTGCTCGATGTATACGGGCTATAGATCACGCAGCAGCGTATTCAGCGGCGCTTACGCTCCTTCGATGGGCAGCACCAAATCCTTGCGGAAGTTGGTCAGGGTGATGAGTTCGCCGTTCTCATCGACGTAAAGCGCGTCTTCATAACGCACGCCGAAGCCACGGTCTGGATAATAAAGTCCCGGTTCGATGGTAACGACGTTGCCTATCTCCCAGATGTCTTTTTCAGTGATGTGCGAGATGCGCGGCCCTTCGTGAATGTTGAGGCCGATGCCATGACCAAGACTATGCACATAGCCATCGGTGGCCTGCGAGTCTTTGCGGGTGGTGTTGTGCCCCTTCCCCTCGAAATAGTCGCAGACAGCGTGCTGCATCAAGTGTGTGCCTTTGCCCAACCCATAAAGCTCGATACCGATGTCGTAGGCTTCCATCACCTGATTGTACGCTTCCTGCACGTCATCGGTGGCATAGCCGATAGACCATGTGCGCGTCACGTCATGGTGATAGCCGCCGCCGAGTTCTCGCGGGAACAGGTCGAACACGATGGCCTTGCCCGGTTGCAGGACTTCGGATTCGTCCCCCCGGCTGTGCGGAAAGCCGCCGTCGCGCCCCTGCGCGAAGATCATGCCCGTATCCTCTAAATCGCGGTCGAGCAGAGCGCGGCGAATAAAGCGCTTGACATTGCCGATAGTGACCGGGTCGCCACTGGCGTTGACCACCTGACCGTCGATCACTTTACCGGCGGCGATGAAATCCCATGTCAGTTGCAAGACTTCACTGGTTCGCGCCGCGACGGATTTGATGCGCTCGATTTCGTTCGGGTCTTTGGTCAGTGCAGCAGAGTCAAACAGGGTCGCGCCGAGTTCCCCGACGAGTTCGTACTGCGGGTGATGTTCCTCAATCGCTTTGACGATTTCGATGATCGGGTGCAGGTCGTCGTTGCCATAAACGCCGATTTTGCCGCCTGCAATGCCCACTGATGTAAGGACGTGCGCCCAGTAGTCAGCCAGGGCCTTGCGCCGGTTCTCCTCGTTGTCTTTGATGAACTCGGTCAGGCGCATCTCTGCCCAGGTATGGACGGTTAAGCCGCTAGCGGCGGCTTCTTCACGCTCCATCGGGTTGGCGATGATGACCGGGTCTGCGCCCGCTTTCTTGACAGCGAGGCCGCCCGTCAAGCGCACAGCGCCGACCAGATAATCCAGCGCGGGGCTGTAATCGTGTCCGGCGACGACGATGATCCCGGTCAGTTCGCGTTCTTGCATCAAATGATCCAGATCGGATTTCATAGGCTGGTTTCTCTTATCCGTTGAAATTTGTTTAAAACGTGGGCCAATCATACTGCGCATGACCGCAGATGCAAAGCGACAACACGAGATGAAACCTGCACGCGCCACATGGGATGCTATCGCATCAACTCCTGGTATAAACGAGACTTATGCACTTCTCCCTCCCCTCATCCCTGGACTGCATAGGTGTGATTATACGCAACGGCAGATATGCGCTATAACTAAACTACACTCAACAAGTAGAGAGTCTGCACATCATGTTCAAACACGGTATGCGTTCTGGCATTTGTCCGATCTGTGGGTCTGATGAGGTGTATTCTGGTTCGGATGCACCGATGAAGCAGGGGACACATGATAGCAACGCTATTCCGGTGACGTTGTGGGATTCCGCACCGCTGGATAACTACGTCTGTGTGAAATGCGGATACGTTCAGAGTTATATTCAGGATCGCGCATTGCTGGAGACCATCGCCAAAAAGTGGCCGCGTGTGAATGCGGTAGCCTCTGACGATGACGACACGGACTGAACGCATCCCCCCCCCGAATTTGCAGGGGATTAAGTATTCTTCAGGGAGATTTGTGGCACAATCAAGTTATGCGCGGCATGTTTGTCGCGTATTGTCGATTGATGATTGTTGAATCGAAAGGTTCTGCCCCGTGAAATCCCTATGGCGGCGTTTGCCGCTGCTGTTGATTGTGTTTGTGTTCGCGTTATCCCTCACGGTGGGAATGGTCGCCGCGCAGGATGCACCGCCCGCCGAGGCCCCATCGTTTGACCCAAGCGCGGCCTTGACCGAATATCTTGATGCGCTTGAAGCAACGACGAGCGATATTCGCGGTTTATCACTGGGCCAGGAGATTTTCCGCCTGTTCCCTACCCCGGAAGAAGTCGCCATTTTCATCCGTGAAACCTACGATGAGGAACTTGACGACGAGACGGTGTTCCTTGAGACACAATTCTACCGCGCCTTTGACTTCTTCGACGATGATGTGGACCTCAAAGCCTCGTTTATTGATCTGCTGGATGATGGTGTCGCCGGGTTTTATGAACCCGAAACACGCGAGATGAACGTGCTGCTACTGAGCGGAGAAGAACCGGGCGACGAGTTGCCTTTCCTTGAGGCGACTACCTATGTGCATGAGTTCGTCCATGCGCTGCAAGACGCCAATTTTGATCTCGCCGCGCTGTTGGAATCTATCGGTGATGCAGAAGCGGATCGCGGGCTGGCGGTGCTGGCGTTGATCGAGGGTGATGCCTCGCTTACGATGCAGGATTATATGTTCGAGGCGCTGATGGACGATCCTGGTGCGGCGCTGGAATTACTGACCAATCCGGTGATTTTGCAGGCGCAGGCGTCAATGGTGAACATCCCCGACATTCTCAACAACGAGTTGACCTTTCCGTATCTAACGGGGCTGGAATTTGTGACGGCATTGCGCAACGAAGGCGGCTATGCGGCAATTGACGCAGCCTTCGCCAATTTACCGGTTTCGACCGAGCAAATCATCCACCCGGAAAAGTACCTCGCCGGAGAATTGCCTATAGACGTGGTGCTAAACGAAGTCGCCGACCTGCTGGACGCAGAATGGTCCATGCTGTACGAGCGGACGCTGGGCGAGTTCTATCTGCGGCAGTATCTGGGCACGCAGGTGAGCAATCGCGTGGCGGGGATTGCGGCGGCGGGTTGGGGCGGCGACCGCTACCAATTGTACTATCGTGAAAGCGATAACGCGCTGGCCTTCGTGCTGCGGGTGGTTTTTGATTCGCCGGATGACGCCGACGAGTTCATCGAAGGATACGAGCGCTTCGCCGGGTCGCGGACGCAGGCACAGCCAGAAGTCGTTGAGCGTGCAAGCTGCTGGTCTGGCGCGGATGCGGTTCTGTGTATGCTCCGCAACAATGATGACACGGTGAATATCGTCCGCGTCCCGGCAGATAGTGGGGCAGATTTCGCGCTTGAACTGTTGGCGATGCAGGGCATGTAGCGAAATTTCCCTCTCAAGCTAGGCATTCGGGTTTGGGGTTGCGGACGCGCTGTAGCGCATCCCTACAGGGCGTCCGCCGTAGAAACTCCAGGGCTTTTGCAAAGTCGTTAAAGCAAGAGTTGAAGTGCTTCAGGATAATTTGCCGAGAAATAGCGGCGTGCTTCGGGAAGATAGCGGAAAT
>DAOTXA010000105.1:0-3845 GCA_034435595.1 Anaerolineae bacterium | reverse complement strand
GATTATACGTGGGAGAATCTTGCCGCGAGTTTAGCGACCATAAAAGCAGAAACAGGTGTCACGGGTCTGCAAAGCGTCAATGGTGCGTTGTATTCCGGTGAACGTGCATGGCACACACTCATCCCGATCATTCGTGCTTACGGTGGTGATGCCTGGGATGCGGATAATACCTGTTTGATGAACACTCCTGAAACAGTCGAAGCGCTAGAATTGTTCCACAGCATGGTTTTTGAAAATAATGGTGTTGAACAACCCGGTGAAGTCGTAGATTTCTACAGCGGAAGTGCAGCTATGCTGATAGGGCAGTTGAGCCGTGTCGCGCCGCTGGCTGAGTCAGATTTTGCCTGGGACATTGCGCCTATGCCTGCCGGTCCTGCTGGTCAAGCCGATGTTATTGGACAAGCTGCGATTGTTGTCTTCCGCAACAGCCAGAATCAAGACATTGCCATCGACTTTATGCGTTTCATGACTAATCAGGAAAACACCCTGCGAATCGCTGAGTTCTTCCCGCCAATCCGTCAGTCTGTACTGGAAACAGACGTGTTGCTTGAAGCCAACCCGACGATTTCAGCCGAAAGTATGCAGGCAGCCGTCATTGGCCCAACCATCACTGGTGAAGTGTTGCCAGTGCATCCAAACTTCCCGACAATCGACCTAACTGCCCGTGCAGTGTTCGACTCATTGTGGAACCCGGATGCTGATGTTCAGGCAGTCATGGATGAAATGTGTGAATCAATCCAGCCTTTGCTAAATCAATAACGATTTAAACTTGGAAATGAAGAGAGATCACGCTTGATCTCTCTTCTTAGAATAGGTTGGAATAGGTTGGGAAATATGAGCTTAACACAATCGTTAGTACAGTCTTTAAAATTACGAAGAAACAATCTATGGACTGGCATGAGTCTGAAGTCCAAAGATGCCCTGTTTGGATACTTATTTGTCACGCCACAGGTTATCGGATTTCTATTGTTTGTCGTAATTCCGGTGATTGCCGTCTTTGCCTATAGCTTTGAGTCCCGAAACATTCTCACTGGCATCGCGGAACCTGCTGGTTGGGACAATTACGAGCGCATGTTCACCAACGATCCCATCTTTGAGAAAGTGTTGGTCAACAGCCTTGTTTTCACAGCCGGATTAGTGCCGCTTAATGTCTCTCTGGCATTGGTGCTTGCCTATCTGGTAAACCGGCAAATGATGGGGGTGACGTTTTTTCGCACGCTGTTTTTTGCCCCGGTGATTACATCGGCGGCAGCATGGGCGATTGTGTGGAAGTTTATTTTACAGGGGGAGAACGGTACCCTCAATCAGTTCTTGTCGGTTGTGGGTATCGACGGACCCAATTGGCTGCGCGACGGGCATTGGCCCATGACATCGGTGATTGTCACCCGTGTATTGAAGAATGTCGGCTTAAATATGATTATCTTCCTGGCAGCATTGCAGAGTATTCCGCGTGAATATGAAGAAGCTGCCAGAGTAGACGGTGCGAATATCCTGGATCGCTTTTTCCGCATCACCATACCGTTGCTCTCACCAACAATCTTACTCGTTTCAGTACTGACCGTGATTGGCTCCTTAAAAATATTCGATCATATTGTGCTGATGACGAACGGTGGTCCGTCTAATGCAACAACCGTACTGGTCTATTACATCTGGTTCCAGGGGTTTCGTGTGCTTGATACGGGCTATGCCAGCGCGTTAGCTGTTATCCTGTTCACGTTAGCATTAGGGACGACATTCCTGCAATGGTTCTTACGCAAACGGTTTGTTTACAACGAGCAATAAACAGGAGCCATCATGAACCATATTCTTGAACGCGGGCTAAAAGAGATTCGTCGCCATTTCTGGATTTACGTGGTCATGCTTGTTTTGAGCATTCCGTTTATTTTCCCGTTTTTGTGGATGATCTCCAGTTCACTTAAAGGCTCAACTGAAATTTTTGCCTTTCCGCCTACGCTAATCCCGGAGACACCACGCTGGGAAAACTATCGTGAGGTCTTTGAGATACAGCCTTTTGCGCGACAGTACTGGAACAGTATTTGGATTGCAACCGTTGTGACAACCGGAACACTGGTCTTCTCATCATTGGCTGGTTACGCCTTTGCGCGGATACGTTTTCCCGGTAGAAGTGTCATGTTCTTTTTACTGCTCAGTGGTCTGATGATGCCCGAAGAAGTCATCATCATTCCGAAATTTCTCTATGTACAGGACATCGGGCTGGATAACTCCCACTGGCCCCTGGTGATTTTCCCGATTTTCGGCGCTCATGGCGTCATCGCTACGTTTATGATGCGCCAGTATTTTCTAGGGATGCCAGAGGAACTGGAAGAAGCCGCTATGCTTGATGGTCTGACGCGGTGGGGTATCTTCTGGCGTATCGCCATGCCAATCGCCAAACCCGTTTTGACCGCCGTCGCCATTATTACGTTTCTCTATAGTTGGAATTCATTCCTGGAGCCGCTTGTTTATCTGAAAGATGTTGAATTGTTTACGCTACCGTTGGCATTACGTGGTTTCACAGACGAGTTTGGAACCCCACTCTGGGAGATTCAGCTTGCAGCAACCACGCTTTCCGTACTACCTATCCTTATTTTTTATGTATTCGCACAACGTCTCGTCGTCGAGAGTTTTGCTACATCCGGCGTGAAGGGTTAAATCTATGCAAAACGAAAAACAAACTGATCTACTGATTGTCGGTGCTAGTGTGGGTGGTTGTGCTGCTGCCCTAGCAGCACTGCGACTGGGATATAAGGTTATTCTGACGGAAGAAACCACATGGATTGGTGGTCAGTTGACCGCACAGGGTACGCCGCCGGATGAAAACCCCTGGATTGATTCTGAACAGACAGGCTGTACTGCCAGTTATCGGGCATTCCGGGAAAACGTTCGGGATTACTACCGTCGCTATTATCCATTGATCGAATCGGCTCGTAATGACCCATTGTTGCATCCCGGTATGGGCAATGTGTCGCCATTCTGTCATGAGGCGCACGTCTCGCACACAGTACTCAATAGTCTTTTTGCACCGTATCGCGCCAACCAACGCCTTGAGATTCTGCTCAATCACCATCCTATCGCAGCGGAAACAGACGGGGATAAGGTGAAATCTGTAACAGTCGAAGCCGCTAACGGTGATCAAACCATCGTCACCGCCCCCTATATTGTGGATGCGACTGAGTTGGGTGATTTGCTGGAATTGGCCGGTATTGAGCATGTTATCGGTGCAGAAAGTCAGGAACAAACCAGCGAAATGCACGCCCTTGAAGGTGACCCTGACCCGCTCGACCAGCAAGCAGCGTCATGGTGTTTCTTGCTGGAATATCACCCGGATGAAGACCACACCATTGAAAAACCAGCCATGTATGACTTCTGGAATGCGTATAAAGCAGATTTTTGGCCCGCAAAGCAACTCAGTTGGACGATTTCTGACCCGGAAACACTGGCACCTGTCACGCGCCCTATTTTTCGTCCGGGTGTTGATACCGATGATAAACATGGCGACGATTTATGGCATTATCGGCGTGTGCTGTATCGCAAATTTTACCCGGAAGGCTTTTACAAGAGTGACATTATCGCCGTCAATTGGCCCCAGATTGATTACTGGCTCAAGCCGCTAGTGGGTGTTGATGCCAATCAACGGCAAGAAGCGATTGATGAAATGCGACAATTAAGCCTCAGCATGATCTACTGGATGCAGACTGATGCCCCTCGCCCCGAAGGTGGCTATGGCTATCCCGGATTACGTCCGCGTGGTGATATGCTGGGGTCTGCTGATCATCTGGCACAAGCGCCTTACATTCGTGAGAGCCGCCGCATCAAGGCAGAATTTACCGTGTTGGAGCAACATG
>DAOTXA010000104.1:0-3967 GCA_034435595.1 Anaerolineae bacterium | reverse complement strand
GCGAGTTCGAGATCGGCGACAAGTCATGACACCAGCTACGCTTGCCGAAGATGCAAAACGCCTGTTTGACATCACATTGACTCCCGGTCAGGTGTTGCAACTGGATGCTTTCCGTGACGAACTCCTCGACTGGAACACGCGCATCAACCTGACGGCGATCACCGAGCCGGAAGCCATGCGTGTGCGGCACTTTCTGGATTCGCTGTCGCTGGTTAAAGCGGTCGATCTGAGCGCAGTCACCACCATTATTGACGTGGGGACCGGGGCCGGTCTGCCCGGTATGGCGCTGGCAATTGCCTTCCCGCATCTCAAGGTGACGCTGCTGGATTCGACAGCGAAAAAGTTGAAATTTCTCGATTACGTGATTGAAGAAATGGCACTGACCAATGTGCGAACCCTGCACGCCCGTGCAGAACAGGCCGGGCACATTTCGCACCACCGGGCACACTACGATCTGGTGCTGGCGCGGGCCGTCGCTCGGATGCCCGCCCTCGTCGAATATCTGCTGCCGCTGGCGAAGGTCGGCGGGCGTTGTGTCGCCATGAAGGGCGCAACCGCCGAAACCGAGACGAAAGACGCCGCCCCTGCCCTCAAAATCCTCGGCGGTGAACTGGACCGCATCACCCGCGTCGAACTCCCTGGCATGGAAGATGCGCACTATCTCGTGACGGTCAAGAAGACCAGGCCGACGCCAAAGTCGTATCCCCGTCAAGCTGGAACGCCCACCCGCGACCCTCTGTCGTAGGCGGACGATGTGGCGGTTGACTTGAATCACTTAAGTCACTCTTTGCGGAGCGGGCGCGTCAGAAACAGGCTCCACACCATCGGGATGGCTGTCACGGCGATGCCCAGCCACAACACAGGCGCGTATCCACCGCTGATGAGCGCGTAGTCGAAGTCGGTGATGACCGGGCCAAGCGTCTTGCCCAGCAGCAGCGAGCGGTAATTCTGGAAGTTGTCGAAGCTGAAACCGAACAACACCGGGCCAACCGACGTTCCGATAACGAGTACCGTTACCGAAAAGCCGTTGATCGCGCCCAGATGCAGGCGTCCGAACATCTCTGCCCACACCGTCGCGCCGAATACGCCCGCAAAGCCCATCGCCACCGCGTAGGCGGTCGCATAGGCCACCAGCATCCACGGCTCGGTCATCATCATGGCGAGGAGCATGGCGGTAATCAGCGCACCCAGTTGAAGCGTCATCACCAGGCCATACGACATCCAGTTGATGATGCGTCCGGCGATGAGGGTCATTACCGCAGTCAGAATGGCGATCAGGCCAAAGGTATCGGCGACGGTCGCCTGACTGTGCCCTAACCCGGCGAAGATCGACACCTGATGAAACACCAATGCTGTGATGAGCATCCCCATCATAAAGCGCCCCCACATGAACACCCAGAACACGGTCGTGCGCACCGCTTCATTAAGCGTCCAGTTTTCTTCGGGGATGAGATCAACTGTGCTGTCCGTATCTGGCGAAATCACCGCGCCATCGGGCAGCAGTCCATATTCCTCCGGCGTGCTACGCATCAGCAGCCACCACACGATTGCGATCGGCAGCACCAATCCGAGGCCCAGCGCCACCCAGGTGGATCGCCAGCCAATCTCTCGAATCAGCGTATCCAACACGTTGATATAGATCGATTGCGAGCCGGAAAAGCCCAGCAGCATCAGCCCCATCACCCAGCCGCGACGGGTCCGCCACCACTTCGCCAGTGAGGTAGTGCTGACGAGGCCCAGCGATCCCTGTCCAAGCAAGCGAATCAGAAAAAAGGCGATCAGCAGCGTCACCGGGCCGAGGATGAGCGCCGACAGCGACACCAGCACCAGCGAGAACAAGCCCGCTACCCCTGTCCCAACGCGGCGTGCCCCATAACGGTCAATGGCACGCCCAACAAAAGTCAGGCTGAACGAGGCCAGCAGCGTCCCCAAACCGTACAGGCCAGAAACCACCGTGCGGCTAAGGCCAAAATCCGCGATAAAGTGGTCGTTGAACAGCGACACCGAAAACGACTGTCCCGGCGAGGTGGCGATCATCCCCAGCATGGAAACGCCCCAGATCACCCAACCATAATAAATGGGGACACGTGGCAGGCTGGCAGATTGTGTAGTTGCGGTCATGGGCAAAATTATTCCTGCGGTAAACTTACAGTACGAAGTCACAACGCATCAAGTGTACTGTTTTTCACATGCAAAAAGCCTTGATTGGACTTAAATTGTATGCGGGAAAGCGACAAGTTTGCGGCAGTTTCGCTACTTGTTGATATTCGACCCAACCAAATCCAGCCTGTGTGCATAGACAATAAGTGGGCAGACTCACAAGACAGACATGGGGTAACAAGTTGAACGAGCAAACAGCGATCAACCGTATGAAACGCGGGGATATCGGCGGGTTGGCGGTGCTCGTCGAGCAGTACCAGACGAAAGCCGTTCGCACGGCCTATATGATCGTGCGCGATCATGGCATTGCCGAGGACGTAGTGCAGGCGACCTTCCTGCGCATTTACCAGCATATCGACCAGTTCGATATGTCGCGGCGCTTTGAACCCTGGTTTATGCGCAGCGTGGTCAATGCCGCGCTCCAGCACGAACGGCGTGCCGGACGGGTGACCTCACTCGATGCACCGCTCAATAAGGATGCGGGTGACGCCACTTTCGCCGATATGCTGCGCGACGAAGGGCCAGACCCCGCCGAGGCGGTCGAGGATGCCGAACTGCGCGACATGATCTGGGGCGCACTGGATGCCCTGTCGTCAGATCAGCGAGCGGCGGTGGTCATGCGCTACTATCTTGACTTCAGCGAACGCGAGATGTCTGAAGCGCTCGATACGCCAGCAGGGACGATCAAATGGCGGCTGCACGCGGCACGCAAGCGGCTGGCGGTGCTGTTACGCGCAGAAGCGGGTTCCAGCAGTGCCGGCAATAGCGAACAGACGGCGAACGGGTAAAGGGTATCAAGGACTATGGACGAAAAGCCCCTCAAAAACGCACTCAATGATATTGCGGAAACGCATGTCCCAGATGGATCGGTCGATCTATGGTCACGGATTCAGTCACAGATTGACGCACAAGGCGCAGACGACGAAAAACTCGTCCCCTTCGCCGCGCAAACCGGGCCGCGTGACGGACCACAGGGTACAGAGTCTACACCGTCGCGCTTTGACGCAGGCGCGTTTGCCCGCGCTGCTGCCGGATTCATCGCGGTTGTGCTGGCGACTTCGGCGATTTTCGCCTTCTACCAGGTGAATCGTCCGGCAGATGAAGCAACTGATCCCGCCGCGCCAGTCTTCCTAAACCAGTCGCAGACACAGGGCGATATTACGGTTAATCTGGCGTGGGCATATGCCAGCGCGGACGAAGTCGCAATCCGCTATACCCGGCAGGAAGGCCCCGGCGCACCACAGTTCTATGGGGCGCAGCTGCGCCTGGAAGACGGAACGGTATTGCCAGAAGCATCCGGTGGCGGCGGTGGTGGCGGCACATCTGGCACGCGCTTCGCAGAGTCGAGCGTACATTATGATGCATCTGCATTACCAGCCGACGCTGACGAGGTCACACTCGTGCTGGAACTGTCTTATGGCAGCCCTGTTACAGACACGCCGACGACCCTGCCAACTGCCGTTCCGCCGGGTGGCGGTGTTGGAAATATCGGCATCCCCTCGGATTTACCGCCGACCGTTCCCCCACCTGCAAGTCAGGGTCCACCTGCGGAAATCAGCCGCACGCCAATCCCCGTACAGGCGGACAGCGAAGCAGCCGGCCTGCCAGACGGACTCGCGTATCCGGTGGCGGTGCTCATTTATACCGTCATGCCGGGAGAAACCCTGAGCGAGATTGCGCTGCGCTATAACGTGTCGATCGGCATGATCCGGGAAGCCAACGACCTCAACGCGGTCGATGAGGATAGCATTCTGGTCGCCGGGCAAGATTTGGCGATTTTGATGCCCCCGGAGCAACTGACGGCGGT
>DAOTXA010000103.1:0-13668 GCA_034435595.1 Anaerolineae bacterium | reverse complement strand
GTATGACGACAGAGCGCTTAAGCATCAGTCCCCTCTCCTCTACTTCTGCTATATGAAGGGGTATTGCATTCGACTCTACTATATCGGATATTGTCAAAGTGTGTTGGATGAATTGCCGCCGCACACCCTACGGCGAGTACATCTGGTGCGAGGTCGCTATAGCATTACGATCTTGCGTGAAAATCGTTTATAGTATGTAGCATATGCTGTTTTGGGTACGGAGAATGACTCATGTTCGACCGCCAGCGCGAACACTTTTGTTTCATCATTGGCCCCATGCGTGATGCTGATCTTGGCCCGCAGTCGCGTCTACAAAAGCTATCCCGCGAGGTTATGGAACCCATCTTCCGCGAAATTGAACGACAGGAGGGCGTTCGCTATACGGTCAACACGCCCTATAGCGTGGGCATTGGCTCTACACAAATTATGCGCGACGTGATCTATCACATCGACCGGGCTGATATTGTCATCGCTGATCTGACCGGGAGCAATCCGAACGTGTTTTACGAGTTGGGGATCACGCACGCGCTTGGTCGCCCCTGCATCACCGTGTTAGAAGACAGCCAACAGCGCATTGAGTTCGATATTTCTGCGTATAAAGTGTATAAGATCAATCTGGACGAGGACGAGTTCTCAGAAGCGCGTGACCAACTTCGCACACCCTTACGGCAAGCCGCCAGAGACGCGGACTGGGCCAAGTTTGAGAACCCGGTCATCGACTTCTTCCGCGCACCCATCACTTATATTTCCCCGGCATATTCGCTGGCGCAGGGCTACTACTATAACTTCGTGCGCCCGGTGGTCGAGGCGATGATTACACGCAGGGCAGGCCGCTATTTCTACGATATCGGCATGGAAACGGAGCAATTTCGTAGTCCGAGCAAAATTGAGGACGCGGAGGTTTTGCCCGATAAAGTACGCTACCGCCTGAAGTTGCAAATTGTCATCCCCGATCAGATCTCGTTCGCCAAGCGCATCAACGCTGACCGTTTCCGCGACAAAATCCCCGGCGCGGTGATCGAGGGCGATGGGCGCACCTATACCTGTTTTATGCGCACAGAGGACGACACACCGGTGCTGGTCGATTTGCCGACGACGATCCGCGTCATGGAAGACGCTGTACGCCGTCGCCTGCGCTATACAGATGCCTTCGCCGACAGCCCGGAATTTCGCGCTATTGAGCGGCAAGAGATCGAGCGATTTATGGTCAATCTACAGTTGTTGATCAATCGTCACGAGCATAACCCGGTCTTTAGCGAGCGGATACAGATGGTGCGCTATAACCCCGATCTGCCCACCGAGGAAGTGCGCTGGGTTCACGACATCATGCGGGGATAACACGTTTCACCGCGAATAGCTCTCAAACGAAAACGGCGTCCCCGCCCATATTGGATGGAGACGCCGTTGGTGTCGCTAGATGTTAAAGCTCGGTTCGCTTACTCCGGGGCTGCTTCTGGTTACTCCAGGGCTTCGGCAGCTTCGACGACGGCTTCATTGGCGGCTTCTTCCGCTTCGGCAGCGGCTTCAGCCACGTCATCACCACCGGTCGTGATGGCGACGATCATCTCTTCGACGGCTTCTTCTGCGTCATCCGAGCCGAGAACCTGCGGGATCGAAACTACACGGATTTCCGGGTCGAGCAGGGCTTCACGCACGCTGGCGAACTGCGGATTGTTGGACAGGAATTCTTCGCCCAGTTCTTCGAGCGCGGCGGTATTGTAGGGCACATACTGCGCGTTCTCGGTCCAGACGACCTGAGCTTCGGTAGTCGCCATGTGCTTGATGAACAGCCACGTAGCGAGGTTTTCTTCCGGCGTGCTATCGAGCAGACCCACACCGCGCATACCGGCCTGGAGGATGCGGTTGCCTTCGCTCCACGGGACGGTGGTGTTGATCCAGTTTTCGATGCCGCTGCCGCTCTCTTCGATGTCACCCTTGATGAAGGGCACGCCCACGCTGGAACCAACCGCGAAGGGGTTCAGGCCAAAGGCGAAGTCGGCGGTGTTGACGAAGGCACCGTCGGGCAGGTAGGCGCAGCCGTCGGCATAGAGGTCGGCGAAGAACTGGAACACTTCGATGGCTTCGGGGCTGGTGAAGTTGTAAGTGTTGGTTTCGGCGTCATAGTACTGCGCACCATTGGCAGAAAGGAAACTGTACATGTCGGTGGCGCTGGTGCGGATGGGGAAGCCCTGGATCGAGTCACCGGCTTCTGTCTCGGCGTTGCTGGCGGCGCAGGCGGCCTCGCGGAACTGCTCAAGCGTGGTCGGCGCACCCTCAAAGCTAAGTTCAAGCGTTTCCAGCAGTTCGAGATTGGTGGACATGACGTTCATCGACACACCGATGGGCCACGCCAGTAGTTGACCCTCGAAGATACCGGAGGGGCGGTTGATGTCGAGGAAGTCCTGGTTAAACAGGGCCAGTTCTTCTTCGGTGAAGCCCCATTCCGGGTGGTTGTAATAGGCGTCCAGCGGGACCAGCACGCTGTCCAGATACCAGCCCTGCGCCACGTCTACGAAAGTCGCTCCGACGATGTTGGGCAGTTCACCGCTGACGATACCGGTGCTGACGCTTTCCAGCAGCGGACCGGTGGACCCCAGGAGGACCTGTTCTACGGTGATGCCATAGGGGTTGGTAGCTTCAAACGATTCGATCACGGCGTCAATGCCGACCTTCTGTGCGCCGTCCCATTCGTGCCAGTACTCGATGACGATGCCTTCCGGCAGTTCATCGGGGATGATCGTGTCGGTGATCTGCGCGGAAACCGCACCGACTGCCAGAAGCAGAATTAATGTCAGAGCCAAAAGTTTGCTACGCATCGGTAATGCTCTCTCCTTGTGCTGTTGATTTACCGTATCTAGGTTGTGCCCGCTGGCAGCTTGCCTCTTGCCGGGGCGATTTTCATAACACCGGGCGTACCCGATGGAGGGGCCGATTTTGTTACTCGTAATCGCTTTGTAGCGGTCGTATTCTTACGACCCACCGCGCCATTCACAAATACGGGCGGCAACAATGCCGCCCCTACGAAAGATATACTATCCTTTGAGTCCGCTGTTGGCGATGCTTTCGGTAAAGTGCCGCTGCGTGAACGCATAGATCACCACAATCGGCAGGATCATAATGACCGAGGCCGCCATTTGCAGGTGGAACTCGTCGCCTGCTTCGGACTGTACGAAGGTCGTTAATCCATAGGCGACTGGTCGCCACTCGTTGCCCTGCACCACCAGCAGGGGCCATAACAGCGAATTCCACGAACTAATGAAGGTCAGCAGTACGACCGTCAAAATGATCGCACGGTTCAGCGGAACCACTACATACACCATAAAGCGGAAGTGTCCCGCGCCGTCGATGCGGGCGGCGTCCCATAAGTCATCGGGAACCTGTGCGAAAAATTGTCGCATCAGAAAAATCGTGAAGGCCGAGGCCATAAACGGAACCGTCAGCGCGGGCCAGTTGTTCAGCCACGCGAATTCCGGGCCGAACAGAGCCTCGCTCAAACGGCTGAACCACACGACGGTCAAAAAGTTGGGGATCAGCGTCACAATGTCCGGGATCATCAGCGTCGCCAGCATGACGCTAAACAGCACATTTTTGCCGAAGAACTTCATGCGGGCGAAGGCATACGACGCCGGAATACTGAACAGTAGCAGCCCGAATATCGTGATGCCGGTAATGCGGGCGCTGTTCCACATGTATTCGCTAAAACGCGCCTGCGTCCATGCGATATCGTAATTTTCCAGTTGAATCTGAGTCGGGATAAAGCGACCGACGGTGACCTCAATGTTGGTCATCACCGACCAGTTCAGCATCCAAATAAACGGAAAAATGGCGATAGCAGCCCCGAATGCGAGAATCGCATAGGTGAGCAGTTTATCCCACGGGATGCCCCGGCGCGGGCGCTGGGTTTTGAACGTGGCCTGCGGCTTTGCGCGGTCGGTTACTTGCGGGAAAGGTTGCGAGATTTCAGCCATAGAATACCCTGCGGCCTACCAGTCGGTTCTGGGCGAGCGTGAGGATCAAAATCACCGCGAACAGCACAAAGGCCATTGCCGACCCAAACGCATAATCTGGATTCGTATCGCGGATTTCCTGAAAGATATAGATGTTAATCGTATCAACCGCTTCATAGGCCCCGGCACGCCGCATCAGGAAAATCTGCGTGAATGCCTGGAATGTGCCAATGGTGGCGATGAGCGTCAAAAAGAAGGTGGTCGGTGAGAGCAGCGGCAGTGTGATAAAGCGAAACTGCGCCCAACCGGAAGCGCCGTCAATGCGTGCCGCTTCGTAAAAATCTCGCGGGATGTTGCCCAACCCGGCGAGGAAAATTACCGTACTGTACCCGGCATAAATCCACACGTTGTAGAGGATGATGACCATCAGCGCGAGGCCGGGGCCTGCCAGCGCGTCTGGCACGCCGTCGCCGAACAAAATCTGGAAAATACCATCCGGTTCCAGCAGCCACGACTGTTGCTGTATGCCGAGGGAGTCTAACATCTGGTTGGCAGGCGATCCACTGCGGTGCGAGAACAACAGCGCGAAAATCACCGAAGTCGCCACGAATGGCGTGATATACGGCATGAAATACACGACGCGAAAGAACGATTTGCCACGGATGTTCTGGAACAGCAGTACCGCCAGACCGAGGCCAATCATCAACTGTAACGGCACGCTAAACAGCGCATACATGATCGTCACGCTAAAGCCGTTCATGACATCTTCTTCGGCTTCGCTAAGGGCGCGGGGAAGCTCCAGAATCAGGACGACCGCACCAATCAGCAGTACGACGACTGCCGCCGTCTGCATCCAGAACTGGCGATCTTGCACCGCATAGGGCACGCGCTCCCACAGCCGCCATCCAAGCAACAATAGCCCGAACCCGGCGCTGATGAAGATGATCTGCGACCAGACCGGCAGGCTTTCTCCGGCTTCGCGGGCTTCTTCAATGGCGAGGTTGATTTCGCTAATCGTCAATTGCAGGACGAGTACGCCCGCTGCCGCAGAGATAAACACCGTCGCCGCGAGGAATAGATAATGATCGTTGCCCTCAAAGCGGAACAGCGACAAAAACAACACGGCGCTGACGATTGCCGCGATGACGCCGATCCACATAATATCGGCGGCGGCGAGGACGTTTTCAAAGCGAAAGCTGTTAAAAAATTCCTGCACGAAGACACTGCCCGTCCGCTCAATGCCGCGCAAGCGCTGCGGCACATTTAATACCGGGACGAGCAGGACGAAGAACCAGTTGATAAACGCGAATAATCCGAAGGCTTGCAGCGCACCGGGGGCCAACGCCAGCCATGCACGCGGCTCGTTTTCTTTGCGGCTTTCAGCATAGATGCGAAACAATCGCAACCCGGCGAACAGAATCAGGCCGAGGCCGATCCAGAAGAAGCCGACGTAGGCGAAGTTGCCGACGGCTTCTACATATTCATCCAACCCGCGATAGTCACCGGGGAATCGCCGCCACCGGTGCAGGCTGACGAAGAACGCGAACGCGACCGGGAACAGGCCAAACGTGAATATGATGAGACTCGCCGGAGCGATGAACAGGTATGCGGTGATATTTTCCAGCACGGTACGACCGCGCTCTGACTCGAAAAACCCTGGTTGAGGTTGTACCGCCGAAGATGCCATGAATATGATGTACCACGTCTCTACGAGCGTAACGGGCACATTGTACTCGCTGGAACTGTGTTTTCAACGCCTGCGGACGTTTCTTGTCACGGTTGATTACGTCTCTTAACATGGCTTAAAGTTTGTTTAACAATAACTGCGCTAAAGGCAGATGAGTTTATTTGGAATTAGTTTGATTTTGCTGATTTTGCTGATGAGGCCGCTCGTTGTCGCCGCCGTTCATCGCGCCGCCGCTGGCGATTGGCGATCACCGCAAATACCGGGTCAATCAATTTTGCCAGCACCGGGCCGAGGATTGCCATCATCAGCACGTAAGCGGCAGCCAATGGGACCAGTTCCGGCGCGGCAAGCCCAGCGCCTAATCCAGCGATGACCACGCTAAATTCACCACGTGGGACCAGCATCACCCCGGCGCGAAAACGGCCTTTTTGCCCGATTCCCGCACGCACAGCGGCGATATACCCGGTGATGAACTTGGTCAGCGTGGTGACGACTGCCAATCCTGCCGCGATCCCGATGACCGGCGGCAGTGCGGCTGCGTCGATTTGCAGGCCGAAAAAGAGGAAAAACACCGCCGCGAACAGGTCGCGCATGGGCGAAAGCACCGTGCGGGCTTGATCTGCGACCGGGCCGGAT
Organism: Anaerolineae bacterium; assembly: GCA_034435595.1. GTDB lineage: Bacteria > Chloroflexota > Anaerolineae > Aggregatilineales > Phototrophicaceae > JAVJSU01. Next base: position 7,398 of record DAOTXA010000103.1, on the reverse strand, counting down.
AGCCCGATGCCGACCAGAAACGCGCCCACTGCCGCCGACACCTGAAGCGCCTGTGCCACGCCCGCCACCAGCAAAATCAAGCCGAGAACGGTCAGCAGCACGACTTCTTCCGAGCGATTGGCAAGAATGGCGCTGATTTGCTCGCCATATTGCAGCGCCACGACCAGCACGACAACGACAGTCACGATGGCGACCGCCAGCGACACCACCCCCGCCGCAAATCCACCGCCGACCAGCAGCGCCACCACCAGCGGCAAATAGACCGCCATCGTCAAATCCTCGACGACGAGAATCGACAGAACGTCGGGCGTCTCGCGGTTACCCAGCCATTCGAGATCGTTCAGCGTCTTGGCGATGATGCCTGACGACGACACGTAGGTCACGCCACCCAGCAAAATTGCCGCCAGCGGTTCCCAGCCCAGCAGCAAGCCCAGAATCACCCCCGGTGGAAAGCTGAGAAGCAGATTCAACGCGCCCATCGGCACGCCTGCCCGCAAGCTGGATTTAAACTCGTCGGCAGTGTAGGCTAAACCGAGCATGAACAGCAACAGAATCACGCCGATTTCGGCAACGATCTGGATAAATGAGCCGGGGAAGGCCATCGGTAGCAGGTTGATATTGCCGAGTGCGAGTCCTGCCAGCAGATACAGGGGAATCGGTGAGAAACGGACGCGTCCGGCAAGGCGGGCCAGTGCACCGAGCGCGATAATGATGATGCCGAGTTCGATGAAGACGCCGGCGATGTCGAGCGATGCGCCGCTATCCGGCACTGGTTTCCCCTTCGTGCGGCGGCGGGCCTTCCATCAGATCAAAGGCTTTCTGGATGCTTTCCGGCGATCCAACCACGACCGCTGTATCACCGGGGAACAGTTGAAAATCCGCGCCCGGAGAGGCGATGGTGCGGTTGTTGCGGATGACGGCGACGATCAACGCACCCGTTTGCGCGGGCAAATTAAGCGCAGACAGCGTACATTTGGTGCAGTCCCACTCATCGCGGACCGGAAGCCAGTCGATGACGAGTCCGGGCGTGATCTCCTGCCGGGGACCGCCGCTACCCTCGCCGACATGCGGGACGCCCATCAGTTCTGCAAGTGTGCGCCCGTCGTCTTCGTTGAAGCGCATCACGAGCTTGCAGCTATCGACATCGTAGCGGTCATAGATCAGCAGATCACGCCGCCCGCTGTGGTGGGCGATCACACCGACGCGGTCGCCCTCATGGGTGGTAAATTCGCGCCGGGTTCCGACGCCGGGTAATGGGGTTTCGTTGATTTCGGTCATGGTCAAATCGTCAGTTATTCGTTTTCGGTTGTCAGCAGGGTCAACTCACAGGTTTCCCCGCACTTAAGAGACGCGGCGGGGTGGCGGATTCTTCCGGCAAATCTACCGCGAATGATTGATTTTCGGGGAAGCATAGGTCAATTGTCTGTTTCGATCAAGCCTATGTTACAGGGGCGGCATTCTTGCCGCCCCACACAGGCGAATAGATACTGGCGTGCGCTACCCGCCGAAGTCTTCGATGAACAGGCCGTTTTCGGGGATGTCTGGCAGGTCCGTCTGATACAGCCACGCATCCCATAGGTCGCTCAAATCTTCCCCGGCAAGCTCTTCTGCGAGTGCGATGAAGTCATCGGCCCCGGCGTTGCTGTGGCGATAGGTCGCGGTGTAGGTTTGCAGCAGGTTGAAGAAGGCGTCGTCGCCCATGCGCAGACGCAGCGCGTGCAGGGTCAAGGCTCCGCGCTGATAGACGATGCCAGAAAACAGCGCGTTCGGTGTAGGGTCGGCGACGACCGGGACCTGCGAGTTATCCAGCAGGTCTTCACGACCAATAGCGACCAGAAAGTCTGCTGTTTCCTGCGTGGAAACCTGCAAGCTCGTGACGAGCAGCCCATCCACCACGATACCCAGTTGATCGGTGGCGATTTCGCCGCCAACTCCCGCGATGGCGGCGACCTGCGCGGCGATATCCTCACGGGAGATGCTATCGTCGGTCAGGATCACCAGCACATCAACCATCTGTTCCGGCGTCAGCAAGATGTCGGGCGAGCCGACCGTCTCAAGAAATTCCACCACCTGCGCTTTGGGGAATTCTGGCCCGATGGCGACCCGCGCCATATTCGCGTAGAAACTGCCGACTTCATTTAGCAAGCCCTGTTCGCCGTCCTTGTGTTCCCACCACAGGGCCTGTGCATAACTGGCGAAGGCTTCGTTGAGCCAGATATCCTGCCAGCGTTCGAGGCTGACGCTGTTGCCGAACCACTCGTGCGCCAGTTCGTGAATGGCGACGGATTCATTGACAAACGAATTGCCGAACACGTTGAGCGTCTGCGTTTCGAGCGCGAAGCCGATGCTCAGATCATGTACGACGACGCCGTACACTTCAAACGGATAGGGGCCAAAGGCCGCCTCTAGCACTTCGATCATCTCCGGCGTTTGCGCGAACACATCAAGGATTTGCTGCCGCGCCCCGCTGTAGATATAGTGACGCACCGGCACGCCAGACGGCGACTCGTCCGTCAGCACCTTGAAATCACCGATAGCGACTGTCGTCAGATAACTTGCCATCGGGTCGTCAGAGGTCCACACAAAGGTGTTGGTCCCGTCGTCGTTGGCGATGGTTTCTTGCAGTATACCGTTCGCGCCGACAATAAACGGTTCTGCGACAGTGATTTCATAGGCGTAGGTCGCCTTGTCCAGCGGATGTTCGTTGACCGGGAACCAGCCGGACGCGCTGACGGGTTCTCCGGCGACGATGACGCCCGCCGGATAAAAGTTCCAGCCACGCTGACCGGGGGGCGTGCCCTGATAGGTGACGACAACGGTGAACGCCTCACCTTCGGGGATCAGCGTCTCGTTGGCGATGGCGAGTTCGTTGCCGAACAGCGAAAACGAGACGGCTTCGTCGTTGACGGTGATAGACTCGATCTCATACCGTGAAAAATCGAGGTTAAAGCGGGTGAGGTCCTGCGTGGTGACCGCTTCGATGGTCGTCACAGCGGCGATGGTCTGCGCGTCTATATCGACCACGAGATCAATGTCATAGTGCTGCACATCGTAGCCACCGTTGCCCTGGGTGGGGAAGTAGGGGTCGCCGATGCCGGGTGCGCCGATGGTGTTGTCGTCATCATCCTGCGCCAGTGTAGGGATAGCCACCAGCGCGATTAGTAGCGCCAGCAGCGTCATACGCCGGAAAATGCGAATCATACGGTTTCCTCGTCTCTATTATCATAGACTTTGATCGTATGCCAGATTCTGCGCGGGTAAAAGCCTTCAAAATGATTTGAGTAGCGCGGTATCATAAAGTATGTCATTTTTCCGCGAACCTATGAGAGGGTTCCTTATATGGACCTGATTCTTCTATTCGCGCTGACCGTCACCAACGGCGTGCTGGCAATGTCGGAACTGGCGGTTGTATCCGCACGGCGGGTGCGTTTGCAACAACGTGCCGACACGGGCGACCGGGGCGCATCCGCCGCTATTGACCTCGCTGATGACCCGAACCGCTTTCTATCTACCGTGCAGATCGGTATCAGTTTTATTGGTGTGCTGGCGGGTGCATTTGGCGGGGCAGCCCTTGCCGATGATCTGGCGAATGTGTTCGCGCAGGTTGATGCGCTGGAACCCGTTTCCAGCACACTTGGCTATGTCGGGATCGTGCTGCTGACCACGTATCTATCGCTCGTCGTCGGCGAACTGGTCCCCAAGCGACTTGCTATGCGCAACCCGGAGGCAGTCGCGTCGTTTGTCGCCGCGCCTATGCGCCTGCTATCGCGGGTCGCGTATCCGGTCGTGCTGCTGCTCTCTGCATCCACCGAACTGGTGCTGATGCTGCTTAACGTCCGCGGACAGCCTGACCAGAGCGTCACCGAAGATGAGATCAACCTCATGCTGCGCGAGGGTGCAGCGGCAGGGGTTTTTGAGCGTACAGAACCGGAGATGGTCGCCGGGGCTTTGCGGCTTGACGATCTCCGCGCCGATGCCCTGATGACGCCGCGCACCGAAATCATCTATCTGGATGTCAACGCGCCGGAGGCCGAAACCCGCGCCACCCTCATCGAACACAATCACCTGCGTTACCCGGTGTGCGATGGCACGCTGGATCACGTGATCGGTGTCGCCCGGACTGCCGATCTGCTCAATCAAAGTTTGCGCGGCGAGACGCTGGACCTGCGGGCGGTTATGCGTGAGGTGCTGTTTATCCCTGAAACGACCCCGGCGGCGCAGGCACTCGATTTACTGCGCGGCGAATACCGCGAAAAAGGTGTGCGCATAGCAATGGTCATGGACGAATTTAGCGGCGTTAGCGGGATGCTGAGTGTTACCGATATTGTGGAGGCCATCGTCGGCGAGATTGGCACGCCGGAGGCGATCCGCCGCGAGGATGGCTCTTGGCTGGTGGATGGCCTGATGCCAGTTGAAGAATTTCGCGCCACGCTGGATGTGCGCGTCGCGCTCCCCGGTGAAGATGACGAACTGTACCAGAGCATGGGCGGCTTTGTGGCGACACAATTGGGGGCGGTTCCGCACGCGGGCGCATACTTTGAATGGGGAGGGCTGCGCTTTGAGGTGGTGGACATGGACGGTCGCCGTGTGGATAAGATTCTTGTCAGACGGACGCGCATTGCAGGTAAAGACGATATGCCATAGGACATCGCCACTTGCCGTTGATCCCTTTTCCACCCCTCAACATTTAACAAACGCCTGCTATAATGAAAGTATCATCACAGGGGACACGTCACCGCGTGTCCCTTTAAGTTGTTTGACGAGGAAACCCCAGTCTATGATTAAAACCCGCGACGATATTCGCAATATCGCTATCATCGCTCACGTTGACCACGGTAAGACGACGCTGGTCGATGGGATGTTGAAGCAGACCAAAGTCTTCCGCGAGAACCAGCAAACCGGCGAACGCATTCTGGATAATAACGATCTAGAACGCGAGCGTGGCATTACCATTTTGAGCAAGAACACGGCTATTACCTACAACGATGTGAAGATCAACATCGTCGATACCCCCGGTCACGCGGATTTCGGCGGCGAGGTCGAGCGCGTGCTGAACATGGTCGATGGCGCACTGCTGTTGATTGACGCGGCAGAGGGTCCCATGCCGCAGACGCGTTTCGTGCTGCGCAAGGCGCTTGGGCTTGGCCTGCGCATCATCGTCGTGATTAACAAGGTGGACCGTCCCCACGCCCGCATTGAAGAAGCGCTCAACGATACGTTTGACCTGTTTATTGAACTGGGCGCGAGCGACGAACAGGCCGATTTCCCGGTCGCCTATGCGATCGGTCTGGAAGGGAAAGCGGGCGATACCGCCGACACCCTCGCCGAAGACCTGACGCCGCTGTTCGACATGATCGTGCGCGAGGTTCCGCCCCCCGAAGTCGATATGGACGCGCCCGCGAGTTTACTGGTAACCACACTCGACTACGACAACTACAAAGGGCAAATCGGCGTCGGGCGTGTGCGTACCGGCGTATTCAAGAAGGGTATGAGCGCTGTCCGCATCACCCCACAGGGCGATCGTATTGAAGGCCGTGTCGAGTATCTGTTTACGTACCTCAACCTTGACCGCACCGAAACGGATAGCGCATCCGCCGGGGAGATCGTCGCCTTTGGGGGCTTCGATACCGTCGGCATCAGCGATACCATCGCGCATCCTGACGTGACCAAAGGGCTGCCTGCCATCACCGTCGAAGAGCCGACTGTCCGCATGACGTTTGGCGTCAATACGTCGCCCTTTGCCGGACGTGAGGGCAAAACCGGTTGGGGAACCTCACGCCGTCTGCGTGAGCGCCTGTACAACGAGACGCGCTCCAACGTCGCCCTGCGTGTGGCGGATACCGATCAGGCGGATCGTTTTAGCGTCAGTGGGCGCGGCGAACTACACCTCGGCATTTTGATCGAAACCATGCGCCGCGAGGGGTACGAGTTCGAGGTCAGCAAGCCGGAAGTCATCTTCCGTGAAGACCCGGAAACAGGCGAACTCCTCGAACCGATTGAAGAGGTTCACGTCGAAGTCGCGGATGACTACGCCGGTACAGTTATGGAGATGCTGGGCAGTCGTCGCGGGTTGATGACGAACATGAACAGCGAAAACGGTACTACCTATATGACCTACATCGTGCCGACGCGCTTCTTGATTGGCTTCCAGTCGAATTTCATGCGTGCTACTTCCGGCATGGGGCAGATTCACAGCCTGCATCACGGGTGGGATGAGGTGAAGGGCGAGTCGCCGCGCCGCAATAACGGCAGCCTCATCGCTGACCAGCCGGGGAACGCCATGCCCTACGCCATCGTCAACCTGCAACCGCGTGGCGCGTTCTTCATCCCGCCGGGGACGGACGTATACGAGGGGATGATCGTCGGCGAGCATATCCGCCCTGATGACCTGTCAATTAACGTCGCCAAGGCCAAGCATCTGACCAACTTCCGCGACAAGCCGAAGCAGGACGGCGTTGGTCTGGTCCCGCCGCGCAACATGAGTCTGGATGATTGTATCGAGTTCCTCGCGGAGGACGAACTGCTCGAAGTGACTCCCGACAGCCTGCGCCTGCGCAAGCGCATCCTGGACAACGAGCAGCGCATGAAGGCGATCAAAGCGGCGAAGAAATTGGCTGGTGTCAATTAGGAAAAGGCCAGCGGATAAAGGCGAAAGAAAACGCAATACGCTGGGATTGGGTTCATGGGCGGGCGGCAAGAATGCCGCCCCGGTTGGTTTTCAGCAATTTTCTGGCGATGTCGAGCTTCTCGTGCTGTCGCCTTCTCACAGCCCCTGACTACTTCTTCGCCTCGACTTTGGGGCGGTCAGGGGCGATCTCGTCCAGCTTCTTGCGAACGAGGTCCAGCACTTCGCCGGGTTCGGCATGGCGCTTCAGGTCTTTTTTAGAGTAGACCTTTTCACCGTTTACCACCACTTCAAACACGCCACCCTTTGAGGGGATCAGCGTAAATGAGCGGATGAAGGCTTCGATATTGCGTTCGGTCATGATGTCTTCCGTCGCACGGACGGCACGGGGTTGGTAGCCTCAAGCGGCGCAGTATTCGATACTCACATCAATGAGTTGCATCTGCATGGCGTGGTTCTCCTTACAAAAGAGCGAATAGAAATGTTTAAGTTAATCCAGTGTAAAGGGGAAGGCTGAGTAGACTCTTAGAAGCCGTTTGAGAAGTCGAAATCCATGCCTCCCCTCACCACCCCTTTTCAAAGGTAGGTTTTTTGTACTTCGTGTCGCCCTGGGCTGAAGCCTCAAGGCTACGACAAGGAACAGGCCCACCAAAGGGGGGCCAAATGCGCTGCCCTTCGGGGGTTTAGCCCCTTCCAGTGGGCTTGTCTTTTCGGAGCCGGATCGCTTTAGCGTCTGGCGGAATGACACGAAACGACCAACCATTAAAAACCTA
>DAOTXA010000102.1:0-2186 GCA_034435595.1 Anaerolineae bacterium | reverse complement strand
CTGGTCATGTCCTCATCGGGCGCTTGCAGCGACTCGAACCAGTCTGACAGATGGGTGGCGACCTGCGCGGCCTGTTCGGGCAGGGCTTCACGGGCGGGGGTGATGATGAGACGGTCGAGGGTGGATTGCGAGCGCTGTGTCGAGGGGTCAAATTCACGCAGTGTATCGACTTCGTCACCGAAAAATTCGATGCGAACCGGGTGCGAGGCGGCGACCGGGTAAATATCCACTACACCACCGCGACGGCTGAACGTACCCGGTTCGATCACAATCGGCGCGGCTTCATAGCCCATCGCCAGCCAGCGGCGCAGCAGACCGTTTTCACCGTCGATGCTGTGGCGTCCGCGTGGCGTAATCGTCATCAATGCGCGGCGGAAGTGGTTGACGGGCAGCGTCCGCTGCATCATTGAACGCAGCGATGAAATCACCACCGGGGATGCTATATTCGCGTCACCATCGGGCGGTAGCAGCGCAGCGAGTGTCTCTAAACGGCTGCGGATGACGCCTTCTCCCCACTGCACACGCTCATAGAATCCGGCGGTTGGCTCGGTGAAGTTGTAGACGGTCGGGTCTTCTGGCGTCATCCAAACTGGAAGCTGTTCCGCGACGTTGTAGGCACGGCGGATTTGCGGCGTCAGAGTTATAACGGGGCCGTCCCAATCACGCGATAGAGCCGCGAGGACAACCGGGCGGGCAGCACGAATCAGGTTGAGCGAAAGCGCATCAACTTCGTGTAAACGTGCGGTGAAATTACGATACGGGGCGCTTTCGCGCAGCAGATCAGACAATCCGGTCAGGCGCATGGAGGTTGATCGCTTTCTCTTTGTGGCAGAAGCTTAGTGTAACAGATCGGGCGCGGATCATCACGACGAAACGCGCTAGATTTCAATTTTTTTGACGGGTGGAATCGAAGTCTTGCTGCTGTCGATGTCAATCAGCGTGCATTGCATTGACGGGATTTCTAATATTGCGCAGGTGCGTAATCCGTACTGCCTCCCCTGTGGGTGATTCTGCCAGACCGCACCGGGATTGATGATGCGCATCCCCCCAACGTGCATGGTTACCGGATAATGCGTGTGCCCGACGATCAGTACATCGCCTTTGCTTTCACGGACGGCGCGTCTGAACGTATTCGGCGCGTCTGATGGAAACAGGGATACATACGGACTCCAGGGTGTGCCGTGTGCCACTGTGATACCAACTCCTTCGACTTCTATATGCCGGACCAGCGGCAGCCCCTCTAGAAACTCCAGTGATTCCAGTGATACCCGGCGGTGCGGGGGCAAAATGTCGAGATTGCCTTTGTGATCACGCACCCACTTAAGCAGCATCTCCGCACTTTTGTCGTGGTTGCCCTGCACACAGTCGATTTCACGCTCCCGAATAAGCCTGACAACGGCTTCACTGCCCACCGGGTCATGCTCGATGAGATCGCCCGCACAGAGTATTTTGGCGACGCCAGCCGCATCAAGCAGCGCAAGCGCCTTATGCAAAGCATCAATATCGCCGTGAATGTCGCTGATGAGGCCGTACTTTATCATTGATGCCCACCTTATGCGCTACAATCAAATTGCGAATCCACACAGAAAGATAACCTCATGCACGACTATCATACCCGCATCAAATCCGACAAACCCGATACCCACGCCCCAGACGGTTCCGAAATTCGGCTGCTAACTGCGACGGGGCGCGGCAGTATGGTCCACTGCACGCTGCAACCGGGTCAGGTGTCGCTGGCGGTGACGTATTTGACCGTCGAGGAATTATGGTACGTGGTCGACGGTACAGGCGAACTATGGCGTAAACAAGGTAACCGCGAAGAAATCACCGAACTATGGCCCGGTATGAGCGTGTCGATTCCGCTGGATACGGATTTTCAGTTCCGCTGTACGGGTGTTGATCCGCTAGAATGCGTCATCGTGACCAATCCGCCGTGGCCTGGTGAACACGAAGCCGTGCGCGTGCCCGATTACTGGCCCGTAGATCGCTAGGCCGGTTCCTCAACGCTGCCGTTGTGTCGTGTCATCGCCAGTTCAATACCGTCGATCAGCCACGTTTCAACGGCGTCGGCGGCGCGATCCACCATCCGGCGGGCGGTGATTTCGTCGTCGCCTCGAAATGGATTGAGCACGAACTTCGCCGGGTCCATCGAACCGGGCGGGCGTCCGATGCCGATACGAGCGCGA
>DAOTXA010000101.1:0-23921 GCA_034435595.1 Anaerolineae bacterium | reverse complement strand
CAGGTAATCCAACTGCTGTTCCTACGGACACAGGTAATCCAACTGCTGTTCCTACGGACACAGGTAATCCAACTGCTGTTCCCACGGACACAGGTAATCCAACTGCTGTTCCCACCCCAACCTCCACAACAATCATCCCCGGCACTAACATCCGGGTAGCTGACCTCGACTACGACCAAATCAGTGCGCTGGCGGTCGTCGGCGGCCCCGACGACGATGTCAACGCCGGAGCCATCTACGGGTTTGTCGGCGACGATATCGTCCCATGGTTGACCAGTGAGACTGAGTCGCTGATGTACCCGGTCTTCGCGCCCAATCGCCCGATTGTCGCCTACATCCGCGTCAATGACGAAATACCCGGCAACCCGGCAACACTCGCCCTCTATCTACCAAAGAGTGAGACAAACATCGAACTTCCTGTGCTTGTCGAAGACGCCGATGGTGTCGTCACAATAACGGGCCAAAGACTGCCGGGATACACCATCTTGAAATCACGGCTGGCGTGGTCGCCAAATGGTGACGAACTGCTCGTGACGCTGTTCAACACCGACACACAGATGCCCTCAATTTACCGGATTGATGTATCGGTAGAGGCGTTAAGCCGGGGTGCGCCCACAATAGACGTGCTGATTGTTGATGGTGCATCGCCGGTTTACGCGCCGATAGACAACAGCCAGTACCTCGGACACATTGCCTTTGACCGCTATCTGGAAGATGAAATCGTACCCGCGATCTACAACCCGCAGGTTGAAACAGACAACATCATACTGATTCGCCCTCAGGAATGGGATGCGTGCCGCGTGGAGACGGTGCATCCACTGCTGATCTTATCAGCAATTTTCGCCTGCGAGCGCGAGAACGGCGACGAGATCGAAACCGGGTTGGTGCTCGGTGACCCGCTGGAGAACTACACAGAAATCATTGTGCCCGGTGTAGACGATATCCGCCATCTGTCCGGTCGTATCGGCGGCGGATACTTCACCTTCGATGATGGAGAGTTCTTCTATCTGAGCTACATGGTGAGGGGTCTTGACCCGCATATTTTGCAACTCATCAGTTCACCGTTCTCGCTGGATGATAGTCTCGGCATCCAGTTCATCACCTTCTTCAGCAACCGGGATGTCTTCACCGGATAATCGTATACCTCAATAACCGTAAGGCCCGGTCGTAAATAGCGACCGGGCCTTTTTGTTTTGATTGATTCGCTATACTCCGATGAGTTGGTGCGCCCTCCTCTGGTGAATGACCGAAAGCAAATCTATATGATGCGATATAAGTTTCCTGTATGGGCGAAATTATTAAAAATATTCGCTACATAAGATGATTTCCAATTGGTTTGTCCATAAATATAAGAAATCCCTTGCATCCACCCTATCTTAACGCAGTGTCAATATTTCCCAATGTATGATGTTGAGTGTCTATCTTCATCTTTGTGTATGGGCGAATCGCGAATCATCGCGACAGGGGGTTTGCATCCCCGCCCTACGAGGATGAGATCAGGCATCTGGTACTTATTGCCCTCGATAAGAACGGATTGGAATGTGTCGAGATGTTGAGTATCAACGATACTGATATTGAAACACAAGTCCAGAATGTGCTCTCGCAGATGGACGACAAACGCAGTCACATAACCAGCAACGCCTATGACACAAGCTGGGTAGCTCGTCTGTCTGCCGATTTCAAGTCGAATGACTTCGAAAACGCGCTAGCATGGTTGAATCGCAAGCAATGGGATGATGGAAGCTGGGGTAGCCCGATCCTCCATTACCATGATCGCTTCGTCTCAACCCTTTCATCGATCATTGCACTGAAAAAACTGGGGACAGGCAGCGATAACGAGCGACGCATCCGTGCCGGTGAAGCATATTTATGGAAAGAGTCGAATCGCATCACCCATGATGCCCATGACACCATCGGCTTTCCGCTCATAGCACTCGCCCTTGTCAAAGAAGCGGCGGCGGTCGGCCTGGATGTCCCGCTTTACGTTAGTGGCGCAGGGAAAATCGAAAAGAAGCTCAACATGTTGCAGTTCAATCTGGAGAATCTGCGCTACACCTCGTTGATCTTCTCCTATGAGGCGCTGTACATGCACCTGTCAGAAAGCGCCAGTCTGGATTTGAGCGAGGCCAACGGGTCAGTGGGCGCTTCGCCCTCGGCGACCGTCGCCTACATCCTCAGTACGCAAAATGACATCAGCAACAGCGTCAACTATCTGACTCAGATGATGGAAAAACAGGGCGACGGTGGGGCAACCTTCGTTGAACCCTGTGATGTATTCGAAATCTCGTGGGTTCTAAACCATTTGATGACGGCTGGCTTGATCGAACCGGATATGCCAGAAGTCCGCCGCCTGCTTGATATCCTGTGGGACAAATGGGACGCCAAACGCGGCATCAGCTTCTCAACTTACTTTCATGCCCATGACCTCGATGATGTCGCCGTCAACTATAAGCTGTTGAAATGGGGCGGATACCCGGTATCCGCCGATGTCTTCAATCACTATGAAGAAGACACCCATTTTCGCTGCTATCCCGGCGAACTTGATCTATCGCTGAGTGTAAATGTACGTGCGTTGGATGCCATGCGTTACGCATCCGATCACCCCGACTACGAACGTTGGGTTGCCAAGATTGTCGCCTTGCTCAGACATTCGGCATTAACCGATGGCCTATGGTTCGATAAATGGCACGCTTCCCCCTATTACCTGACATCGGCAGCAGTGCTTTCCACAACAGGATTCATTGACGAACTGCTGATTCCTCGCATCCGTTGGTTCACCAAAACACAAAAAGCGGATGGGGGATGGGGATATTTCCGACGATCAACTGCGGAGGAAACAGCCTATGTCTTGTTGGCGCTATTCCACTGGGATCGCCATGTGGAACGTGTTGATGCTGATCTGCTGCATCGTGGTGCCGAATACCTGATAGCGAATCTGTCGAAGACAGAATACTCGGAAATGTGGATTGGTAAAACCTTATACACGCCAACTATTCTGGTACAAACGGCGATTCTGAGTAGCATTCACCAATATCACCTATATTGCAACGCTTGAGACTCGTAAACAAAGAATTGTAAAAGAGTAGACTCATGAAAATCAATGTCTCCTGGACCAACAACGAACAAACAATCCTTCACTACAAATTCGCCAATGGATGGTCATGGCTCGAACTGCGTGACATCTTTGTTGAAGGACATGCCATGTTGGATAAGGTCAACCATCCGGTGTATTTGATCATGGATTTCACCGAATCAAAGATGTTTGCTCCATCCGGTGCCATTAACCAATCTCGCCATGTGTTAAGTAATCCAAAGCACGAAAAAGTTGCCTCGACCGTGGTTGTGGGTAGCAACTTCGTCAGCAGCCTCTACAACATCATATCGCGCATCACGGGTAACACAGATGGCAACTGGGATGTGGCATTCGTGAATACGCTGGACGAAGCCTATCAATTCATTGATAAGCAACAAGCACATCAGAAAGGTTAACGGATGAGTAAAGACTTCGCACAACGCATTCGTGAACGCTATCCCGAAGGGCTGACCGGAGTATTCGCCATCGGCGGCACGCGCACAACCTACATCCTGGAGCAGAACCGTGACAAAGCCGACCCCGGTAAGATTGAGGATTTCCGGGCGCATGGCGAATATCTGCTGCGCCGCTACTGGGATTTGATCGACACCTTCTACGATCTGGGCGGGCAAAACATGATCGTCACCGCCTTTTCGTTTCGCGGGTTCTACAATCGCGGAGAAGAATATGCGCGTCTCGTCGCCGATGAAATGTTCCGTTTCATAGACGACGACTCAATCGACTACTACAAACGCAGCGGCATTGACCCCTATTTCACGGGGATTGATACCCTGCTCCTGCTGCCAGAGGACTCGTACATTCACGACGTTGGCAAAAAACTGGCCGCGTTCCAGAAGTCGTACCCGTATCAGGAGGGCAATCGCAAACTCATCTGGGAAATCGCGTCGATTCCGCTGTATACCTTCTGGCAGACCTACCGGGGTATGACGCCGGAGGACAACGCCGCGCTCGACGCCGAAATCCGCAAACTGGATAACCTCGAAGACGTTCAGCGTGTGCTGTATCGCCATTTCTCAAAGGCCGCCTATGGCACAGAAGTGCCCATGCCCCATTTCTACCTGGGGACGAACAAAAGCGGCGACCTCAAATGGCGCTCGCCGATGCCCGTCGCGCTGACTTATGGCGACTATCTGCGCATGTTCTATACACCCTACCCGTCGCTGTTTATCCAGCGCGAGACGCTACAGGCGATTCTGAACGACCTCGCCTTCAAAGAGCGTTTCATGTCTGCCAAAACCGATTATGCCGAACAATATACGTCAGAACTGGCACAGGCGGAATACGAGCGCGTCATGGAACTGAGTTCAACGCCAGAAACCGCCCTCGGTTATTCGCGCCGGGTGTCGCAGGCACAGCGCGAGTAAAGCGTGAAAAGGACAAGTCATGCCGCGCAATCCAGACATCGCCATCTGCGTAGAGAACTTGACGAAAATATACCGGGCCAGAGGTCGCGCCAATGCGCCCGTGATCGCCAATGATTGCCTCAATATCACCGTGAAACGCGGCGAAATCTTCGGGCTACTGGGTCCAAACGGCTCCGGTAAGACGACACTGGTCATGCAGTTACTTGGCCTGCTGGAACCGACCGAGGGCGATATCTGGGTGGAAGGTGTCGATGTCGTCAAGAAACCGGCACAGGTGCGGGGAATGGTGGGCTTTCTGCCCCAAACCGGGCTGCCCATGCGCTATGTCGAAGTGGAACGCGCCCTCTACTATACCGGGCGTTTGCGCGGTCAAAGCGAACATGCCGCCCGCCAGCAAAGCGCACACCTGATCGACGCGCTCGACATGAGCGAATTCGCGGGGAAGTTCGTCAGTCATCTAAGCGGCGGAATGCTGCGCATGACCAACTTTGCAATGGCCCTCATGGGGACGCCAAGCGTGCTGGTATTGGACGAACCGACCAACGACCTTGACCCGCATCGTCGCCGTCAGGTGTGGGAGATGGTCAAACGCCTCAACGACGAACGCGGCGTGACCTGTGTGCTTGTGACGCACAACGTCCTCGAAGCCGAGCGCATCATTCAGCGCGTGGGCGTCATGAAACAGGGGCATATCGTGGCACAGGGGACACCGGGCGAACTTAAGCTTGCCAGCAAACGGACTGTCCGGCTGGAATTCTGGCTGAAAGACGGTATCCAGCATCCACAGCTTGACCTACAACAGGTGTTTGACGGTATAGAGACGCTGCACCGTACCAAAGACGGTTACTACAGCGTTGACGTACCCATTCAGGCAGTGGCTGAAGTTACCGACCGCGTGATTAACGGTATCGGTCCGGCTTTGCTGGACGATTTCCGCATTGCACCGCCCTCACTCGAAGACGCCTATCTAGACTTAGAACTTGAGGCGATTCATAATGACGCCTGACATACGCACACCGCCGGTTTTCAGTACGCGCAAATTCTTCATCGATCTCAAGTATTTGTGGCTGGAACAGATGATGGAAGTACGCTTCATCTGGTACTGGTACGTTTTCTTTTCCTTGACTATACCGGCGGGATTGGTGTTTGGATTTACCCGCTTTGGTAGTGGACTGGATGACCAGACCAGCCTGTTGTATATCGTCAGTGGCGCGGCGGTATTCGGGGCTGTCAGCGAAGGCCTGACCACGATGGCGATCCGTATCGGCTCCATGCGCAAAGAAGGCATGATGATCTACTACGCCTCGCTGCCCATCAGCCGGACCGCATTTATTCTGGCGCTCATCCTCTCGCGCCTGACCGTCACCTTACCGGGGATGATCGCGCCCTTGTTCGTGGGCAAAATCTTCTACGAGGTGGATATTCAGATCAATCTGTGGGTGATTGTGTTGCTCCCGCTGACCGCGCTGGCCCTTTCGATTCTGGGCATGGTCACCGGCTCGTTGATGGACAGCATGGAAATGATCCAGATTGTCGTCAACGGCTTGCTGTTCGTCATGGTCGTGGCAGCGCCCATCTTCATCCCGATGGAATCGTTGCCGTTACCGTTCAAGGTATTGGGCGTTATCCTGCCACCGACCTACGCAGCGGCGGCGATCCGCTCTGCATTGGCCGGGGTATTTGATACAGCGTTTTACATGAACGTCGGCGTGCTCACGGGTTTCACCGTACTGGGCTTTATGGCGGTGACGCGCTGGCTCCGCTGGCGGTTGAAGTAGTTTTGTACAGCCTGAATAAGAACGTTGATGAACGAGAACATGCCCCAACGGGAATCCTGGCGAAAACATGACCGGCGTTAGACGAGGAATTTACGATGACCGATTTAACCCTGAGCGTCGTCATTTGCGCACATAACGAAGAAGAATGGCTGCCTAAAACGCTGGCGTCTCTGCTGGAACAGGCACGCTCCGCCGATGAAATCATCGTTGTGGATAACGCCAGCACCGATGCGACCGCCAATGTCATTGACGGGTTCGCGCAGAAACATCCACAGGCCAATATCAAGCGCGTGTACCAGTCGCGCAAGGGGCTGCATCACGCCCGTGAAGCCGGATGGCGGGCGGCAAGCAGTGACATCATCGTCATGACCGACGCCGATATCATGTTCCCGGCGGATTGGCTGCGCATCGTCGAAGACACGTTTCAGGACGAAGGCATTGACGCGATTACGGGCATCGTTCGCTATCACGACGCCAACGCCCTCATCAACGGTGTCACATGGCTGTGCGACCAACTCTACCAACCGGAGGGCATCGGCAAATTGATGACCGATCAATATGTGCTAAATGGTGGCAACAGCGCCTATCGCCGTCGCGTCCTCGAAGCGGTGGACGGCTACCTGGGCATCCCCGCCGACGCGCTTGAAGATCGCTACATGTCACAGCAGATTCACGATGCGGGCTATACGATTCGCTTTGTGCGCAACCTCAAAGTCTGGCATACGTTCCGGCGCTTCAACAAAGACGGCTGGCGCGGGACGATCAAATATATCTTCTTCTATACCGCAGAGAACGTCTATCCAGATCATCTGGCGGAGGACGAACGATGATTACCGTACTGATCCCGGCTTATAACGAAGAGAAACTGATCCTGAATTGCCTCGAATCGCTGACGCAGCAGGTTCCCGCACCAGATGAGGTGCTGGTCGTGGATAACGCCTCGACCGATCGCACCGCCGAACTCGTGACCGGGTTCATTGAGGCGCATCCGCAGCACAACGTCCGCATGATCTACGAAGCGGAGAAGGGCTGTCACAAAGCGCGTGATACCGGCTGGCGCGAGGCACAGGGCGACGTGATCGTGCATGTAGACGCCGACGAGACTTTCCCGGCGGGCTGGATGGCGGAAATTCACAAACAGCTAGCCAAATCCGACGACGCAGTCGGTGCGCTTGGCGGGACAATCCGCTTTGAAAATGCGCCGTTTGTTATCTGGCTGACGCAGGTGCTTTACAACGTGTTTTACCCGCGTGCCATTCGCCTGTTTGAGGGCTATCCATATTTGTGCGGTGGTATGACCATCTGCAAGCGCGAAGTATTGGAGAAAATGGACGGTTATCGCCAGAAGCCGGACGATCAACTGGACGACTATTATCTATCGACACAGGCGCACAAACTCGGCTACAAGCTGCGCTATGTGCCCAGTATCTACGCCATTCACAGCCTGCGCCGTTACGAATCACTTGGACTGATGGGCTGGTTCCGCTGGGGTGTCGCGGCGATGGATACCAATCTGTACGACGAAGATGTCAGGTAATGCCATGCGCCTGCCCGATACGATCTCGCTAAATACGATTGACCGCAGCTATCTGATTCCCGAAGCGGAAGACAGTAGCGTCTACTTCCCGATGACGGTGTGCATGGTCATTCCCCTGTGTCAAACGTTGACCGTTGAACAGATGCAGCAGGCGTTGAAGACGCTCAACCAGATGCGCCCGTATCTCCGCTTACAGTACCGGCTAGACCGGGAACGCAATCGCTGGCAGCGCATTGACGATACACAGGTAGATGCGCATCTGTGTGACATCGTCAACCGGCTTGACGATCATGCCGATCTGGACGAAACGCTCTCGACCATCATTACGCGCAATAGCATCCCTCAGCACCCGATTCGCTTTAATCTGCTGGGGAACGTCGTTATCATCGACATGCATCACACCTTTGGGGATGGTCAATTTTTACTCCAACTGTCAGAAGAATTGCTGACGGTATTGGCACAGCCAGACCAGCCTGTCAACGACGATAAAACATACGCCCACAGCCTGCCCATGCATACGCTGGTGCGCAAGCATCCGCTACTGGTGTGGAGGAACTGGTTCAGCGCGACCTTTGCGTCTTACCGGGAATACAAGCGCGACCTCGAAGCGTCCGACGAGGTGAAAACACGCCTGCCTGTCAAATCCGGCTATCCCATGTGCGTCAGACGCTACACGATTCCAGCAGAAACGGTCGCCCGTCTGAACAGCATCCGCAAGGCGTTACCCGGTGACAAGCGCATCTCTGTGAATACCTTCCTGCAAGTGTTGATCGGTGATGCCCTGCACACGGCACTGGGCGAAGATATACCCATCACCTACTCCATTCCGGTAGACCTTTCCCGTTATTTGAGCAACGATACGCGCTACGCCGGGAACCTCGCCACACAGATACGTGTTACCCTGCCCCAAAATACGCACATCGCGGCGCAATGTGCGGCGCTTCAGGCAGAAGTCGAGCGCCAGTTGGCGCAGGGAATGCCGCTCGCCAATCTGCCGAACGAGTGGTTGTTGCGTCTGGCGGGGGACAAGGTCTATGACCGGGTGAACCGGGATTGGCTGATTGCTTCGACCAACACCGACCCGCGCCGTTTCGTCCTCTCCAATTTAGGCGAAAATACGCGGCGCTTCTCAGTCCACCGCGACCTGCTCGATTTCGAG
The DNA here is from genome assembly GCA_034435595.1 of Anaerolineae bacterium. Taxonomy (GTDB): domain Bacteria; phylum Chloroflexota; class Anaerolineae; order Aggregatilineales; family Phototrophicaceae; genus JAVJSU01. The sequence goes on along the minus strand of DAOTXA010000101.1, from coordinate 14,989 downwards.
GCGGGCTTACACTTTGTCGCGCCATTGATGGGCGGGCCGGGAATCGCGATTTGTGCCAATACGCTCGACCAGCGACTCAATCTCACGGTGACAATTGATCCAAAGCGCTATAATGAGCGTCATCTGGACGCCATCACACGGATTTTTGAGCCGGAATGTCTGGATGAATTGGCGCAAAGATTGGGGAACGCATGATGAACTGGTTACTTGACTTTGACGATACGCTGGCTGTTGGCCCGGTAACGTGGGCGCTACAGCATGTCTTTCCCGATATGATCAAAACCAACAATCTGCCCTATGACGAGGCGCTATACACACAGGTAATGCTGAAGGCACAGCGCCAGGGCAACGAAGGCGTCGATGAGGAGACGATCCTTGACGAGATGTTCGCCCGTTTCGGCTGGCCCGATCATCTGAAGGCGGAGTTAGGTCAAAAGGTCTACTACGGGTACGAACTGGCCCTGTTCGACGATACGATCCCCTTCCTCGACCATCTGCGCGAACGTGGGGACCGGGTGTTTGTCATCTCCAACAACGATAAAGCAGCGGAACACGCCGGAACGCTGGGCATCGCCGGATACTTTACGGGCATTTATTACCCGGAACGCTGCGGCGGCGTCCCCGCGAAACCACAGCGCGACATGTGGGCGTTCGTCACAGATCAGTACCCCGAACTGAAGGACGAACCCGCGACCTTTGTTGGCGATGACCCCTGGTCGGATGGGCTGTTCGCGGAACATTGCCAGTTGCCCTGCTGGATCGTGGACCGGATGCAGCGCTACCATACGCTATACGCCGGGAAACCGTATCAATGGGCGGCTTCGTTGCGCGATCTGATGCGGTAGGCGGGGCAGTGTAACCACACCAACAAGTCGTTATCCCGGCAAACTGCGGCAGTTATTGCGGCGGCAGTCCTGATTTTTTGTGCAGCAAAGTTTGCAAGGGGCTGCTGTGCCGGGTGATATAGCTGGATGTGAATATTGTACGGGGTTTTCGTCTGTGGGTGTGGAAACGAACGATAGAAACGGGTTAGGATTGTGAATATAAACAGCCCGTCTACCGGGTGGGCAAAGGGCTGAAATAGTACAGTTTGATTGCAGTTTGAACGCTAGCCTGCTTTGACCGGCTCCATCCTCTGAAGTGCGTATTTCTTGACGATTTCTCCGTCTTTAACGTGCGATTCAATAATTTCTTTCAATGCTTTTTTATTGGGGCATCGATACCACACGCCATCAGGGTAGACGATCATCACCGGGCCTAATTTGCACGCGCCTAAACACCCCACTTTGGATCGTTTGACGTGTACGCTGTCATTGCCTAGAAGCTTGCGAGCTTCTTTTAGCAACTGTTTGCCGTCGCAATCGCCCCCGGTGCAGAACAGCAAATGTCTTGAGTACGCCTTCATGTTGATGTTGATTCCTGTGTATAAACCTTACCCTGTTACCTTGCCACAGAGTTAGAGGGGCGTCTACAAGTGGCTTTAAACCGGGAGTCCTGCGACCGTTTTCGCCGAATTCTGGAAATCAAAAAGCGGGTGTAACCTGAGGTAACACCCGCTTTGCACATGGTAAAGTTTAGCGAAGTTACTGGATATGTGCTTCGAGGAAGTACAGCAGTTTGTCCATCTCACGGGTGACTTCGATAAACAAATCGCCGGTCGCTTCGTCGCCGCTTTCCAGCGCGGTGGTGGCTGCATGGCGGTTGCTGTTGGCAAACGCACCGACGCGCTCTACCATAGTATGTACGAAGTCCTCGCCGCTGTTGAGATCGCTGGGGAATTCTGGCAGTGTGGTGTTCGCTGCCGACATGCGCACAGTGCCCTGGGCATCAGCGCCCAGCGCCGTCACACGTTCCGCGATCATATCAACAATTCCTTCTACCGCCGCAGCGACATCGTCGAAGAGTTTATGCAGGGCGATGAAATTCATGCCTTTGACGTTCCAGTGTGCCTGCTTGGTCTGGCTATACAGATCAAGGCTATCGGCAAGTTGCTGGTTCAGCAAGCCGATCATCTCGCCGCGCACGGCAACATCGAGATCGACTTGAGTCTGGTAGGTTCGGGTTGTCGGGTTCATTTCTCACCTCGGTTAATTTAACAATTGTTTTTCACACAAGAACGATACCACAAACTTTTGATTGACTCAGGTTAAATTCAAAAATAATCACAGTGTTCTAATTTGTGCAGCGGCGTGGATTTTGTGTATAGCGGCGGGTGTGAGGCGGCCCCACTAGCGCTGCGTTTTTAGATTAATCTCTGGTGTGGAAAATTCAAATTAGAGTGCGCTACAAAAGAAGCAGTTGGCGAATGAACCATCAAACCAATCAAGGGAAATCTTGTGTCAAAACTACGCCTATTAGCCACCGGAACAGCCAATGAAGCGGTTCACATTGCAGCAAATGACATGATTCACATCACATGGCGACATGCCACCCTGCGCATTAACGTCACGGGGCTGTTGTATCTGGTGGAATTTATGAATGGCAATACACGCCGCGCCATTGGCTTCGATGCCTTCGGCACGCTTGATGATGGATATGAACTGTGGATTCAGGATATTGGCCTTCGTCTATCGCCGGATGACGCCTACCGCTTTCGGCAGTTGCTTGTGGACGGACTGCAATCTTTGCGGACGCTGGGCAAAAACGGTGAGGCAGCGCATTTGCCAGACTGCTTGAAACTCACTGTTCCGGCAGAGCAGACCAGCCGAATTCACGCCAATTAAGGCGAATATCGGATAGGCGATAAGTTCGTAGCCGCGCTGGACGTTTTAAGGTCTGGCGGAATGATGCAGTAGATTGATCTGCTTACGTTGGCACGCATGGGGACGGCAAAAACGCCGCCCCTATGAATTCTACTTCTCACATTTGGGCCAACCCTATTCGAGTTCGAGCGTGGTGAACCAGTTGATGCTGCGGGCCATCAAGAACATGGTGATCTCGTCTGTGTCGAGTGATGCGACAGGTTCCAACATCTCGCCTTCGCTCAAACGCAGATGCTGTAATGCAGCATCCGGCAATCCGGTGATAGAAAGCGGCTGTCTTTCAGTAGAGTTGTTGATGACCATCAGGCTAAAATCACCATCGGGCGTTTGTACCGCGAAAGACAATATGCTGGCAAGATCGTCACTGGTTTCAATGACGACAGAACCGATTGGGACGGTGTGACGCAGCCCGTACAGTAGATAATACGTCGGGAAGAACGTCTCGCCATCCGGGGAAATAACCCGGTAGTCGTCGATCATCTGCCAGTAGAACGGCACGTTCATGCCACTTAGCTTGTACAGGCGGCTGTAGACCTGCGCTGTGCCGATGGTAAAGTCGAACGTCTCGAAGACCTCCGGCGTCTGGTAAATCTCCGGGTCAAAGCCGATCTCCGTCAGCCACACTTCGCGGTCGATTTCCTGTGCCCAGGCTGCGTTTTCACGCAGTATGCCGTCATTGACGGTTGCATCCCAGGAGTGATAGGTCCACACCGCAACCTGTTCAGGAATATCTGGCGTCTCCCACACCTGTTGTGCATATTCAATCGCGCCCTTCATGTTGCTGGTTTCGCCCATCGCCCAGCGCGTTTCGATGCCGACCTCGGCAAAGCGTTCGGCAGCGTGCAGGATAATTTCGGCTTGCTGCTGCGGCGTGAAGGTCTGGAAAACGCCGATGTCCGGTTCGTTGAGGGAGATGGTATCCAGCGTGACGCCATATTCAGCCTGCGCGTATAGGAGATAGGCGACAATGGACTCGATGAACTCATCCACCATATCCGCTTTTAGAATGCGCTCACGCTCGCGGGTTGGATTCTCGACCATCCAATCGGGGGCCGCCCACACGCTGATATGGCGCACGATGCCTTTTTCTTGCGCCAGTTGCATATACTCAAAACTGGTGCGGATGCGTTCGTCCGTCACAAAGGCGTCGAAATTTGTCGTCCGGGGGTCATTATCGTCGTTTTCCGGTTCCCACTGATCCAGCGGCATGTTGAAGCGCATATGCGTGGGGTCAAGCGTCTCAAAGTTGATGCGAGCGACTTCATCCGCTAACCCTTGATCCATCGTCTTGGAGAAGCGGAACACGAATGCGCCGCCGAATCCGGTGATCGTCTGATGTATGACATCGGGGTTCACGGTGATTTCAATGGGGCGCTCGACCTCACACGCGGGCGAATCTGCCGAGGCGGTGACGGATTGGTCGAACAGCGTCCATGTGATGGCATCCCCGGTGAACGGGACTTCAAATGTCACATTCGGGACGCCGGGGCGCACCCTTGGTTGCAGGATGAGCGGGAGGTCGGCGTCGGGCAGTTCGGGGGTCAGATAGTTGACCGCTGCCGATTGTGCCACCACGGGGGATGCGTTCGGATTATTGTAATTGAACACGGCAATTTGCTGCCCGTTGCCAAAATCAATCACGCATTCCACGACGGGTTCGACGGGTTCGCGGTCCTGCGCGGATGCTGAAAAGGCCAGCGCCGCCAGTGCGATCAGGAATAATAGAAGACGCCTCATTGTCCGTTTGCCTGCCCGTTTGCCTGTTCTTTTGCACGCGCTTCGCGGTATGCGACCCGGTCAAAGGGCCTGCGCTCGCCCTGAATCTGGAAATCCATACGCTCGACGCCCAATGCCTGAAGTATCGCCCGTTCTACAGGTGAAAACTCCGCCGGGTCTGTCCGATTGAAGTTCATCGGTTCTTTGAGCGCGACAGGTGGATTGGTGATGAAGCGTGCTTTGTCTGAATGATTTTGCGAGGACGCGTGCAGCATATAGGGGTGCATGAGGATGACATCGCCCGCCTTGCCTGTGACCTCGCGCAAGTCGCTGCATTCGACGATTTTGTCGCCAAAACCGCCTTCAAAGGGGTGCAAGCCTTCTGGATGTTCGTGCAGATAGCGGGCAATTGGCTGGACTGAATCGGGCGCGATAAACGTGCCGCCGCCGTGTGAGTCTATATCGCGCCATACAACGATCACGAGTAAACCCTGTTCCGGGCTATCAAGAAAATGCCAGAAGAAGTCGCCGTCTTTATGCCAGCCTTTGGCCTCTGGTGAGGGCGGAACCCACTCACGGTCTGCGCCAAGATGGAAGTTGACGATGAAGCCATTGCCCCATTGTACCGGCGTTTGAATGCGCTCCTCACCGCCCAGCAAATCGCACATGGCTGCCCAGACTTTGGGCGCGAAGTCCTTAACGCTCACGGATTCGGTATTTGGCATATGGATGATTGGCTCCTGCCATGTTGCGCGGTCGTGCTCGTCGTAGCCGATGCGGTCAAATGCTTGTGAGGTCCAGCGTGCCGCAAAGCTGGTGTCAAAGCAATCGCTTAGATGTATAAAGCCGTGGTCGATAAAATGTTGTATTTGTTCAGCGGAAAGCGACATAAAAAAGCTCCTTTTCTTGACAATGCTCTCATGATGCGTTAAGCTGTGGTCATGTTCATGGAACATGTTCCATGAACAGTATAACAGTATTTTGTGAAAAAGGCTTTTTCTGGTGGCAAAATCTCCCTCAATCCGCGATGTTGCGCAGCTGGCGAAAGTTTCGATTGGCACTGCATCGCGTGCGCTCAACAACAAATCGAATGTACTGCCAGAAACCCGCGCACAGGTGTTAAAAGCCGCGACTGAACTTGGTTACAAGCTGCAATTTCGCGTGCCTACGTCCGTTTCATCCAAATTGAATACCATCGGCGTGGTGATGAAGAGTGATCCCGGTCGGCACTCACGGGTTGACCCCTTTCATTACGTCATCCTGACGGGGGTAGAGGCCGAATGCCAGAAGCTAGGCATCAGCCTGATGTTTTCTCGTATTGAGGTGGACGAATACAGTCATGCCATCAGCACACCGCCCATTCTCGGCGATGACTCGGTAGATGGGTTGATTATCGTCGGGACCGTTTTGAGCGATCCGGCAATTGCCGCCAGTATTCCGTCGGATATTCCGGTTGCGCTGGTGGATTCGTACAACCCGCACCGGGAAATGGACAGTGTCCATATCGACAATCTGGGCGGCGCGTACAAAGCGCTTAACTACATCCTTTCGCACGGGCATCGCCGGATTGGATTGATCGCAAGTAACGGCAGTGTGAACGAGCATCCCGGCGTGCGCGTCCGGCGAGAAGTATATCTTCAGGTGCTCCGCGAAAACGGCATCACCGATACCTACATCCAGGACTCGTATCTTTCACCAGATTCCGGTTATGAAGCAACCATGGAACTGATGAGTAAGTGGCCGGAAGTCACAGCGATTTTCGCCTGCAATGACCTTGCCGCATCCGGCGCAATTTCTGCCCTAAATGAAATGGGCCTCCGTGTGCCGGAAGACGTGTCTATCGTCGGGTTCGACGATACCGATCATGCGTCACAAACAACCCCAAAACTGACGACGATATTTGTTGACAAATTTTTGATGGGGACTCTGGGGGTGCGCCATCTCTTTGACCGGGCTATTGATCTGGAACGGGTGCCCATCGAGACACAAATCCACACCCGGCTCATTGAGCGCGAGTCCATAATATCGCTGGTAGACAGGCCAACGCGGGTGAACACCCTGCGTGCACCTGATACTTAACCCGATTGTAGGGCAGATTTTCAGATGTCATTCGACACGAAATACGAAAGGAGTATTCGCGCAGAAATCACACGCCAAATTGGTTCACGAAACGATATTTATTCATTACAGGAGATGCAAGACATGAAGTACACCCGATTTACATTTCTGTTGGTTATCGTAGTGCTGGCGTCACTGCTGGCGATTTCTGCCGTCGGCGCGCAGGACATGGAATACAGCGAATCGCCGATGTTGACCGAAATGGTCGACGCTGGTGAATTGTCGCCGGTTGCAGAACGTCTACCCGTGAATCCGGCTGTTGTTACCCCTGCTAACGAAGTAGGGACATATGGCGGCGAGATGCGCGTTGGCTTTGTCGGCACGAACCCTGGCTGGGGCGGTATGTGGTATGTCGCCGGTTGGGAAAACCTGATTATCTGGGAATCAGATTTCTCTGGTGTGGCCCCCAACATCGCTGAAAGCTGGGAAGTCAGCGACGATGTTACCGAATATACCTTCTATCTGCGTGAGGGTATCAAGTGGTCTGACGGCGTGGAATTTACCGCCGATGACATCTTGTTCTACATTGAAGACATCCTGTTCAACGAAGAACTGAGCGCTGCCGGTCCGATCGCTGACTGGCTGCCGCGTGACGGTGCAGAAGAATTCGTCGCTGAAAAGATCGACGACTACACCATCAAGTTCACCTTTGCACAGCCCTATGGCACGTTCCTGTTCAACATCCCTACGTGGTCGGGCCGTCACCTTACTTTCTTCCCCAAGCACTATCTGTCGCAGTTCCACGCAGACTACAACGAAAACGTTGCTGACCTGGTGTCTGCGGAAGAGGGTGTAGAAGACTGGATTGGCCTGTTTAACAAGAAGGCCGCTGGCCCGTCGGATGACCTCCAGAATTACTTTAACGAGCCGGAGCGCCCGGTGCTGTTCCCGTGGGTAGTCACCGAACCGATTGGCGCGGGCACGCAGATGCGCATGGCGCGTAACCCGTACTATTGGAAAGTGGACACCGAAGGCAACCAGTTGCCGTATATCGACAACATCGTCGGCATTTCCTACCAGGAAGGCGAGAATCGCACGCTGGCAATGCTGAACGGCGACCTCGACTACATCAAGGACGCCCCCGGCGACGCCCGTATCCTCTTCTTTGATGCGCTGGATCAGGGCGCACCCATTCGCATTTCCGCTGCGGTTTCTGATGGCGGTAACACGAACTCTATCCACTTCAACCGCACCACCGATGATCCGGTATTGGCAGAAATCTTTGCTAACAAGGATTTCCGCATCGGTATGTCCCACGCTATCAACCGTGAAGAGATCATCGAGATCGTTCACTTTGGGCAGGGCACACCGGCACAGGTCGCTCCGCTGGAAAGCTCGCCGCTGTATAACGAGCAGCTTGCCACCCAGTATCTTGAGTTCAACGTAGACCTTGCTAACGAGTATCTCGACATGGTCATGCCTGATAAGGACGACGAAGGTTTCCGCCTGCGTCCTGATGGCGAGCGCTTTACCGCGGTCTTCTCTGTGCCCAATAACCTGAGCTACGGTACAAGCTGGGTGCAGACTGCTGAACTGTTGATCGGGTACTGGGAAGAAGTGGGCGTGGATGTGGTGCTAAACGCGATGGCAGACGAAGTCTACACCGCCAACAAGGACGAGAACGAACTTCAGATCACCCTCTATACGGGTGAAGGCGGCGCAGGCATCACCGGTATCCTCGACCCGCGCTACTATGTGCCGATGGAGCACTTCGGCATGTTCGGCAATGGCTGGTACAACTGGCGCATTGACCTGACCGATAGCGTGCAGGTAGAGCCGCCGCAGGAGATCATCGACTACCGTGCGATGTATGAAGAAGTGCTGGCGACCGCCGGACAGGACGCCCAGATCGCGCAGATGGCTGAAGTCCTTCAAATCGCGGCAGAAGAGTTCTGGGTCGTCGGTATCTCGCGCCCGGCCCCTGGCTACCAACCCTACCATGAGCGTCTGGGCAACCAGCCGGATTCGTGGATTGCTGGCTGGATTGAGGGTGTTCAGAAGATCAAATACCCCGAACAGTGGTACATTATTCAGTAAAAAGAACAACTCGCTTCAAGCAAGCGGCTTGTCCCGGCTCCCATAATCGGGAGCCGGGGCAAAGCTTATTAGATAGAGGACCAGCTTATGTGGCAGTATATCGCTCGTCGAGCGCTGTATATGGTTTTTACAGTATGGGTTATTTCTATCATTTCTTTTGTTGTGATCCAGCTTCCCCCCGGCGATTACGTCAGTGATCTTGTTTCGGAGATGCTCGCGCAGGGTGCAGATGAGATACCACCCGAAATTGAGGAGCAACTTCGAGAGCAGTACGGTCTGAATGACCCGATGTACGTGCAATACTTTAAGTGGATTCGCAACATCATCACCCGTGGCGAATTTGGCTACTCGTTTATCTTCCGGCGCGATGCCTCTGAACTCATCGCCGAGCGCCTGCCACTCACCTTTGCCATTACCGCATCATCGGTCCTGTTCATCTGGGTTGTCGCTTTGCCAATCGGGGTGTTTTCTGCCGTCAACAAATACTCGTTTTGGGATTATATCTTCACATTCATTGGTTTCATCGGGCTGGCGATTCCAAACTTTTTGCTGGCACTGGTGCTGATGTATTTCACGTATAAGTTCGGCGGTCAAGCGTTGATCGGGCTGTTTTCTCAGGAGTATGCCGACGCGCCCTGGAGTATCGGCAAAGCTATTGACCTGTTCAAACATATGTGGATTCCGGTGATTATCATCGGTACGGCAGGGACCGCAGGCTTGATCCGCACGATGCGTGCCAACCTGCTGGACGAACTCAATCGCCCGTATGTTGATACGGCACGCGCCAAAGGGTTATCTGAAAACCGGCTATTGTGGAAGTATCCAGTGCGTTATGCGCTGAATCCTTTCGTCAGCACGATTGGCTGGGTGCTGCCCGGTTTGGTGGCGGGTGAGGTGATCGTCGCCATTGTGCTCAATTTGCCGACCTCTGGCCCGGTGTTATTTCAAGCGCTGCTTGATCAAGACATGTACGTGGCCTCCGGCTTCATCCTCGTGTTAAGCATGTTGACGGTCGTGGGGACGTTTATTTCCGATTTGGCGCTGGCATGGCTTGACCCTCGAATTCGGCTTACTTAGATGAAGGAATAGCGTATTATGAGTGCTGTTGCCCAGAACCCTGATGTCGTGGCGGAACCTATTCCTGTTTTATCTGCCGAAGACGAAGTTTCGGTCGAAGTCGCCTCTCAATGGCAGTTGATCTGGTGGAAGTTTCGCAAGCACCGCCTTGCAATGATCAGTCTGGCGGCGATTTTGCTCTTCTATTTTATCGCGGCGTTTGCAGAATTCTTCGCGCCGGTTGCGTCCGGCACCTATCTGGCGGATTATGTATATGCGCCGCCGCAAACCCTGCATCTATTCCGCGAAGGTCAGTTTGACCCCTTTGTGTACGGTTATTCCTTTGAGCGCGACCCGTTGTCATTCAAAAAGACGTGGTCAATTGACCGCGAGACGATCATCCCGGTGGGGCTTTTTGTGAAGGGCGAGCCGTATACGATCTTCGGCTTTATTGAGTCTGACATTCACCTGATGGGGCCAAAAGAAGTGGGTGAACCCTTCTATTTGCTGGGGGCAGATAAATCGGGGCGCGATGTCCTCAGCCGAACCATTTTCAGCAGCCGCATCTCGCTGCTTATCAGTAACGTCGGCGTCTTTATCACGATGGCACTGGGGATCATCCTGGGGGGTATATCCGGGTTGGTCGGTGGTCTGGTTGATAACATGATCCAGCGCCTGATCGAGATTACGATGTCGATTCCACTGTTGCCAATCATGATCGCAATTGCGGCGATGGTCCCGTTGGACTGGTCGGTATTGCGGGTGTACTTCTTGATTACCATTTTGATCGCCTTCCAGAACTGGACGGGGACGGCGCGGGTGGTGCGCAGCAAGTTCCTTGCCCTGCGTGAAGAGGATTTTGTGCTGGCTGCGCGGTTGGACGGCGCAAAGCCCCGGCGCTTGATTTTGCGGCACATGCTGCCTTCGTTTTACAGTCACTTGATTGCGTCACTGACCCTGACCGTTCCCGGTATGATTATCGCGGAGACTGCCTTGAGCTTCCTCGGTGTGGGGTTACGCCCGCCCATCGTCAGTTGGGGCGTGCAACTTCAGGAAGCGCAGCAGGTGGTTGTCATTGCCAATTACCCATGGTTGTTGTTCCCGGCGCTGGCGGTGATTCTGGTCGTGCTGGCGTTCAACTTTCTCGGTGACGGTTTGCGTGACGCTGCCGATCCGTATTAGGCGCGAGGCCGCGCCCGCTTTCGACAGGGCCGGTTTACAGGCCGGTCTATACACCAATTCGATAAATACGAAATCCACTTTATACCGGGGGATTTATGACTGACTCATTGTTAGAAGTTAAAGACTTAAAGATTCACTTTTTCACCGATGAAGGCGTGGTCAAGGCGGTAAACGGCGTTAATTTGACGATTCCACGCGGTAAAACGCTGTGTCTGGTGGGCGAAAGCGGGTGTGGCAAAAGTGTCACCAGTCGCTCGTTTTTGAAGATCATCCACCCGCCGGGGAAGATCGTCAGCGGGCAGATGCTCTACCACAAACGCGAAGCATCCGGCGAAACCAACACCATCGACATCGCGGCGTTGGACCCTAGAGGGCGCGAAATTCGCAGCATTCGCGGTAAAGAGATTTCGATGATCTTTCAGGAGCCGATGTCGTCCCTCAGTGTGATGCATACGGTCGGCAATCAGATCATGGAAACGGTGATGTTGCATGAGGATGTTAATAAGCAGGAGGCACGCAACCGGGCCATCGAACTGCTGCGCCTGGTAGAAATCCCCAAACCTGAACGTCTGGTGGATGAGTATCCGTTCCGCTTGAGCGGCGGGATGCGCCAGCGAGCCATGATCGCTATGGCGCTGTCGTGCAATCCAACTTTGCTCATCGCCGACGAACCGACCACCGCCCTTGATGTGACGACGCAGGCACAAATTCTTGATCTGATGCTTTCGTTGCAGGAACAGTACAACATGTCGTTGCTGTTCATCACGCATGATCTGGGCGTGGTCGCGGAAATTGCTGATGATGTCGCCGTCATGTATCTGGGGCGCATCGTAGAAAACAGCGATGCAGACACGATCTTTAATGAACCCAAACATCCATATACGCAGGCTTTGTTGCGCTCGATTCCAAAGATTGCCATGAAGCGCGAAGAACTCGATCCGATCAAAGGCATGGTCCCCAGCCCGTTTAGACGACCGCCTGGCTGCCAGTTCCACCCGCGCTGCACCCAGCGCATGGACCATTGTTCGCAGATAGAACCTGCGGTGACTCACATTAACGATAACCATCAAGTCCGGTGTTTGCTTTACGAAAATGCGACCGAAGAAGCCGCAGAGGTGCGAGGATGAACAACGTGCAAGCGATGCCGAGTCCGGCAGTAGAGGGCATGGACCCCGATCATCTGCTGGAAGTTCGTAATTTGAAGATGCACTTTCCGATTAAAAAGGGGCTGCTCTCTCGCGTAGTGGGGTATGTGCGGGCAGTGGATGATGTCACGTTTAACATCCGTCAGGGGGAGACACTGGGCCTGGTCGGGGAAAGCGGCTGCGGCAAGTCGACCATCGGGCGTTGCATCGTCCGGGCGTATGAGGTGACCGGCGGACAAATGCTGTTCCGCAACCAGCAAGATTCGGCGGTTGATCTGGCGCAAATGCAAGGCGACGAACTGCGCGACTACCGTCAGGATATTCGCATGATCTTTCAGGACCCGTACTCGTCGCTGAATCCACGCATGACGGTATTCGAAAACATCAGCGAAGTGTTGAAGAATACCACCAAACAGGGCAAGTCAGAGATGCAGGACCGTGTCGCCTACCTGCTGCGTCGTGTCGGGTTGCGCCCGGAGTACATGACGCGCTATCCGCACGCGTTTAGCGGGGGAGAACGCCAGCGCGTCGTGATTGCCCGCGCCCTGGTCACCAATCCGCGTTTGATCGTGGCAGACGAGGCCGTCTCTGCATTGGATGTATCGGTGCGGGCGCAGATTTTGAACCTGCTGGAAGAGCTACAGGACGAGTTCGATCTAACCTATTTGTTCATCTCGCATGACCTGAGCGTCATCCGGCATATCTGCGACCGCGTTGTGGTGATGTATGTAGGCAAAATTGCCGAGGTCGCCGAGGGACTCGATACGTATGTCAGCCCGAAGCACCCGTATACCGAAGCGCTGATGTCTGCGACGCCGATCTCTAACCCGCGTCATCGCAACCGGGGGCAGCGGATTCGCCTGCAAGGTGAGGTCGCCGACCCTTCAAACCCGCCGAGTGGCTGCTATTTTCACCCGCGCTGCCAGTATGCGGAAGACCGCTGCTCCACTGAAACACCCGAACTGCGGCCCATTGGCGATAACAATCGCATTGTGGCCTGTCATTATGCCGAAGAACTGGAATTACGCGGCGCGGTCATCGAAGGCGGTTGATTCGTTTTGCATCAGCTTCCGAGTCGTCTTTCCGGGATACCGGGCATATCCCGTACAGTACGCCGTTTTCGCCCGGTAACCGCAACCCTTTGTCGTCGTCCTATTTCATCGGATCGGCCTTGATACGTCTGGCGTTGCGGTTGTGGATCGCTTCTTTATAAAAGGCGAGCAGATCGTCGTCGATGCGATCCCAGTTCATCACGCGGCGAATATCGCGGAAGCCTGCCTGATGGACACCCTTGTTCTGCCCGATACCGGTTTCGGTTCCGCAGTAGATGATCGCGGGTCCGGGCAGCGAAAGCTGGTGCAGCGCAGCACGTTTGAGCCTGTCGTTATCGTCGCGGGCGATGTACGAAAAGCGATTCATGTCGTGGTTGTCGAGGAACACGGGACGCACGAAATCTGCCGGGTAGAACATATCGTTGTTGCGGATGAACGAGGCCAACTGTGTTTCGGTCATGCGCTGGTGGGCATAGGTTTCGCGCAGGGCAATGGTCAAGGGGAAGTCGAGGTTGCCATCTAGCCGTCCGGCATAGGTGCGCAGACGCTCCGGCAAGTCGATGATTTCCCCGAAGATCAGCGTATCTGGCTTAACCTTGCGCAGCGCGTGCCGGACATAGCCCCAGAAGTTGGGGCCGGGACCATCGGCGACATCCAGCCGGTAGCCGTCGATGTCGAAGTCGCGCACCCACATGACGAAATTTTCGACCATCCAGTTGCGGGCGTCGGGATGACTCAGGTTGATGCGTGGCATCGTCTTTACGTTGAAGAACGATTTGTAGCCATGCTTGACGCGCTCATCAAGGAAGAACCAGTCACGATAAGGGCTATTGGGATTGTTCATGGTGTCAAGGAAGTAAGGGTGTTCGTTGGACGTGTGATTGCAGGCCATATCCAACAGCACGCGCATTCCCCGCGCATGTGCGCCTTCGATGACAGCCCGCAGCGCTTCCTCACCACCTAAACGCTCGTTGACCTTCGTGTAATCGCGGATGTCGTAGCCGTGAAAGCTGGGGCTATCCCAGGTTGGACTGAGCCAGAGACAGTTGACGCCGAGATCGGCGAGATAGTCGAGTTTGTCACGCACGCCCCACAGCGTCCCGCCGCACAATGCTTCGAGGTCGCTGGTCTGAATCCACTCTTTGCCGTCACCCGGATGAAAACGGTCGATGAAAATCTGGTAGATGACGGCGCTATCTGCCCAATCCGGCGCTTTTAGCGTATCGACATGGTAGTGGAATACGTTCTCATAGGGGAAGTGCCCGATTTCGAGCATAGGTGTATCTGCGGGGATGTTTTCATAGTGCAGCATGACGCCATGCACCAGTGTGTCATCTACGTTTGGCGTATCCGCGTAGACCTCGTCGCCATCTTCTGACCATGCGCTGATGACATACTGCACTGCGGTTGAATCCGGCTGACCGGGGATGACTGCCTGCCAGGACATGACGTAATCCCAGATGATGACATCCCATTTAACATCGGCGACATCCAGCATAATCGTTATGCCGTTGCTCGCCGCGCCGCGACTGCCTGCCGGGGTCGTGCCATCGGTCGTGTAATAAAGCGCGGCATGGGTGAACGCCAATTTACCCGGCGTCCACATATAGATCGTCACGTCATCGCCCGGTTTTGGGTCCAGCGGTGCGATGATATGACGGTGCATTACGCCACCGAACAGTGTGCGATGATAGTTGAGCTTTAGTTCATCGTTGACGAAGATGCCGTATACAATATCCGGTACTTGTTCCATAAATGCCCGCCCTCAAAAGTCCTGATTGGATGAGTATACCCCCGTGAAGGGTACTCTCAAATTCTTGAATAACGCCAGTATAGGCGAAACGTTGGCAGCGATTATAGCGTCACATAGGCGGCATTTTCTCCAAAACGTCGCCACTTCGCAATGGGTTCGCTGATTGGT
>DAOTXA010000100.1:0-2998 GCA_034435595.1 Anaerolineae bacterium | reverse complement strand
CTGTCGTAATTCGCCACGTAAAGCCGCATTCAACTTTTCCCACGTTCCGTCTTTGCGCCACATGTTGAAATAGTGATAGACGGTGCCTTTGGGGGGCAAATCATTTAGCAGCATATTCCACTGACAGCCTGAGCGCAAAACATAGTAAATCGCGTTCAGCACCTCGCGCATCGGATGTTCACGCGGACGGCCTCCAGGCTTTGGGGGCGGTATGTGCGGTTCGATTAATTGCCATTCGTCATCTGATAAATCGCTGGGGTAAGGTTTTCTACCCATGCCATGTCCCCACCTTATCAGTTCACTATACTTTTCAAACGGCTTCTAAGAAGCTATTTGAAAACGCCCCCCTCACCCTAAATCCCTTGTATGTTGGGGAGAGGGGAGGCATGGCTTTCGACTTCTCAAACGGCTTCTAAGCCGTATGGAACGAAGGTTTTATAGGCGTTAAGGCACGCGGTGAATCAGTTCCGTGTACAATGCGCCTATGCCTGAACAAGATGCAACTCGTATGCCCAGGTGGAAGCAAACCGCCGCACTGATTCTTCTGCCGCTGATTGCGGTCGGTGCTGTCATTCTGATGACCGTTCTCGCCGGGGAACAGGCGATTACGCGGGGAGATCGTCAGCTTGAGGTCGAATTAACGCTGGCGGTTCCGCCCTTGCCGGGGACTCCGATTGCCCGGTATGCAGCGCTTGATCCGGCGGTAGTGGCGTATCTCGACGCGATGCCGCAAAATCTGGCGGTTTCGCCGCCGGATACAGATGGGTTTTCGCTGCCGCCACTGGGCGCGTTTTTGCCGAGAACGGGCAATGTCGGCGCGGCGCTGGACGCTGCCCCCGATCCACTGCCGACCCCGCGCCCGTATCTGACGGGGACGCCGTTTCCATTGCCGACTGTGCCACCACTGGCGACTGTCCCGCCCTCCCCGACGCCGGAGCGTGCTGTCGCGCCGACTGCTGTCGCTGCCGCCGTCACGCTTGATGCCGAATGCGCCCCGGCGGGCTTACCCGTCAATGGCTTGCTGACCCAGTATTACCACACCTACCATGTCGGTATTGACCTCAGTGCATCGTTGGGATCGCCAGTCTATGCGACGCACAGCGCGACCGTCATCTTCGCGGGATGGGATTCGTTCGGCTATGGCAATCTGGTGATTTTGCAAAACGGAGCGTTTATCACCTACTACGCGCACAATACCTCGCTGACCGTGGTGTTAAATCAGCAGGTCAACAAGGGCGATATCATCGCGTGGAGCGGCAGCACGGGTAACAGTACCGGGCCGCACGTCCACTACGAGACGCGCATCAATGATGTCCCGGTGGACCCGCTCACGTTCGAGGAGCGCGGCTATGTCAGTTGTTAACCGGGCTTTCGCTTGAGATGTTTCTCATAATACGTGTTGCACTGTTTTCCCCTGTAGAAGACAAGAATGCCGCCCCATGTGTACCAGGTTAAGCAAATTGGGGGCTTCTGTACCACACACGTACTTTTTACTGGCTACTACGTTATGGCACACGGACACGTCCTGCCCGGTACTTTCTGCTCTCAAAAGAGAACAAATCTTTCTCCGGGCACTATTTGCGAATCACAAATGCATGAATTTGCCATAAAGAAAACGAGTGATTCTTCGCTTAAGGCGCATAATATATTTAGAACTCCAACACGCACAAACCGGAAGCTAACGTAACATGATCATCAACTGTTCTATAATTGAAATATGAACAAACAAAACGATTACACCACAGAACGAAATAGTCACGCCGACGAGCCACGTTTTGTGTCGCTGCGCTGGAAGGGTGTGCTGCCCCTGTTTATCGTCGCACTGGCGATTGCGATGGTCGGCGCGTATCTCATCGCTGATGAGATGGCAGGCGGCACCGAGGACGCGCAGGAAAACGTTTTGCTGCAAAGCACACGTGCGGTCAACGCCCGCAGCATGGACTTATACGATCTGCATGTCACTGAAGCGCAGCGCGTGGCCTTTACGGTCGGTGTGCCAGAAGCGGTCCGTAACGGCAATGTGATCGAATTAGAGACTTTACTGCGCAGTCTGGCGCGGGTTGGCGACCTTGGCACAATCATCATCACCGGCGGCGACGGGACCGAATTACTCGGTATCCAGCGTGTTGAATCCGGGGCAAGGGACGCGCAGCCGCAATATGTCACCAGTACCGGGACTGAACTACGCAGCGAGGATGCGGTCAGTGGTGTGCTGACCGGAAGCATCAACGGCGCGACCGGGTTGTCGATTACACCGTCGGGTGTGATGCTGTTTACGGGTGTTCCGATTCGGCTTGACGATCAGATCATCGGTTCGGCCCTCGTCGGTCAACCGTTAGAGACGGTGCTGGCAGAACTTCAGGGCAGTGCATATACGGAACTCGTCTACTATGGGCCAGGGCGCACGATTCTGCAATCGACATTCGGTGATCTTTCGGGCAGTGCCAACAGCGGCCCGTTGAGCATCCCGCCAGAGACATTTGATCAAGCCCTGCTGAGTACGACCAGTGTCCCGGTGACCGATCTCATCATCGACAATGAAGCCTATCAGGTGTCGTACCAGCCCTTCGTGTTCGGCCCGCAGTCACTTGGTGTAATCGGCACCTATATGCAGGATAACGTCCCATATGCGACGGCGGTCGGTCGGCAGTTGGTATCGGCACTGGCGGCAGTCCTGGCGGGTGCCGTGGTCGTGGTCGCCTTTGTGGGCTGGAACCACGCCGCGAATCGCGTAACACGTGTTGAACAGGTCGCGGAGCGGTTGGCGGCTGGGCAGATGGAAGCACGAACCGAAATGGAAGCGACCGACGAGATCGGCGCGACGGGTTATGCGCTCGATCATTATGCGGAATACGTGCAGGAGCGCGAGGACGAACTGCGCACGATGCTACAGCGGCGGCGGCGTCAGGCGGCGCACCTGCTGGCGACGCTTGAATCTATGCCCGATGGTGTCATCATGCAGGATATTGACGGGCGTGTGCTGTTGATGAACGAACAC
>DAOTXA010000099.1:0-5835 GCA_034435595.1 Anaerolineae bacterium | reverse complement strand
TCTTTTGCCAGATGCGACATATACTCTGCGGAATAAGTGCGTTCCAACCGCGATTCAGCCACGATGCGCGTGCCCAATCCAAAAATATCGAACAGGCGAATATCGGTGAAATACGTAATCGCGCCGATGTCGTTGGCGACGATCACGTCGTCGTTGTAGTAGGTGGCGAGGAACTGCGCCATCTGGTATTGCTGCTGGTAAACGCTACTGGCGGCGTTGACAATCGGGTCACGGGTGCGAGCGATATGGTTATGGCTGGCAAACGTCGCGGCAAATAGTACCAGCAAGCCGGCAGCCGCAGCCATCACCGGCAGGCTGGCACGGCGCGAGGCGTCCGCGTTCAGACGTGGTAGATAGTCGCCGAGTGCCACTACAAAGGCGATCAGCGCCAGCACGACCATGTAAACGGAATAGCGCTCAAAGGCGACGGGACCACCTGCAAGACGCTGGTGGATGAAGATGTATCCCAGCAAAATTAGCAGGATGACCGTACCTGCGTTCCACAGCAGCGAAGGCTCAATGCGTCTGGCGGCGCGGTAGGCGACAATCGTGCGCAGCAGCAGCGCGAGGACTGCCAGTGCCGCCAACCCCACAAAGAAGCGGTCGTCAATGACGCCTTCGACCAGGCCGACAACCCACTGGATGATCGCGCCTGCTGTGTTGATGTCTTCGACTTCCCACACCGCATAAATGGATTTCAGCATTACCGAAGCAGGCAAAAAAGGCCAGCCATTGTCCACGGCGATCAATCCGTAGGCGATAACGGGAACCGCAGAAAGGACCGCCAGCGGAATCGCTAAACGCCACCGTCCGCGCAGCACAAGCAGCCCCGCCACCAGTACAACGAGTCCTGCGCCTTCATAGCGGGTGACGGGCAGCAGCATTCCCAGCGCGTATAACAAGAGGGCGTCACGTTCGTTCCAGTGCAGGGGGTGCTTGCGGATGATAGCCTCAGTCGCCAGCACCGCAAAGATGATCGTCAGGGTGGCGTGCAGCAGATGCTCCATGCCGATATAAACGTAGGTTTCCACGGGGATCACCAGCACGAGCGCCAGCAATGCCAGCGCGATCAAATAGACCGGTGTGTTATGGCGGCGCAACACGGCGTAACATGCCGCCAGCATCCCCGCGACGACGAGCAGATTCAACACAAGGGGCACTGCTTCGCTGACGCCGAAGATCATGTAGGCCCCGGCAATGAGCGCCGTCCACAGCGGCGAGGACGTGCTTGACGAGTATTCGTACTGCGTGATGCCCCATACACCATGTTCGGCGAAGTTGCGGGCGATGCTCATGTGGATGTAGGCGTCATCCAGCCCGTAGACAAGCGGACCGCCTGTCTCGCGGGTGATGTCGCGCAGGGTCAATAGCACGATGACCGCGAACAGCGCCAGCGCGACGATCAGAGGCCAGAAGCGCAGCAGCGAAGATTCGGGCGGGGTTTCGCGGTGGGGTTCAACATTTTCGGCGGACATAAGGCTCTTTCTGCAAGACAAGCTGTTTCAGCATGGGCGTATTCTAGCGACAGGTTGCGCTTTGCTGAAGAGTGGCTTGCAGGTTAAAACCCGACGATTAGCCGCCGCCAGCAGCAATGAAGTGCTGTTGTTGGACATATTGGGGTAGATTTCCGCTGAAGTCGCGCAGGGCAGCGGCTAATGGTTCAATGGCAGATTCGTTTAAGGCGTAGAAGGTAACGGTGTCATCGCCGAGGATGATGTTGCTGGGTGATTTCCATGTTGCTACGGCGATCCAGCTTTCGGGGACCGTACCTGTCAGGTCGCCTATAATCCAATCTGTGTAGACTATGCCAATTTCCGCCCCGGCTTCATCAACGATATATGCCATTACGTCATGCGAATACGCATCGTTCAAGCGGGCCTGCGCGACTTCAACTGTACCGAGGCCGATGATATCTACCAGGTGAATATCGGCGAAATAGGTAATCGCCCCAATATCGTTGGCGACGACGATCTCATCGTTGTAATGCGTTTGCAGAAAGCGGGCCATCTGCACTTGCTGACCGTAGATGTTGTTGGATGCCTGGACGATGGACGAACGTGTTTCCAGATAATAGGCGCGATCCATGATCGGGAAGCAGACGGCGATCAATGCGGTGAGGGTGACGCCGAGGGTTCGCGGTTTGATCTTGCGCCAGACTTGCGGAAGCTGGTGACCGCCAAGTATGCCCATCGCCACAAGGATCATCGTCACGATGTAAAAGAAGTAGCGATCATAGGGACTCTGGCTATCAAGGAAGCGATGGTGAAAAATCATGCTGGCGATCATGACCAGTGCGAAAACGATATGTGGCTGGAACAGAAATGCAGGGATGGGCAGATGTTCCACTTTTCGCTGATTCAAGTACGCTATGCTGATGAGAATCAAGGCGGTGATGATGGTGACTAACAGGATCGCGTCTGAGGGCAGCCGGGTGATAAACCCGGTGATCCATGCGAGCATATCACCGGTGGAGTCAATGATGTTGATTGAGTCCATGCTATCGCTGGATTTCAATTGGATTGAAACGGGTAAGAAGGGCCAGCCGTTGGCAAGGGCAAAGACCCCATGCAGCACAACGGGCACCCAGGCGGCGATCCCGGCGAGGATTGCCAGTATCATCCGTCGTCGCAGGAGCAGCAATCCGCACAGGCTGGCGACGAGAAACAGTCCCTCAAAGCGTGCCCCGACGACCAGTGCCGCCAGCGCATAGAAGATGAGGGCATCACGCGAGCGCCAGTGCGATGTTTCTTTACGGGCGATGAGTTCGACACCCCATGCCATGCAAACGACGGTCAAGAACGCGTGCAGAACGTGTTCCATACCCAGAAAGGCGTAGGGAACCAGCGGGAACAACACGTACATGAGGACCACAAGCAGGCCGATAAAGTATGTGGGAACCTGATGGTTTCGCAGCGTAATGTACACAGCGGCGATTAACCCCACCATTGCGATGGCGTTGAGCAGCAGCGGCGCGATTTCGTTGATGCCGAACAGGGCATATGTGCCGGAAAGCAGCAGGGTCCATAGTGGAGAGGACGAGTTCGAGGTGAATTCGTACTCGGTGACGCCCCAGACGCCATGCGTGACGAAGTTTTTGGCGATGCTCATGTGAATATAGGCGTCGTCTACTGCATAAACGAAGTTGCCGTCATTGCGCGTGGTGCTTTGATCGTAGATGTCGGCAAATCGCACCACAAACAACAGGACGATCAACAGCAGCGGCCAATGTTTGCGCAGGGCGGTGGATGCTGCGCTGATCCCGGTGTTGTTGGACATGCAGGTATCCCGTCTAAACCCGTTAACAGTGCAATTATATGGCTGATTTGAAGGTCAGACGCATAAGATTGGGCTGGATCACCCACCACCCTCGACCAGAAAATGCTGCTGGAACACGAGCGCGGGCAGGTCGTTGCCGAAGTCCCACAGGGCATCTGTGAGGGGGGCGACTGCGGCGTCGTTGAGGGCATAGAAGGTAACCGTCTCACCGCCGAGGACGACCACATTAGGCGTGCCCCACTCCCCGACTGTGACCCACCCGTCAGGGATCGCGCCGACGAGTAATTCCGTGATCCAGTGGCGGTAGGCAATGGCGATTTCTGCACCCGCGTCGGCGGCGAGTTGGCGCATGAGTTCGGGCGTGTAGGCGTCGTTCATGCGGGTTTCGGCGACTTCGATAGAGCCGAGGCCGAAAAGATCGACCAGGCGAATATCGGTGAAGTAGGTAATTGCGCCGATGTCGTTGGCGGCGACGGTGGCGTCGTTGTAGTGAGTTTGTAGAAAGCGGGCCATCTGGTATTGCTGCAAGTAAATGTTGTTGGTTCCGGCGAGCATGGGCGACTCGGTGCGTAAATCGTCCCAGCGCTGGAACATCTGCCAGCCGAACACGACAAATCCCACGGCGACGAGGGCTATTCCTGTGATCGCGGCTGGTTTGATTGTCTCACGGAGAGAGGCGATAGAACGTGGCAGATAGCGTGCGCCCGCTGTCGTGATTGCTATGAGGCTGATGGTCACGAGATAGGCCATGTAGCGGTCGAAGATGCCGGGGTCGGTCAGCAGGCGCAGGTGCATGAGGATGACGAGTGCAACGGCGACGAGCATGACGGATGGGGTGTCGAACCGCATAGCGGCGCGGTCTGTTGGTGGCGGCGGTACGAACACGCGCAAAATCAGCAGCACAACCGCGAAACCGGCAGTTGCCAGAAACAGCGGCGAGTCGTTTAGCGTGGTGAAGACCCCGCCGACCCAGTCGAAGGCCGCGCCGATAGAGTCGATATTACGCAGGGCGTCGAGGCTGCCCTCGGATTTGAGGACGACGGAAACGGGCAGGAAAGGCCAGCCGTTGTTCATGGCGATGAGTCCGTAGGCGGCGACGGGGAGTGCGCTCATCATGCCGAGTAGGAGTGCGAAAAACAGGCGTCCGCGCAGGACAAGCAGGCCGCAAATCGCGGCGACGATGAACAATCCTTCGTAGCGGGTGAAGGCCAGCATCGCGCCGGTGAGATAGAGCAGGATGGCGTCGCGCTCGTTCCAGTGTAGGGGATCGGTGCGCGTGATGGCTTCTGCGCCGAGGGCGAGAAAGGCGACTGCTAAAGCCGCATGTAAGACGTGTTCCAGCCCGGTGAAGATGTAGGCGTTCAGGGGCAAAAAGACGACGATGATCCCCAATCCGCCGGCAATGGCGTATGCGGGTATGTGATGGCGGCGCATGACGGCGTAGCTGACACCGAGCAAAAACACCGACGCGGCGATGTTTAAGGTGAAGGGACTGTATTCATTCGCGCCGAAAATCGCATATGTGAGTGCCAATAGCAGTGTCCAGAAGGGGGACGACGAACTGGACGTATACGCGTATTGCGTGACGCCCCAGACGCCATGTTCGACGATGTTGCGGGCGATGCTCATGTGAATATAGGCGTCATCCAGCGAGTAGATGAGGTTGCCGTCGTTGAGGTCGATGACTTTGAGCAGCATTCGCACCAGCAAAACAGCAAAGACGGTCAACGCGATCCACAGGGGCCACAGACGAACCAGCATCGGGTTGAGGGGAAGTCGGCTTGCGCGGTCATGTTTCATGGCTGGTCTTTGTTATTCGCCGGGACAAAACGCGATGAGCATAGGACCATCGGTTGCAAAAATCAAGCCTGTGGACGGGGTTGAGATGGCGTTCTTGTGGTATGCTTAGGGGCAGATATCGCGCCTGACGACACATGGAGTTTGCCATGCGAGCATCACCGCGTTTTTATTTGTTTTTTGTGATTGCGATCCTCGTTGTAGCAGTCGCAGCCGGGTTGACCCTCGCGCAGGGCGATCTGCCGGAAGATGAGGGCGCAGAACCCACATTGACCCCGGAACCACAGGTCTTACCCGATCTGCCGCTGACCAGCGATTTTACCTACATTATTGAGACAGGCGACACGCTGCAAGAACTTTCCGCGTTGTTTGACGTGAGTCTGGCGTGCGTGCGTGAATCCAACGGATTGGACCGTCTGGACTTCATCCGCGCCGGGGACGAATTGCTCATCAGCCTGGATTGCCCGCGCTATGACGGGACGCAGGAAGTCTTGTTCCCGCGTGAATCTGCGCCCGGTGACGGCACAGACGGCACATATGTCGTGCGCAGCGGCGACACGCTGGATACGATCGCGCAGGCGTTTGATGTGTCGATTGTGTCGCTGCAAATCGCCAATGACGACATCACGGCGGCCCAACTTCAGCCCGGTTTGACGCTGACACTGCCGACGGACGGCGTGCCGTATGGTCAGTTCCCGGCGACGGACTTTGGCGATAGCGACGGTATGGGCGGCGGCGCAGATGTGGCGGATAACACAGGCG
>DAOTXA010000098.1:0-4676 GCA_034435595.1 Anaerolineae bacterium | reverse complement strand
AATGATGAAGTGACGTGAACGTGCGCCTGCCGCCATTGCACCGTGAATAATTTGTTCACCATACTTGGGATCGTATACACGAAACGGCGTTTCTGACAATTCGATGATGATCTCGATCACGCCAATGGGTAGGATGCGCTCGAAATTGTGCGGGACGCTGTATCCTTCCCAATACCAGAACATCTCGACATGATCTGATAGTGGGGCAGCCGGAAGATAGGTCTGCATGGGTTTCACACGTTTGTTTGGCAGATCATTTTTATTTTCACTGCGAAGCCAGAACTCTACAACCCGGAATTTACCTTATTCACATCTATCGAGTCGATAGACTTTCAAACCCTCGCTAAACGAACCTATTACGCCAATTCAATTGAGCAAGCTTTCGTAGTCGCCTACACTTGAACTATCTTCAACAGGCGGTGATGTTCCGTGACTTTACAGGTAGTGCAAATCGAACTGATTGTGTTTGCCCTGAGCTACACCAGCTTCATGATGTCGCTGGTGGCGGCAATTTTTGTGCTGTCTGTTTTGCGACGCGCTCGCCTGCGCCGCACCGTGCTGCGTCCCGTCTCTATGCTGCGGGAGGCACGTTATCCGCTGCCAGAGCCGGAAAGCACGCGCCCGGAACTGCCTCTCGTCGAATCGGCTATGTCTGCCGTTGTGCTAGACCGTGAACGCAGCGCTCCCGGCGTGACACGCATCGTCCTGCAAACCGGGCGCGATACCACCTCCTAATTTCAATGGTATCCTCAACCATCCACACATAGATTGCGAAATTGCTCTCGACACGGCCTTGATCTGGTGTACGATTGCGCTTCTTTATACGGGGTGTGTTTGATCGCACATGGGTTGTCGGGAGCCAACGATGAGTCAGTCGCCAAATCCATTAGATGGCAAGCAAATTTCACGCATGGGGATCGCAGGTGGGGTCATCGGCGTGGTGTTGATCGTGTCGTTCGCGGTGTTGTGGTTCGGCCTGGATGCGCTGGGCATGGATGTGTTTCCGCGTCTGGTGATTGCGGTTTGTGCACCGCCGGGGATCACCGCTGCATTGGTGGGGACATTCTTACTGTTCCGTCAAAATCAGGCGCTCAAGGACGATTAGGGTGCAGATTTCAGCATCCGATAGACGATCACCGCCGGGACTGTGTGTCCGTCGATTTCGAGGCGCGGTTCGCGTATCGCGTCTATAGTGAGTCTGTTCCGCTGCGCCGCTGCGTGCAAATCGCTGTAAAGATGCGCGTGATGCTCGACGGCGTAAGTCCCGCCATCGGGTGCGGTGAAGGTCCGCTGTTTGCCGTCCAGAAACAGAAATGGGTGAAAGTCGCTGATAAGGGCGACACCGCCCGTTCTCAATACGCGTGATATTTCGGCAATAGCGGGGTCAAGTTCGGAGAGATGACCGATTGCCAGCCCGCACAGCAGCACATCAACTGACCCGCCCTTCAGCGGCACATGTAACGAATCTCCCTGTATAAAATCGTGTCGATCCAGCGCTGCCTGTCCGGTTTGCAACATGTGCAGGCTGTTATCAATGGCGATGACTTGTCGCGCCGCCTGTTCCCCTGCGATACGCGCATATCGCCCACTTCCACACGCCAGATCGAGAACTGTCTTTCCGCTCAAACCGGGTAATAGGCCAAGCATGGCGGCTTCTTCGGCCTGCATGAGCGCGTTGTGCGCGTGCGGAGGGTAGTCGTGCGCCCACAATGCGTAGGCACGCAAGCTCGATAGGGTAGGTGTATCGGTCGTTCGCACGCGGCGCAACAATCGCTTTAGCATAAGCGCTTTTCCCTGTACAACATACAACGTTCGATAATGAGACTGTACGCCATCAAGCGGGATTCTAACTAGCATCCTGCGGGGAATAGCGTATCATTTTTTCGAGGGCGCTGCACGGGTCGCCGGGGATTTCTCGTTCCATAACGGGATTTTCAATACACAAAATTACTCTGGAGAAAGATTCATCATGAACATCGGATTCATTTCTACCCGGTTGGCGGGTGTGGATGGCGTCAGTCTGGAAACAGGAAAATTGGTGCAAGTCCTCGAAGAGTGGGGGCACAATTGCTACTATTGTGCGGGCGAACTCGACAACGATGCCCGCCCCGGTTGGCAGGTTCCATCCATGCATTTCTATGATCCCATCGCCAAGTCGTTGCACGACGAGGTGTTCCGCGATTCAAGCCCGGAACCAAAGGTCTACCGTCGCATCTACACTGTCGCCGACAGTATCCGGCAGGAGATCGAAAACTTCGTTGAGGAGTTCGATATCGACCTGATCGTGCCGCAGAACGCTTCCACCATCCCCATGAATATCTCGCTGGGCGTGGCGATTGCCGAGACGATCAAACGCACTCAGATCAAGACGATTTGCCATCACCACGACTTCTACTGGGAGCGTGACCGTTTCATCAACAACGGTATTCAAGACATTCTGGACGAGGCTTTTCCGCCTAACCTGAAAACGGTCGAGCATGTCGTTATCAGTACGGTGATGCGGCGGCGTCTGGAAGCGTGGCGCGGCATTCAGTCAGCGTATTTGCCGAATGTGTTTGATTTTCATACCGCGCCGCCGGAACCGGACGAATACGCGAATACGTTCCGCGAAGAACTCGGTATCGGCGAGGATGACTTGATCGCATTGCAACCGACGCGCATTGTCCGCCGCAAGAAAATCGAAAAGGCCATCGAACTGATCCGCAAGCTTGATGATCCGCGTGTGATTTTGATCATCACCGGGTACGAAGGCGATGAACCCGGCGGTTATGGCGAATGGCTGCGTGAAGAAGCGGATCGTTCCGGCATTCGCTATAAGTTTATTGGCGAATATGTCGGCGCACAACGCGGGACCGTCAACGGGCACAAGGTCTATACATTGTGGGATATTTACCCGCACGCGCACTTCATCACTTATCCCAGTATCTACGAGGGATTCGGCAACGCCCTGATCGAGACGATGTACTTCCGCAAGCCGCTGGTCGTGCATCGCTATCCCGCTTATCTGGCTGATATTCGCCCGTGTGGAGTGCAGGCAGTCGAGTTCTGGCACGACATCACCCCGGAAGTGATCGCGGATACGCGCAAGATCATTGACGATGCCTCATTGCGCGACCGAATGACGGAGAATAACTACAATGTCGGGTTAGAGCATTTTTCGTTCGACACGCTGAAAGACACGCTAATTGAAGTGATGAGCAAGGTTGTGTACGATGACTGATCGCGTATCTGAGATACTTTCCCGCATTTATGACGAAAGGGGTGCACGTACCGCTTACGAAGGGATCGTGCATATCATTGAAGCGTACAAGCAGCAGATTGCGTCAAGGAGTGACGGCAATGACCTGTTCAGCGAGCGCGATGTCGTGCTTATCACGTATGGCGATTCGCTCAAGCGCGAAGGCGAAGCGCCGCTCAAGACGCTGCACCGCTTCGGGCAGGATAAGCTGAACGGGGTCGTTTCCGCGATTCACATTCTGCCGTTCTTCCCCTACTCATCGGATGATGGGTTCAGCGTGCAGGATTTCTACGCCGTGAATCCTGATCTGGGCGATTGGCCTGATGTGGTCGAACTCAGCGCTGACTTCGACCTGATGTTTGATGCTGTGTTCAATCACATGAGCGTGCAAAGCGACTGGTTTAGCCGCTTCCTCGCAGGTGAAGACGGCTATGCCGACATGTTTGTCACGGAATCGCCGGAGACGGACTTAAGCATGGTCACGCGCCCGCGCACGCACCCGCTGCTCACAGAGTTCACGCGACCCAATGGCGAGAAGGTCCACGTCTGGACGACCTTCAGCGCCGATCAAGTGGACTTTAACGTCAAAGGCCCGGCGACCCTGGTGCGTCTGCTGGATATTTTGCTGTTCTACGTGCAGAAGGGCGCGAAATTGATTCGCCTTGATGCCATCGCCTACCTGTGGAAAGAGGTGGGGACCAGCAGCATCCATCTTGAACAGGCGCATGACGTGATTCGCCTGATGCGGGCTGTTCTGGATGCGGTCGCGCCGGAAGTCATCATCATCACCGAGACGAACGTTCCGCACGTGGAAAACGTCTCCTACTTCGGTGACGGTGGCGATGAGGCGCAGATGGTCTACAACTTCACGCTGCCGCCGTTGCTGTTTCACACCGCGCTTTCGGGGGATTCGTCCAAACTGCGTGATTGGGTCAATACGCTGGATGCACCGTCCGATATGACGACCTTCTTCAACTTTACGGCCTCGCATGATGGCATCGGCGTGCGCCCGGTTGAGGGAATTCTGACCACAGACGAAGTCAATGCGCTGGTCGAACACGTCAAAGCGCGGGGCGGGCGGGTCAACTACAAGCGTAACAGCGACGGCAGCCAAAGCCCGTATGAACTCAATTGTACCTATGTTGATGCATTGACCGACCCATCTGAATCCGAGGACATGCAGGTCAAGCGCTTTTTGATGTCGCAGGCGATTGCACTGGCGCTGACCGGCGTCCCCGCGATTTACATTCACAGTCTGCTAGGCTCGCATAACTGGATTGAGGGTATGGAGCAGACCGGGCATAATCGCACCATCAACCGCCAGAAGCTTGACGCCGACGAGGTGCTATCCGCATTGGACACCGCCGACAGCTTCCGCGCCAAAGTGTTTTACGGCTACGTCCACATGATCCAGACACGGATTAAGCAGAGCGCCTTT
>DAOTXA010000097.1:0-12299 GCA_034435595.1 Anaerolineae bacterium | reverse complement strand
GCGGCACGGCTTTTCATCGAAGCCAGAATGCCAGATTTGCCTTTGACACCCAGGTTGATGTCCAAATCGGACTCGTCGGCTACATAGCGAACGAGCGATTCAGACTGATGGGTGTTGAGATTATCGACAATGAAATGCCATTGCCTGACTTGGGGATCCGCTTCCACGGTGTGCTGGATATGAGCGAGAAAATCGGCCTCATTGCGCCCAGGTCACGCAGACCTTCATCCCACAGTTCACCGAGTTGGGTTTGTCCGATGCCGATAATGGCGACTTCACGCATAGGGGAATCTCCCCCGTGATGATTTTCACAGTAGTGATGTGATCGTAGCACAGGGCAGCTATCAAAAACCCTCAAGAGACGTTGAACAGGTGAAGTGTTGATGAAAAGAGAGTGATTGAACCACGAAGAAAGAAAAAAACGAAGGTGAGTTATTTCACCAAGGTCTGAAAGGCGTGGCTGGTAATTCGCATTTGCTATTGGCCCCCCTCCTATAAAACCTCTGGTTCTCACTCCCCCGGAGCCGGGAGAGGAGCTAGAATCGCTCACTTGCGATATGTACTCCCGCTTACGGGAGGGCACGAAATGGAGGTTCGACGGGGTGGAGTTAAGCCTTAAATTGACAGCTATGGGACGACCGGATCGGTCGCCCCTACGCATTCTATCTTCGTGTCCTTCTTTCTTTCTTTCTTTGCAGTTAAACCGCCTTTACGCCGTCGGTTTCTGGAAGCGGCAACGGCGGATGAAGGTCTGCGTCTCGGTGACGGTGACAATGCTATAGCCCGGTTCCGCGCCGGAATCTTTGACGGTTGTATCCATGCCGGGGTAGGACATAAACTGCGTCCAACTGCTGAGGCAGCTACTATACAGAATGCCGTCACGCACGATGTCAATATTCTGGTGAACATGCCCGAAGAACACACCACGAATCCGGTCACGGGCGGGTAGAATCGCCGCGTGGAAGTCATCGCCGTTTTGAATGCCCATGAAGTCATCCAACCAGGGGATGCCGACTTTCAGCGGATTGTGATGCGTTGCAACAATGAGCGGTCGTTCGTCGTCTGGCTGGCACTGTTCGCGCAGCCAATCAAGTTGGGTATCGGTCATCATCCCGGCGGGTGGCGTGGTGGGACCGTTGCTATCGGCGACGACGATTTGCACACCGTTATGCTCGAATGTGTAGTGGAGGATCGGTTGTGGATCATCACGCTTGAGGACATCGGTTTGCAAGGCGGTGGAACTGTCGTGATTGCCGGATACATAGTAAATCGGGTGTGTCATCCCGTCGAACACCTCGTTGACGGCAGTGTAAGCATCCGGGTCAGGATCATAGGCGACATCCCCGGTGTGCAATACGAAATCGGGCGTAAACGGGAGCGCGTTGAGTTCCGCGACAAGGGCGCGTGCGCCAATTACCGGCGTATAGTCCGCGTGGTGTTGGATGTAGTTTGGGTCCGGGTTGATATGCGTATCGCTGATGTGGACGAAGGTGAGTAGAGACATAGGGTATTCGTTCTCTCGCTGTGTGGATTCGAGTCGCTGTGATGGTTCGAGTCTACTCAGAAGTGACAAAGCGCGATAGTTCGCTGTTTGCGCGTATGCCGGGTTTAGTGTTTGCCATTGGTGCGCAATCCGCGTTCGTAGGCAACCCGTAAGGCGCGGGCCTTGCGCACCAGTACGCGGCGATGCAGGTGGATGAGTTCGTCAAGGCGGGTGCGTTCTTCTTCTTCAAGGTCGCGCACACGGTGATGAGCCAGCAGTACAGTGAGTTCCTGCCGTTCGATGAAGTTCATCTCTAACTCGCACAAATGCAGCACATCCTCGTCGGAAAGCGTCTCGACGGGTAAATCACTGGCATAACGATCCAGCCATTCGGCGAGAATATCCTCAAGACTCTTGCCAGAGCGATCTGCCATGCGCCGCGCACGCGCCATGACATCGCTGCCCAGTTTGAGTGTAATCCGCTTGTCATTCATACTTGCTTCTCCCCGGCGCGACCTGCGCCCCGGTTTTCGTTGTGCAGATTCTGTGTTTACTTCGCCTTATTGTACCCCTGCACTCCCTTAGTCATAACGTAAGATTGTGGATGTATGGCGAAAAGAGTCAATTTCGAGGGGTAATCTTAATGCAAATTAGTTGGCCTATGACGACAGATCAACAGTGGTAGGGCATATGTGGCGCAACCCGCACGCGACTCGCTGCGTATAAGGGAATACTGGTCCACGCAAGACGGCGCAACATGACTGCTGGACGCCTGGGTTTGGGTCGGTAATCCGCTGGACAGGACCGTGAAATTCACCTAGAGTCATCATGAGTCTTCAGCGTATCGGAAGGATGCATCGGTTATGAGTTCAAATTGGTGGGGTACACGCACTAACGTTTCTCCCCGCTTGCGATTGGAAGTTGAGGCGATGCGGGCCACGTTTGGCGATACGTTCAAACTGGTGGTGCCAAATCGCGGTTTGTTACACTGGGAAGGCTGGGTCGAGGTCAATCTCGCCCGTTTAAAAGAACCCTGGCATCACATGAAGATTTTGTATCCGGGGGATTATCCCAGCCGTCCGGCAGAGGCGTATGTGTTGCAACCCCGTGTGTATAGTCAAAAACACCAGTACGAGGACGGGCAATTGTGCCTGTTCAACCCGACGGACGGCGAGCAATATGGCTGGAATCCCGCTCGTTCGACGGCGGTCACAGTCACGGCGTGGGCAGTTCAATGGTTGTATGCCTACTACACCTGGCGTGCTACCGGGGATTGGCCCGGTATTGAGGAGCGGGCCAATCCGAACACGCCGCCCCAGCGCCGACGGAGATAATGCTATGTTAAAAACCCTTTTTGGCGGTCGCACCATCGTTCCAAATCTGGTCGTGGCACAGCGCGTGCTGGATAAGATTCTGGTGGCGGCCAACCAGTACATCGAAGACGAAACGGGTGAGGCGATGGCGGGATTGGTCGTTTCTGGCGAAGATACGACCGGCGTTCCGACCGTCTACATTCTCGATACGATTGCGCCGGATGACAGCGCGATCCGTCATTTGCACACGTTCCAGCAGGGCGATAGCTGGCAGGACGAGATGTTTACGTGGCTGTACCTTAACTGGGAAAACCAGCGTCCGACACGCAAACCGGGCGGGCTGTTTGATCGCCGCCCTGAACGTGCGGATAAGTGGGATGCGCCGCTGGTCCATGTGGGTGACTGGCACAAGCAACCGGGCAACATGATCGCGCCCAGTGGCGGCGACCTGATGACCGCGTTGGACATCCTGTCGGATCGTGAGCGCCAACTTGATTTTCTGCTTGCGCCCATTGTCACGCTGGATCATCCGGCGACGGTCGGCAGCAGCGAGGATGTCCGTGTGAATTTCGTCACGCTGCCCCAACCGCAAGAGGAAGGGCTGAGTTTGCGCGTGGACTTCTGGTATATCGACCGCCAATCGCGCATGTTTCTGCCGATCCATCCGGCGATCTATCCCGATCATAAACTGCCGAAACTCGCGCCGCGCCCCTGGCGACTGGTCGATGAAGACCGGTACAACGTGGAAATGGCGCAGTTGCAAGGCGACGGGCTGTTTACCGCTTCGCTGCCGTTTAATATGGATGGCAAGCCACCGCTGGAAGATTGCCTGATGATCGTGCGGCAGGGCGCGAGCAAAGTGCTGCTCATCGGCACGCATTGGGATTATCCGAATCGCGCACCGATGGCGTTTAGTGCGCCGTTTATGTCGATGGGTGAAAACGAGGTGATCTATGATGTGTTCATGCGGATGTGGGCACGTGCAGAACCCGTGAAGCCGCCCGCTGATTGGGAATGGACGCCGGAACGCTATCTGATCGATTATGTTCATATGCTGGAAGACACGCTAGGGATTGAGCGCCCTGCTATCGAAGTTGCCACAGCGGGTAATGCAGATGAAGCGGCGGAATCCGCACCAGAGAAGGCGGAATCTGCACCAGAGACAGGTGATGTGGGAACGGGTGGCGGCGCAGAAGAAGCGACAGCAGCGTCAAACGAGGAACCTGAACCTGATGACACGACCGGGGAGAAAACCTCATGAGTTGGGACCGTGTAGAACGACTGATTGGCAGCGATAACCTCAAACGATTGGCGGATAAACGTGTGGGGGTGATCGGGCTGGGGTCTGGTGGCGGATTCGTCGCGCTCAGTCTGGCGATGAGCGGTGTCGGCAAGTTTGTGCTGGTCGATGACGATACGCTGGAAGATGCGAATGTCGTACGCCATGTCGCCGGGTTAGAGGCGGTCGGACGCCCGAAAGTAGAAGTCGTCGCCGAGTTGATAAAGCAGCGCAACCCGGATGCCGAGGTTGAGCATCACGTGGACCGTGTCGAGAATCGACTTGACGCGCTGAACGATCTCGACCTGTTGGTGGTCGGCGTAGAAGGCGAAGGCACGAAGTACAAAATCAACGAAATTTGTCTGGAACGCGACATCACCGCCGTGTATGCCGGAGTGTATGAAAAAGGCGAGGGCGGCGATATTGTCACCATTCACCCGTATAACGGTCCGTGTTATGCGTGCTGGGCGGCGGAACTGCGCGAGGGGCTGGTACTGCCTGCTCCCGGCGAGGCCGCCGAACTTGACTATGGCATGATCAATGAACGCGGTACGCTGGACGCCGAACCCGCGCTGTGGCTGCATGTGGTCCGGGTGGCGGCGGCACAGACGGATTTCGCGCTGAAAGAGTTGTTGCGCGATGGCGGGCTATACCAACCCTGGCCTGCCAATACGCTGATTGTCGCCAACAACGCGATTGAGATCATCGACGGTGCAATCACGCCGCCGCACAGCGCAGTATGGGTGGATATCGCCCGTGATCCTGATTGTCTGGTATGCGGGCCGCACTTCCGCCAGGAGGAGAACGAACAGGCGATGTCGCTGGAAGACCTCGCCGGGGGAACGGGGATCGAAGTGCAACAGGGCGGTGAGGGATAGGCGCACGCCGGATATTGGTCCCGAATGACGTAATTTTAATTCATGCTTAACCTCAACGCCTACTGCTATGCGATACGATAGACTCAAAGAAAGGAGTAGCGGCGGCAGCGCGTCTAGATTGTAATTGATGGCAATTCATGAAGACGCAGGACCGTCACACAGGCTTATGGACGAAAACACAAACAGGCCCGAAACGCCGGAAACACCCAGCGATGACAACGCAACGCCCGATGCGGTTCCGCCGCAGGACGCTGCGCCGGAAAATATGACCCCGCCCCCGAATGACGCGCCTGAAACCGATGGCATGGGCGAACGTCTGGAACGTCTGGGCGGCGAACCGGCTCCGGTCATTACGCCAGAGGAGTTCGCACGTCTACAAAAAGCCGGGCAGGTACACATTGATGCGCGTGGTCGCGTGCGGACAGAGCGTCCGCGTGGTGTGGACCCCGGTGTCTCGCTTCGCAAGCGTAGAGCATGGTATGGATGAAATCACAGACAATCTGATTAAACCGCTTGTCGCTGAAATCCGGCGGCGAGGGGATTTGCAAGATGAGCGCGTGGCTTCCGTTTTCGCTAAGGTGCCACGCCATCTTTTTTTACCGGGTGCGCCGCTCGAAGACGTGTACGCAGCAGATAAATCTATTGAACTGGCACACGATCCTGATACGGGTGCGGTGACTTCGGCGTCAATTATGCCAACGATGGTTGCGCAGATGCTCGATCTGCTGCAAATCAACGAAGGCGATAACGTGCTGGAAATTGGCACTGGAACCGGGTACACCGCCGCGCTGATTCGGCAGTTGGTGGGGGATAGCGGATCTGTCACCACGATGGAAATCGACCGCCAAACGGCCCGCCATGCACGAGATACATTTCAGCGGGCGGGATACAGTGATATCAATGTGGTGGAAGGCGACGGCGCAAACGGCTATGCGCCGCGTGCTGCTTATGATCGTATCGTCTCGACTGTTGGGGTGTGGGATGTACCCGCATTGTGGGTGCGCCAACTAAAGCCCAGTGGTCGCCTTGTCATCCCCATCTGGCTGGACGGATTACAGGTGATCGCCGCGTTTGAACCGGGCGCGGATGGGACGCTATACGCAAGAGAGGCAGTCCCGGCGATGTTTGTGTACATGCGCGGGGCGATGTCGGGGCCACGTGTGCAGAAGTTCGTCGGTAGCACCTCGCTCAAGATCATCGCTGATGGTGTGCAGGAGATCGATACAGCGGCCTTGCAGCAGTTGATGATGGCTGACCCGGAAAAAGTGTACGTCACGGCAAATCTGGATAAGTTCGACTACTGGTACGGCTTTATACCCTTTGCGATGCTGCACGAACCAAAGGGCTTTGTGTTCGCGCTGTATACGGTCGCCAAAGATGGAATCGCCTATGGGTTGAGTGGCGAAGGGCTGGCGCTGATCGGTGGCGCGAGTGCGTGCTTTGTCCCTTATTACGGGTTGAACGAAGCGCACAATTACGGTGGTGCCGAAGCCTATCTTGAAATCGAGGACTTGCTGGCGCACTGGCAAAAAGCGGAGCGTCCCGGCATCGCGCAGCTTAGAATGCGTCTGGTCCCGCATTGTTATGAGAAACCAAAGACGAAAATCGGCAAAATCTATATACGTCAGGTTCATTATCTGCATGTGTGGCAGGAATGGCTGGCGACGGATGATGATTCGATTGATGGGAGCGCGGATTGATGCGTGCCACCCTTGAGGATGTGCGGCGGGCGCTGCGTCTGCCGGACTTTGACGTGCAGACAGAACACGCACGCATGTTCCCTGAAACGCGCAATGTGCCGACTGCCGCAGCGGATCGTGTCAACGCACCACCGAAGCAGGCGGGGGTGCTGGTACTGCTGTTCGACCGCGACGACGGCGACGGGCTGCGCGTAGTTCTCACACGGCGGGCGGATAGCCTGCGCGGTCACAGGGGGCAGATCAGTTTCCCCGGTGGTAAACGTGACCCGGAGGATAATTCGTTCACCGACTGTGCTTTGCGCGAGACGTGTGAGGAACTGGGCCTGTGTGGGGCTGAGATCACGACGCTGGGAACCTTAAGTCAAATCTACATCCCGCCCAGTCATTTTGAAGTGCATCCGACGGTGGGGCACTTCGATGGCGTGCCGGACTATGTGCCGAACCCGGCGGAAGTGGCGGAAGTGTTTGATTTTCCGCTGCGTGACCTGCTAGACGATGCGTTTGTAGACGCCAGTGATTACGATTTCAGCGGAACTCCGGTGCGCGTTCCGTTCTTCAACGTGCAGGGGCATCAGGTATGGGGTGCGACCGCGATTATGTTGAGCGAACTCAAGGGGCGCTTGCGGGCGGTACTCACCTGACATGGCGCGTCACGATCATCTGGCAAGGGTTGAGGCTGGATGAGCAGGGCTGTGCGCGGAATGTCATACCTCATTAACGAGGAATGTCATATTCGACGCCGTCTTAATGGTGAATCCCCATTCGCACGCTATAATCAGGTTAAGAGCGTAAACAAAGGCTTAACGAGAGGCGTCACAGCCTTCGGGAGCACCACCAACGTTACGCGAATTGTCGGAGTTATTGTTCGGCGGTCCTAACCTGTTCCGGGTCGAGACATGTCCTTCCCCTGGCGGTCCAGGTCGACGTACTCCCAAAAGTAGTGCAATTCGTGGTGCGTTCCCGACTGACTGAGGGGCCTCTTTTCTATTTCCCCCACTTCCGCTAGCACCAGTAAAATTACCGTTCAAGATTTGATGCGATAGCCCTGTCATGCGTGCGAATCTGGCGGGCGGTGTATACTTTGCGTATGTTCGATTGGTCCATCTAATTCAAACTAATTCAAAGGGGAACAAAGCTTATGCAAAAGTGGGAATATCTGATCGTTTATCTTGAAGACAGCGATTTCGCGCAGGATAAGCCGGAAGTCGATGTATACATGGACGCCGACAAATTCACCGACAAGCTGAAGACCTATGGCGAAGCGGGTTGGGAGATGGTCACGTTCCAGTGGGAAGAACGCGGGGCGAAGGTAGCGCTCAAACGTCCGGCGACATCGTAGGCGGTTTATGCCCTCCGCCCTTCCACTGGTCAATTTGCCGTACCGCCTCGTGAACGGTCCTGGCGAGGCGATACGGCGCGGCATATGCCGGGTAAATGCGGCAAAAGTTGTGAAAGAGCAGGCGGACAGCCAGCGAATCTGTTACGTAAACCGTAAAATGGATGTTCTCCGGGCGTCCCGCAGCGATCCCGCTCATTCTATAGATGCTTTCCGGGGGTGGCAAAGTCATCTGACGCAGGTCCACAATCACCGCAATAGGATGCGTGACCGATTGTGCGAGTATGCGCCCCTTACGAACGTTTTCGTTCACATCGTTCCAGGTCCAGCCGGTGCCGACGAAGAAGTACAAAATCGTCTTTTCCTCATCCCACCAGCTTGTTTCAAAGGTAGCCATACAAGACTCTCAGGTTCGACGTTAGGGTATAAAGTTATACCGTCTAACTACCATTGTAGCAGTATCTATATATCAAATAACTTAATGATTATTAGCTCGAATATAACAAAGGGTTTACCGCACTGCTTGCAGGTCAATTGAGGTCAATCTTGAGGTATTGAACGGGTTCGCGTCCGTCGCCGAGGTTAAGTTCGACACTGTGGCTTTCCTCGAATCCCAGGCGACGATATAGAGCCAGCGCTCGCGGATTACTGAGCGCCGCGCCGATTTCGATCTGTGGGGCGTGCATGTCGCGGGCAGCGCGGGCCAAAAACTGAATGAGCGCTGTCCCATATCCGCGTCCGCGATCTGGTGCAGCGACCACCAGATCGCTGATTTCGGCGGTTCGAGGCCACAGTAGAATCTGCCCGTATCCCCGCACCATCTGCCGACTATCCGTCACTACAACACCGAGTCCGCGCCCCTCACGCGCATACTGCTGCACACGGGCGATCAACTGGTCAATGGACGCACGCGTCCGGTCGGGCCAGCCGATACGGTGCAGGGCGTCGGCATCAGCCGCCAGAACGGGCCGGATGCGCACGCCGGGGTCTGGTGGATAGAGAGCGCGTTTCGTTAAGTCAATCATGCGCAAAAGTATACACCAGTCTCCACGATGCGAGCGTGAAGGAGTCTAACCCGTGTGATAGACTCATCCCCGTTGTCATCGATTCATCTGTGGAGAAACCCCATGTCTCAAACACTCATTCTCGCGTCTGGCTCCCCCCGGCGGCGCGAACTGATCGCCTCGCTTGGCCTCAACTTCACCATCATCAAGCCCGATATTGACGAAACCCCGCAACCGGGCGAATCTCCGGCGGATTATGCGGGGCGTCTTAGCCGGGAGAAGGCGTCGGCGGTACTCGCCGCGCTGGACGGTGACGCCACTGTCCTGGCAGCGGATACGGTCGTCGTGCTATCAGCGGATACGCTTGGGGTCACTGGCGATGGCGAACTGCTCGAAAAGCCTGCCGACTTCGACGAGGGATGCACCATGTTGCGCCGCCTACGTGGACGCCCGCATCAGGTGGTGACGGCGTTTACGGTTGAATCTTCGGGCGGAAAACGTCATTCGGAACGGGTCGTGACGACCGTCACCATGCGCGAGTTCACCGACGATGAGATCAACGCCTATGTGATGTCCGGCGACTCGCTGGATAAAGCAGGCGGATACGCCATCCAGCACAACGGATTTCGTCCGGTAGCACGCATTGACGGCTGCTATAACAACGTGGTCGGCTTGCCCCTGTGCGCGGTCAAACGGACGCTGGTGGACTTCGGCTTCACGGGCATCAACGCGGTGGAATCCGGGTGTGATTGCCCGGTGTATATGGGGTGATTGTTCCTGTCTCAAGATGAAAGTCAATAAACCCTGTGATTGACAATTACTCGTGTTTGGCATCGCGTAAAAGCTGTGACATCTTGCTGACCCACGCTTGCTGGTATTGCTCTTCGATGAAATGCAACTCCCGCAGATGCTGGGCATTACCTTTGTGTATTTGACCTTATTCCTGTTGCCTGCCCTGCGCCGGGATGATAGACTCAGGGCAGTCTTAGGAGAAAAACCCACTGTGCCTGAACAAGCCCTATACCTCAAATGGCGACCGCTCTCGTTTGACGATGTAGTCGGTCAGGAACACATCACCCGTACCCTGCGCAACTCGCTGAAGTCGGGGCGCATCCGTCACGCGTATCTGTTCAGCGGCCCGCGTGGAACCGGCAAGACGACAACAGCGCGTCTGCTGGCGAAGGCGGTCAACTGCACCAACGAGAACCACGACATCCGGCCCTGTAATGACTGCCCCAACTGTCTGGCGGTCAACGAAGGGCGCTATCTGGACCTGATCGAGATCGACGCGGCGACACATACCGGCGTTGATGACGTGCGCGATCTGCGCGAGAAAATTGCCTTCACCCCCGGCGAAGGGCGCTACAAGGTCTACATCATCGACGAGGTTCACCGTTTTAGCGGCAGCGCCTTTGACGCATTGCTCAAGACGCTGGAAGAACCGCCCGATCACGCGATTTTCGTGCTGGCGACCACCGAAATCGACAAGGTTCCGGCGACGATCAAAAGCCGCTGTCTACAGTTTGAGTTCCGGCGTGTATCACTGATGGAAGTGGCGGACCGCCTGCAAATGATCGCGGAAGCGGAAAACATCCAGATCGCACGTACTGCGCTGGAACTCATCGCCCGCGAGGGGACGGGCAGCGTCCGTGATAGCATCAGTTTGCTTGACCAGATCGTCAGCGACCCGGAAGAGGACATCTCGTTGGAAGCCGCACAGCGCATTCTAGGGACCGCCAGCACCCGCGCCGTTAAAGAATTGGTGCAGGCACTCGTTGATGAAAATATCCCGCGTGGGTTGCACATCATCAACACCGCGATTGACGACGGCAGCGATCCGCGCCAGTTCGGGCAGCAGGTGGTGGAGCATCTGCGCTATGTGCTGCTTACGCAGACCTCCAGCGCCGACATTGTCGAAGCCGCGCCAGAGGACCGCGACCTGTTCACCCGGCAAGCCTCACACATCGACCGTTCCGCGCTGCTGCGGGCGGTACGCGTCTTCAACGAGGCAGTGACGAGCTATCGCGGTGGATGGCAACCGCAGCTATCACTGGAACTGGCGCTGATCGAAAGCGTCTACGGCGCGGCGGATTCTGCGAGTGTATCGCCGCAAGCACTCCAACAGGCCGTCCAGCAGGCGATTCAATCAGGTGGCGGGGTGTCTGCGCAGGCGGGTAGCATACCGGTCCCCGAAGAACCGCAGGTCGAGGCCGACCCCGGCGCACCGCCACTGGTCCCCCTGACCGCCGTCAAGGAAAAGTGGGATGATACGCTGCGCGTGTTGCACAAGCTCAACGCGCAGGCCCCGGCAGTCGTGGAGAAATTTCGCCCGCACCGGGTTAACGGCAACGTGGTCCACATTGCCACTGATAACGACACGTTTTTTAAGCGACTGTACGGATTTCCTGAAAAGCTGCGCGTCATCGAGACGGCCTTATCGCGGGTGCATAAGGTCGCGCTGCGTGTGGATGTGCTGCGTGTCGATACGCTGGGCGACAGCGGGCGGGTGGTATCCAGCCAGACATCGCCCGACGATCCACTGGTGCAGGAATTGATCGAACTGGGCGGGCAACTCAAGCCGGAAGACGACGACGCGCCACAAGAAGAGTAATCGTTCAACGGAAATCATGCAGGGACGGCCTACAGGCCGCCCGCAAACAAGGCGAAGGCAAAACGGAAGAGAAAGAACATCGTGAGTAGTTTCTACTTTCGCCTTTGACCTTTGATCTTTCGCCTTATAATAGGCGCACAATATCGCAAATACATCGAATTTCAATTTCGACGAATGTAGGAGAAAATCACAATGGCGAAGAAAAAAGGCGGCATCCCCGGCGGTGGCGGCAATCAGGCCGCAATGATGAAACAGCTTCAGAAGATGCAGCAGGATATGCTGGACGCACAGACCGCACTGGAAAACGAAACCGTAGACGTGTCGGTCGGTGGCGGGGCGATTACGATCACCATCACCGGACACCAGCGTATTCAGGCGATTAAGGTCAACCCGGATGTCATCGACACCGACGACGAAGAATGGGTGACCGACCTCGAAGACATGCTGGTCGCGGCAGTGAATCAGGCGATTGAACAAAGCCAGACGATGGCTGCCGAACGCATGGAATCGATCACCGGCGGTCTGGGTGGGATGCCCGGTCTGGGCGGTTTGCTGGGCTAAGATTTAAAATCACAAAATAAAGTTGCACATCGGCCCCCGTGGTACGACCGCAGAAAAACGTGGTGGTTCGACGATGATCATTGCGGGCGGCAAAAATGCCGCCCCTACAAGTTCATGAAAGGTGTGTAGGGGTC
>DAOTXA010000096.1:0-3952 GCA_034435595.1 Anaerolineae bacterium | reverse complement strand
GACCCCTACACACCTTTCATGAACTTGTAGGGGCGGCATTTTTGCCGCCCGCAATGATCATCGTCGAACCACCACGTTTTTCTGCGGTCGTACCGCTTTAGCTTCCGGCGACAAAAAGTGCGATCATTGAGCAAGAAATAAGCACCCAATTTGCTTAACCTGGCACGCATGGGAATGTCATTCTTGACGCCCGCAATGGTGGATGCCCATCAAATCTCACGGCAAGGTGAATAGAGACGGCATGTTTGCCGCCCGTGATGATTTCTATCAAACCACCACGTTTTTCTGCTGGCGTGAACTTGCCTCTATAGTGGTCCCACCTGTCGAAACTGGATGACAACGACGTTCTGGTCGCACTGGTCGCTGGTGAATACGTCGTAGATATCGGAGATAGCGACACCTGCGGGGCTGAACAACTGCACGCTGTAACGTCCCTGTAGAGGGACACCGCCAAGTGACAGTTCAAACCCGCCGGGGCCAATTGTCACCGCTGATCCACTGAACACGCGGCGGTCAAGTGCATCGGGATTTTCAACGTTGATGATTTGCACGCCGTAGTTGTTGATCGGGCTGCCATCAAGTGCGGTAACGGTCCCTGCGATGCTGGACCAGTTGCATTCACGTCCGTTGGCGTTGGGTGTATACAGAATCTCGTCGGCGGCAAGGCGGAAAGGGAAACCGTCGCTTTCTGCCGGGGCCACCTGTGCAGTAAGGTCAACAGGCAGCGTTGGAGTGACTGCAAACGCGGGCGCAGTTGCCGGTGCTGCCTGTGTCGGCACAGCGGCGAATCCGCCGATTGGGTCGGGCGTGGCGGTGATTTGAACGAACGGTGTCGCCGGGGGCAGCGGGTTCAGTGGTGACCATGGGTTGTTCCACAGGATGCTGTAGTAGGCGAACACGGCAATTGTCGCAAAGGCGAAGAAGATGGCGATGGCATTATACAGGCCAGTACGATTGCGCCGGGGACGTATCCCATCCGGTGCCGCCTTCACTGTCGGATTCTGGTCGTTCGCCATCTCACGAGCAGGGTCAACAGGTGGATAGCGATCTTTAACGGGTTCGATGGGCCTGCCGAAGCTGTCGAGCGCGTCTAGCGCACGGTCCACGGCCTCGTCGTCGAAGATTTCTGACGGCAGGCTATCGCGGATGTTACGGTGTTTTTCCGTGAGTCCGGTCGGGTCCTGTGTCTCCGGTTCGGGGTCAACCGGGGGCGGCAGGTTCTCGACGTGTTCGTCCGGTTCATCTGCCCCGGCGAACAGATCACGCGGGGATTTTAGACGACGCTTTTTGCGTTCGTGGCTGACGCGCCGCACCGACGCCGTAAGGTGGTCCAACTCGTCGAGTGTGTCGGGGTTGGGCTGGCCTTCTTCATCGGGCGATTGCGGCGCGTTGTTTTCGGGAGTTTCGTCACTGGTCATAGATAGAAAGAGGGGCGCGATCATCCGCATCAACGTGCAGTCTCGCGCCCATATGTTTGTCAGAGGGTTATGGGGCCGGGGTGGATGTTGGTTCCGCGCCGCCTGCCGGGGCTGGAGCAGGTCCAAAGGCTTGCGTCTGCTGGAAGCGGACAATCGCCGCATTTGCGTTGCAGTCGCCGGGGAAGTTCACGGGGATTTCCGGCGAAACCTGCGTGCCGACGATGGTTTCCAGGCGCACAAAGACCTGCTGCTGTGAAATTGTGCTGTCCAGCGCGACTTCCCACCCGCTGACCTGTCCGTAGACGCTGTTGGTCCCGGTGAAGA
This sequence comes from Anaerolineae bacterium, assembly GCA_034435595.1. Classification (GTDB taxonomy): domain Bacteria; phylum Chloroflexota; class Anaerolineae; order Aggregatilineales; family Phototrophicaceae; genus JAVJSU01. The sequence continues at coordinate 2,210 of DAOTXA010000096.1, read as the reverse complement.
TGGTCCGGTCAATGCCGCTGCCGATGACGCGCACCTGATACTGTTCCGCGATTTCGTTGCCGTTGAGGTCAAGGACACTGCCGCCCACGCCCTGCCACGCGCATCCGGCGCTGTTCACGCTGTTGGGTCCGACAAATACATCGCTCAGCACGTCAAACAGGAACGGCGAGCGGGTAGGCGTGCGGGTTAGCGTAGGTCCGGTAGGCATCGCGGTGGGTGTTTCGGTCGGTTGCAGTGACGGTGTTGGCGTGTCACTGGGCGTCAATGTGGGGCCGGGCGTGTCGGTAATCGTCGGGGTTGGCTCTGGCGTGAGACTGGGCGGAAGCGTTATCGTCGGCGTGGATGTAAATGTGGGAATTCGCGTGAAGGTCTGTGTAGGTGTGATTGATGGCGTTTGCGTGGGTGTCAGCGTTGGTAGATTGACCGATGTCGGCAACCCGCTGAAATCGAGCGGTTCCTCGTTGCCGCCACCTGCTGCCGTAATCAACACGATAACCAGCACCAGCGCCGTCAATGCCACAAAGACGAGCGAGATGATATTGTAGATTCTGTTGTTCCCCTCACCGAGCATGGCGCGTTTTCTCCCCGTGTACGTAGTTTTTAGTGATTGGTATTTATTTGCTAGTTATAGATGCTGCGGCAAACTGCTTGAATCTATGAGACTAACAACCAACAACTAATGACTAACAACTCACTAAATAAACCGTTCGATGGTCGCCGTTACGAGCAAACCGGCGAGATAATCGGCGAACTGCTGTTCTGCGATGAGCGCGAGTTCTTCTTCCAGCGCGATGCGGGTGCGCAGTTCAAGCGTTTGAATAACATGATAGCCGAGCATGGTTGGGACGGGTCCTGCGACCTGCCCCGGTTGCAGCCCGAAGGCGACATCGGCGAGTTCGGGCGTAAACAGGTCTTCGCGGATAAACCAGCCCAGATCACCGCCGTTTTCGCGGGTGGTCACATCCTGCGAGAGTTCGCGGGCAAGGCTGGCGAAGTCCTCGGTCTGCACGCGGATCAGCACTTCCTGCGCTTCTTGCTCGGTGTTGACGAGAATATGGCGGGCGCGGGCTTCCTGCACTTCTTCGCCTTGAATCCCGGTGACGGTATCGCGCAGGCGGGTGGTCAGCAGTTGTTCGGGAATGATCTCGTTGCGGAACTCTTCATCCGTGTAAGCGTTCGCAGTCAACCAGTCGTTCCACGCCTGTTCAGATTCTACCAGATCACGGTGCGCCTGATATTCGTCGGTGACATCGGCTTCGGTGATGGTAATGCCCTGTTGGATTGCCGCCTGTGCGATGAGCTTCTGCTCGATGAGCGTATCAAGGACGCGGTCAAGCAGGGCGTCAAAGTCACCGCCCTGTGCGCGGTAGCGGTCAAGGGTGCGCTCGTAATCGGCGAAGGTGATCCCCTCACCGTTGACACGAGCTACGATCAGATTTCCGTTCTCGTCGCGTGGTAATTCAAGTGTGGGTGCGGGTGCGACCGTAGCAGGCGTTTGCTCTGCGCTGGATTCGGGATTGCTGCCGTTCGCAGGTGGGATGCCGCCTGTCTCGGTACCGCCGCCGCTGGAACAGGCCGCGAGCACAAAAATGAGGCCCAACAGCCCGATTTTGATTGGGTTCAAACGACTCAAGCGTCGTCACTCCTTGTGTTTCCGGTTCAATGACACGGTTGTGTCAAACTTGCCAACCCTAATTATGCAGTCGTGTGGGCGTGCTGGCAAGTTGGGAAGTTGAAAGGGGTGCATTCGGAAATGGGGGCATGGTGGACGCCAGACGTGGCCCCTGTTTGTTCTTGCACCCTGGCATGTTTCTGAGATACACGGGGCCGCAGCAATGCGGCCCGTCTAAGTAACGCCTGTGATCGTTCACCTACCGCTTCAACACAGCCACGCCGTAGCCATCCAGCTTGACCCATGCCGCTACGGATTCGCCGCTGACGGCGTCGGTGTAGGTGCGGTCGTCCAGCGGGACGGTGTGCGCGTCCGGGGTGAAGTTCATCAAGAACACGTATTCGTTGTCGCCGTCGCCCCGTTTGGTCACACTGACACCATGCGGAACCTGCGTGTTCAGCACACGCTCAATGCCAATTTGCACGCCGAGCTTGGCATAGAAATCGCGCAATGAGGCAGCGTCAGTGCGTCCGGCGATGTAGTAGGCTTTGCCCTGCCCGTACTCGTTGACGGTCAGCGCCGGATAGCCAGCGTACCA
>DAOTXA010000095.1:0-14915 GCA_034435595.1 Anaerolineae bacterium | reverse complement strand
GACCCCTACACACCTTTCATGAACTTGTAGGGGCGGCATTTTTGCCGCCCGCAATGATCATCGTCGAACCACCACGTTTTTCTGCGGTCGTACCTAAAAACTATATTTCCACCAAAAACGCTAGAACGAGGGATTTTTCATGCAATTAGATGGCAAAATTGTGTTCGTGACCGGATCGGCGCGGCGGGTTGGGCGGCAAATCGCGCTGACCTTCGCGGAGCAAGGCGCGAACCTGGTGATTCATCATGCGTCGTCATCAAGTGTAGATGACGCAGAATCCGCTGCGGAAGCAGTGCGGAAACTGGGGCGCGAGGCGTTCATCATCAGCGGCAACCAGGGAGATAGCAAGGATGTGGCAAAGATGTTCGCGGCGGTGAAAGATCGTTACGGGCGGTTGGATGTGATGGTCAACAGCGCGGCGATTTTCAAGCGTAATAATTTGCTGGACATCAGCGAGGCCGAATGGGATCAGGTGATGAACATCAACCTGAAAGGGCCGTTTATGTTGACGCAGAACGCGGCACGTCTGATGCGCGAGAACGCCGGCGGGGTAATCGTCAACATCAGCGACAACAGCGGATTGAACGGCTGGCCCTCGCGCCCGCATCATAGCATCAGCAAGGCGGGTGTGATTATGCTGACACAGGTGGCGGCGCTTTCGCTGGCAGAGTACGGCATCCGCGTGAACTGTGTGGTTCCGGGTCCGGTACTGGTCCCGGCGGATGCGGAAGAATCGGTATTGGACGAAATTGCCGAAGCGCTGCCAATTGGTCACATTGGTGATCCGCGCAATATCGCGCAGGCGTGTGTATTCTTCGCGCAGAACGATTTTGCGACCGGGTCGGTGCTGCGCGTTGATGGCGGCGAAGGTCTGGCGGGGGGAGAGACATAAGTTGGCTGTACCACGAGCAGTACATCACCCACAAAAGGAGAAAACGCTATGCTGAACGACTTTGACAAGCACATTCGCACAATTCACAAGGCAGTGATGCTGTTTGGGCCGCTGCACAACGCCGTATGTCCGCCGATGCCGAACTTCATACATCTGCCGCTGCATCCGGCCCCGGACGGGCTGCGCTCGCCGCACTATGCACAGGGCGGTCGAATTGACTTGAATTTCAAGTCTGGCGTGTTGACCTATTCTAGTGCGACCAATGGCGAACATGCATTTGCTCTGGCAGAGTACACGCAGCGCGGTTTGTTCGAAGCACTGCTGGCGGCATTGCGCAAGGACGAATTGAGCGATTTCTTCGATGGCGTAAGCGGGGATGCGCTGGTCGCACCGATGATTGAGCGCATCAATGCAGATGAGAGCAAAACCGTTTTCCTGTCGCTGGATGAGGTCAACGACGATAGCCAAACACTCGCCTATGATCTGGACGTAATCGGTCAATATGCCGATTTACAGTATGCGGTGTTTACGGGTGTGGCGCGGTTTCGTGGTCGGTTGGAAGGGCATATGACGCCGGTCGTGGTGTGGCCCGAACACTTCGATTTGTCTACGTTGTGGTTCCGCGATGCTGATATGGACGAACACAAGGCGCATTTGAATTTTGGATTCGCGCCGTACACGCCGGGAATGCTGGAAGAACCGTATCTGTACGTATATGCTTATCCGTATCCCGACGGCTTCAAAGAATTTGATCTGCCAGAACCCGCGTATTGGAACCCCGACGGTTTCACGGGGATTGTGGTCAAGTACGATGATCTGGCGAAACAGGGTGACGTGGCGGCGTTCGTAGAATCGCTGTATCTGAAGTTGTTCGCGCTGCTGCGCCCGGTACTGGGATAGTCTCATTGATTGCTGTGGCAAGCATCAGTCAACCTTAAGACAGATTCCCTAGCCTCAACAGTGATTTAAAGCAGTCTGGACAAAGTGAGGCATTTATGAAGGGAATACGCGGCAAAAAGGTCCTCGTAACCGGGGGCAGCAGCGGAATCGGGCAGGAAATCGCCATCAAATTCGCTGAATATGGCGCGGATGTGGCGATCAATTACTATAGCGACCGCGAATCAGCGGAGGATACGCTGGAAGCCGTCGAGTCCTGTTGCAACCAGGTCCGGCAGCTTGGCGGCAAGGACCTTCTCATTCAGGCCGATGTCGGCAAGAAAGAGGACGTTGACCGCATGTTTGACAAGGTACTTGACGAATGGGGGACGGTCGATTACCTCATCAACAACGCAGGGATTCAGATCGCGGCGGACAGTCACGAGATGAGTGTCGATGAATTTACACGCGTCATCAACACCAATACTATTGGCGCGTTCATGTGCGCACAGCGGGCAATTCAGCACTATCTGGACGCAGATAAAGAGGGCGTCATTATCAACGTTTCAAGCGTGCATCAGATGATCCCGAAGCCGCGTTTTGTGGGCTACAGCGTTAGCAAGGGCGGGATGCAGAACCTTACACGGACGCTGGCGCTCGAATATGCGGGGCGCAAAATTCGCGTCAATGGCATTGGACCGGGCGCGACAATCACGCCGATCAATCGGGCATGGATTGACGACCCGGAAAAGCGCGAGATGGTCGTCAGTCACATTCCAATGGGACGGGCGGGTGAAGCTGAAGAAATGGCGGAAGCGACCGCGTTCTTATGCAGCGATCTTGCCGCCTATATCACCGGGCAAACGCTGTTCATTGACGGCGGATTGACGCTGTATCCCGACTTCCGCGAGGCGTGGTCTTCGGAGTAGACACAAGTCGATAATTTCGCCAGAAACTAAGGGCACGCTGATCAACCGGGCAGCGTGTTTTTGATTCCTGAGAATCGTCTTAAATCCATTGACAAAATCCGCACAGAATGTTATTTTTAGCCTAGTCTAAAAAATGATGTTGGTTTGCCTACAATGTGAATGGTAATCCAACTATAACCATAAAGGAGTATGACAGATGAACAAGAGCAGGCTGGTAATCATTTTGCTGCTGCTGGCGGCGTCGGCGTTTGCGATTAACGCGCAGGACGAGAACCCGTTCCGTGTGGTGGCGACGACGACGCAGGCCGCCGACCTGGTAACGATTCTATCCGATGGCGTGCCAGAAGACGCGCTAGAATTAACGGCGTTAATGGGCGCGGGGGTTGATCCGCATCTGTACCAGCCGACTGAATCGAACGTGAAAGCGATGAATGAGGCGAATCTGGTCATCTATAGCGGTTTGCACCTCGAAGGACAGTTCGACGAGGTGTTCGAGGCGCTGGGCGAACGTGATGTGACAATTTACCGTCTATCGGAACCGGTTGAGGATGCCGGATTCGTGATTGGCGCGTTTGACGACGCGATGGCCCAGATTGGCAGTGACGACCCGCACTTCTGGTTTGATCCGCGTAACTGGGAAATCACCGTCACTGATCTGGCGGAAGTGCTGGCGGATATGGACCCGGCAAACGCAGATGTTTACACAGCGAATGCAGAAGCGTATGTCGAAGAACTGCGCCTGTTGTATGACTGGGCGGATTCCGGTATGCGGACGGTCCCCGGCAACCAGCGCTCGCTGGTGACCTCACACGATGCGTTCCAGTATTTTGGTGCGGCGTTCGGCTGGCGTATGACCGCTATTCAGGGCATCAGCACCGAGGACGAAGCGGGTGTTGGGGACATTCAGGGGACGGTTGATTTCGTCATCACGAACGAGATTCCGGTGCTGTTCGTCGAAAGCAGTATATCGCCCGATACCATTGAAGCGGTAATCGAAGCGGTGGAAGCGGCGGGTGGAACGGCACAGGTCGGCGTGCGCGAACTGTATTCTGACGCGATGGGCGAGCCGGATACCTTCGGCGGTACGTACATTGGCATGATCGCGGAAAATGTGCTGACGATTCTACAGTCGTACCAGTGCGCGGGTGTAGAGATCGAGATTGGCGAGTGGCCCGAAGACATCTCGCTGGAACTGCCGGAAGAACTGGTCGAGGTGGAGTGCGAGTAAGCCATCCAGTTTTATACGATTTTCGTAGGGGCACGGCATGCCGTGCCCCTACCGTGTATATGAACGAGGTGAAAAACCAATGACAATCGAAAACGGGCAGATGCCCGAAGCAAACACGAAGAACAAACGCGCTCCGGCGCTGGAAATTGATGATTTGACCGTCGCGTATAACAGCAAGCCCGCCATCTGGGATGTGGACATGAGCGTGCCGGAAAGCGTCCTGATGGCGATTGTGGGGCCGAACGGGGCGGGAAAATCGACGCTGATTAAAGCGGCGCTGAATTTGATCTCACGGGCGGCGGGGAGTGTGCAATTTTACGGTAAATCGTACCGTCAGGCGCGTGATCTGGTGGGCTATGTGCCTCAGCGTGGCAGCGTCGATTGGGATTTTCCCACCAGCGTGATTGATGTGGTGACGATGGGGCTTTATGGTCGTTTGGGGTGGTTCCGTCGACCGGGGCGGCGCGAATATGATCTGGCGATGAATGCGCTGGATCAGGTGGGCATGGCGGATTATGCGGGTCGCCAGATTAGCCAATTATCCGGCGGTCAGCAGCAGCGCACATTTTTAGCCCGCGCACTGGTGCAAGATGCGCAAATCTACTTCATGGATGAACCTTTTGCGGCGGTGGATGCCGTCACCGAACGGGCAATTGTCAATATTCTGCGCGAACTGCGTGCGCGTGATAAAACCGTCATTGTCGTGCATCACGACTTGCAGACGGTGACCGATTACTTTGACTGGGTGACGCTGTTGAACGTCGAAGTCGTCGCCAGCGGCCCGGTGGATGAGGTGTATACGCCGGATAATCTGCGTAAGACCTATGGCGGGCGCGTGGCCTTTCTGGACGGTGGCGCGGCAGTTGCGGCGGGGGATTAGGCGATGTTCCGGCGACATCCACTTTCAGACGAGGACCGGCGCATCTGGCTGCTTATTATTGGCATTGTCGTGCTGTTTATGGCGTTTGTGCCGTTCAGTCAGGCTGTGTTTGACGTGAATTTCGATTATACGCTGCGGACGGTAGCGCTGGGCGGGTCGGCTTTAGGTGTAGTGAGTGGCGTATTGGGTAGTTTTGCGGTACTGCGGCAGCAGAGTTTGATGGGCGACGCGCTATCTCATGCGGCGCTGCCCGGTGTCGGCGTGGCGTTTTTGCTGGCGGGGCGCGACCTCGAAATTTTGCTATTGGGCGCGGGGGTTTCCAGTTGGATCGGCGTGATGTTCATTAGCGCGGTCACGCGGACGACGCGCATTAAGCAGGACGCGGCAATGGGTATTGTGCTGGCGGCGTGGTTTGCGTTCGGCATTGCTTTGCTGACCTACATTCAATCGCGCCCGGATGCGAGTCAAGCGGGGTTGGATTCGTTCATCTTCGGTCAGGCGGCGGCGATTGTCGAGCGCGACGTGCGGCTGATTATTGGCGTGGGGGCAGTGTCATTTGTAGTGCTGGCGCTGTTCTGGAAGCACTTTAAGCTCATTACGTTTGATCCCGAATTTGCCGGGGCGAACGGGGTTCCGGTCGGGTTTTTCGACACGCTGCTATCGACGCTGATTGTGGTCGCCATTGTACTTGGTTTACAGTTGGCGGGCGTCATTTTGATGGTCGGCATGTTGATCGCGCCCGGTGTCGCGGCGCGACAGTGGACGCATAAGCTAGAGCAGATGGTTGTGCTGGCGGCGGTGTTCGGCGCGTTCGCCGGTGGGACCGGGTCCATTATCAGCGCGATGGATACGGACGTTCCGACCGGGCCAATGATGATCGTGATGGCATTTCTGGTCGTGTTTTTGTCGATTTTGTTCGCGCCCGGTCGTGGTCTGACATGGTCATGGCTGCGGGCGCGGCAGGACCGGCGTAAGTTTGCCGTGCAGAACGTTCTGCGTGATATGTACCGCTATGCCATGAGTCATGATGGTGAAGCGACCGCCCCGGTTCCGGCGGCGATGGTGACCGGCGTTCGCGGGGCTGGGTCGCGGGCAGGCGTGCGCGAACTGCTGGCTGGCGGTCTGGTGCGCGAGCATACCGGGGCATGGTGTCTGACGGCATCCGGTGCGGAAGCTGCCGCTGAGGATGCGCACAATCTGCGGCTGTGGGATGCCTATCGTTTTTATGCCGATCAGCTTCATTTGCCACTGGTGCGCGAGGACCGCCAGCGCTCTATTCGTGAGGTGCTATCCGCCGAAGATGTAGCGCGGCTTGAGGCTGCTGTTGACGGTCAGCCGAAAGGAGTACAGGTCTAATGGGCGCAATTGAACAGATACTCATTGACGTGTTGTTGACGCTGTTCAGCCGCGACGAGATCAACGCATTTTTGGGTGAACCGCGCACGGTGGCGATTCTGGTGGGGGCGTTGGTGGCGATTAGCGGCGCGGTGCTGGGGACGTTTTTACTGTTGCGCGGTATGTCGCTGACGAGTGACGCCATCAGCCATACAGTGCTGCTGGGGATCGTGGTGGCGTTCATGCTGATGACAAACTGGTTTGGGCTGGAACCGGATATTTCGTCTCCGCTGCTGATTCTGGGCGCGGCGGCGGCGGGTGTGGGTACGGTATTGCTGACCGAAGCGATTTACCGTTCGGGGCTGGTCAAGCAGGATGCGGCGCTGGGGCTGGCGTTCCCGCTGTTGTTTGCGGTGGCGGTGATTCTGGTATCGCGCTTTGTGGACGATGTGCATCTTGACGAGGATGCGGTCATGGTCGGGGAGATCGGCCTGGCATGGGCGAACACGAACAGTCACTGCTTCGAGAACTGTGAGACGGTGATCATCACCGAGGACGACGAGCGAGCAGAAGTGACGCGGCGCTGCACGAACTGCCGTGAACTCAACATCAGCCCGCGTGATGACGGGGCAGAATTTACCGAATTGTGCGCGAACTGCGGCACGTATACGGCGGCGCAGGCGTTCCGTGAAGGGTTGACGGAAGCACAGCCATCGCTGGTGTTCTGGCCTAAAGCCTTGAGCGTGATGGGCATTATGACGCTGTTGGCGATTGGTTTTGTGACGCTGCTTTACAAAGAACTGAAACTATCAACGTTTGATTCTGCGCTGGCGGCGGCGTTGGGTTTTCGGCCCGGATTGTTGAACTATGCCTTGATGGTGATGGTCAGTCTGGTGGCGGTAGGGGCGTTTGATGCGGTGGGGTCGATTCTGGTGATCGCGTTCTTCATCATCCCCCCGGCGACGGCGTATTTGCTGACGGATCGACTCGGCGTAATGCTGTTGCTGAGTCCGGTGATTGGCGCAGCGGGCGCGGTCCTCGGCTATGATCTGGCGCGTGGGGAAACGTTTGGTATCGCATGGGTGAGCGAAGTCTTGCGCGGGATCAACAGCGTGTTTGGTCTTGACTTAGGCACGACGTGGGATACATCGATTTCGGCATCAATGGTAATGATGCTCTTTATCTTTTTCGCGCTGGCGTGGGTCTTATCGCCGAAATACGGTCTGCTGGCGGTGTCGATCCGCCGGATGCGGCAGCGGCGTGTGTTTACCGATCAGGTGGTGCTGGCGCATGTCTATAACCACGAGGGAACCGAACACGCGGCAAATGAACTGGCGGCGAGTACGCTGTACACGCACTTTCGCTGGCGGAAACCGTTTACCGATGTGGTGCTGGCGCGTCTGCGGGCGTTGAATCTGCTGGCGGTGCAGGACGATCAGATTTCGCTGACGGAGCGCGGGCGGTCAACGGTCGAGCGCTTCAACCGGGAGGTGAAAGAGTGAGGATAAGGACATAACGCCGGGGCGCGAAGGCGCAAGGTTTCGCAAAGAGTAAGGCGCATTAGAGTGCGCCTTTTTGCGTCACAAATGGATTGTGGATTATTCCTGGAATACGCGGGCGACGATGTGTGATCAAATCACCTGCGCGGCGACGAGTGCCAGAATCACGGCCCCGGCGAAAATGCGATACCATCCGAAAGCGATAAAATTGTTGTTGGAGACGTATTTCAGCAGCCAGTCGATGGCGAACCAGGCGACAATGCCGGACACAATCGCACCCAGAATCAGGTTAAACATGTCGTTGGAGTTGATCTCGTTGAGGTCGAGGATGAGGCTGAGAATCGTCGCGCCGCCGAGGACGGGAATCGACAGGTAGAACGAGAAGGCAGTCGCCATGGTGCGACTCATCCCGGCGAACAGACCGCCGAAGATGGACGCGCCGGAGCGCGATACGCCCGGAACGAGGGCGAGTGTTTGCATCAGCCCGACGACGATGGCCTGCCGGACGGTGATCTCGTACAGGTCGTCGGTTTGCTCGGCTTTTGGTCGCTGCGGGCGACGTTCCACGATGATGAAGATGATGCCACCGACAATCAGCGAGATGGCGACGACAGTGGGCGAGAATAGGACTTCGGTGATCCAATCGCGCAGCAAAATGCCGAAGATTGCCGCCGGGATAGAGGCGACCACGATTGCCAGCCACAGGCGCTGTACGCCGCTTTCGGTGCGGACGCCGCGCACCTGTATCATAAGGTCGCGCCAGTAGTAGCCGATAACGGCGATGACCGCGCCAAGCTGGATGAAAATCTCGAAGGTTCCGTCAATTGCGCCACCGCCGAAGTTCAGCAGGTCGGCGGCGACGATGAGGTGTCCGGTAGATGAGATGGGTAGAAATTCGGTGATGCCTTCGACAATGCCCAGTATGATGACTTTGATCCACTCTTCCATAAAACGGGTTCTCGTTTCTTCCGTATAATATCGGTTTCAGGCTAAAGGCGGCTGCCGACGATCAAGCCGACGATGACCGCGATGATGCATAGCACATTGGTGATAATCATGTTGCCCAGTCCGGCGGACCACTGACCATCACGGATGAGGGCGATGCTCTCGTTGGCGTAGGTCGAGAAAGTGGTGAACGCGCCAAAAAAGCCGGTCCCGACCAGTAAACGTGTACGTTCGGGGATGCTGGTGCGCTTGGCTACCCATGCGATAAACATCGCTAATCCAAAGGAGCCGATCACGTTGACTGCCATTGTTCCGTATGGCAGCATAGCCGGGGCGCGATCTGCCATCCACGCTGAAAGTACATAGCGGGCGTTCGCGCCCAGAAAACCGCCGATGCCTACGATGAGCAGATTTTCCATAGTGATGTGCCTGATCGCTGCGAATCGGCTAAGAAAATGTTGCTGCGAACTTGCGTCTACGAAAACGCTCCCGCCGCATCAATTGGGCAGAAGCGCACGTGACGATCATAGCCGTGTGGGTATGGGGGCGTCAAGCGCACGGGCGGTGCAGTGTCCGAAATCTGTATGAAATTTTTAGGCGATAGTGTAAGAAGAGTGCAAAGCGCCGCGACTCTGCATTGTCACTGCTGGTTCGGCGGCCTATAATCGCAATACATGCTAACGAAATGAGATCGTCTGTTGCACGACGCGACCACGCAATCACCATCTACCACTTCGCCCACTTCAACCGGGATCACAACTACACCGCCGCGCCCGCACTTGCGGCGTTGGGCTGCTTTTCGCGAGACGCTTGATTTGATCGTGCTCGTTGGTGCGATTTATGCCCTGGTCAATCTGGCGACTGTGCGTTTTATTGTGCAGGGTCCGAGCATGGAACCCAACTTTGAGACGGGACAGTTTTTGATCGTCAGCCGCGTGAATTATCTGATCGGCGAGCCGACTTATGGCGATGTTGTCGTGTTTCACTATCCGGGCAACCCGGACGAGGATTACATCAAGCGCGTGATTGGTCTGCCGGGGGATATGGTAGAAATCCGCGATACGCTGGTGTATGTCAACGACGCATTGCAGGAAGAACCGTATATTAATGAACCGTGTTCTGCTGGACGTTGTTCGGATAACGTGTGGGAATTGGGTCCAGACGAATATTTTATGATGGGCGATAATCGTAACCGCAGCAGCGACTCACGGGCATTCGGGCCGGTATTGCGCGAGCATATCGTCGGCGAGGTGCTGATTCGTTATTGGCCCCCGGAAGACTGGGGTATCGTCAACCAGATCGCCTATCCCGGCAATTGAGAACAATAGGAACCGAGATGACAATGAATAACCCCCCGCGTCCACATGTGGCGCGTTTCGGATTTATGCGCGAACTCATCAGCATGGTGTTTTTCGGTGTGGGTGTGTTCACGCTGCTGCAACTGGCGTCACCGCAGTCGATTGTGCAGGGGCGCAGTATGCAACCTACGTTTGTGGACGGGCAGCGCCTGCTCATCAGCCGCGTGAATTATATGTTGTGGGACCCGCAGTACGGCGATGTCATTGTGTTTAACTCGCCGGACCCGCTGACGGACAACGAGCCGCCGCTGATTAAGCGTGTGATTGGTCGCCCCAATGATTTCATCGAGATCATCGAGCAGCAGGTGTATCGCAACGGTGAGTTGCTGGACGAAACGTATATCAATGAGCCATGTTCAAGCTGGAAGTGCCCGGATAAAGAGTGGCAGTTAGGCCCCACCGAGTATTTTATGATGGGCGATAATCGCAATCACAGCAACGACTCACGCAGCTTTGGCCCGGTGGATCGTTCGTTGATTGTGGGTGAGGCTATCTTCCGCTTCTGGCCTTTGGATCAAATTGGCAGCATTCACCAAACTCGCTACTCTGAGTAGATGCCCCGGAGGACATCAATATATGGACAACGATTTTGCGTTTTACTGCCCGCGCTGCCAACACGGTCGCTGCTACTCCGGGCGGGCCACGTTTGCACGCGTCATTCACGGTAAGATGATCTCTGCACCGGATACCCCGGCATTTATCTGCGATGTGTGTGGATATAACGAATTCGAGTACGGGGCATTGATGGCGCTAACACAACTTCTTGGCGATGAGACGAAGGGCCGCGAGGCCGACGGCAATTCGCCCGCGTCATATTCGGTCGATGAATCCGGTGATCCGGGTGAGTCAAGGCATCCAAAAACCTGAGAAGTCGTTCGAGATACACCTAACCCCGAACGGGACTTCGCCTGATAGAAGCACGCCACCGCGCACTGCTCAAACGGCTTCTAAAAGCCTCTGCTGCATTGCAATGAGTTTGTTTATGCTAATCGCAACGCTACATTAAAATCTGATATACTGTCAACAGGGGGTCATTGGACACCCGTATGACATGTGTATTTGCTCGCTAACTAGCGTTATCTCAGCGATTATTGATGTTATGACTGATCTTTCATCTGCAACAGAATTTCTCGTTTATGCTGCCAATCTACTCGTTTTACTGCTGGTGCCTGGCCTGGCGGTAGCGCTGCTAATTCAACCGAATCGGGCATACAATACTTTTGCGTATGCCGGGTTGAGCGGTGCGCTGGCGTTGTGGGGGATCGGGTTCTTGCTGCGGCTATCCCCCGGCCTCAATTTCCTCGAAACGCATGATGTGGCGCTGTTACAGTTGCAAGCGACCGGGATCATTGGTACTGCTGCGGGCATGTTCACATTTGTGGTGGTGGTGGTCAAACCGGAAGGGCGATTTGTTCGCCTTATTGCCGGTCTATTGCCGGTTGTGTTGGTCGTTGGATCAGGTTTGATCTGGTTCGGCGAAGCTGTTCGACTCGACAGTGAAAACAGTCTGATTGAGGGCGACCAGTGGCGTATGGTGCTGGCTGGTGCTACTGCGTATGCACTGCTCGCGTTCTGGACAGTGATTAGTTCAGGATCGTATAACGCACCTATGCTGCGAATTCCGGCGGCATTGGGTGTGGTTGCGATTGCGGTCTTGTGGATTGTCGGGCCGGAACCGCTGCCTGTTGGTATCGTGATCGCAGGCGGTGCGGTGCTGTATGTGGGGCAGGTGCTGCTGCGCAAACAGGTGCGCACTCCGGTCGAAGAACTCAATGCTGAACTGCGCATCGCCAACCGAGACTTACAACAGGTCATTAACGATCTGGCGTCCGAAAAAGAGAAATCGGATACATTGAACCGCGAGTTACGAGAAGCCAATCGCTATAAGAGCGAGTTTTTGGCGAACATCAGTCATGAATTGCGCACGCCATTGAACTCGATCATCGGGTATAGTGAGCTGTTGCGCAGCGGCATTTACGGTGAGTTGAGCGAAAAGCAGAACGACCGCCTGGAGAAAATCCATCGTAACGGCGCAACATTGCTTGATCTCATCAGTGATATTCTTGATCTGAACAAGATTGACGCCGGTAAGATGAAACTCGATCTGGATACGTTCAAGGTCGCTGAGATCGTCTCGCGGGTGACAGCAGATTGCGAAGTCTCATTGAATGAGAAATCGTTGACGCTGCAAACGGAGATGGCCGACAATTTGCCGGAGCTATATGGCGATTCGCGCCGCATCTACCAGGTCGTGCGGAACATTTACGAAAACGCGATCAAATTTACGTCAGAAGGCAATATTGATATTTCTGCTCGACGTTTACAGGTGATTGACGGCATGGTCACCGATTTCCGGCTTCCAACACGGGGGTGGCTGCGTGACGGTGTGTGGATTCTGGTAGCGATCAAGGATACGGGCATCGGTATTCCAATTGAGGAGCAGGGGCGTATCTTCCACGAGTTTTCGCAGGTGGATGGCAGCCATACCCGCGAGTTCGGGGGAACTGGTCTGGGTCTGGCGATCGCCAAGCGTCTGGTGGAAATGCACGCCGGGGTCATCTGGGTCAACAGCGTGGAAGATGAGGGCAGTACGTTCTTTGTCGCGCTGCCTGCGGATTTCCGCGATGCGCCAAGGGGCGAAATAGCTGGCCTGCAAACCGGTGTTTTGAGTTGAACATGATCGCTATGGTTCAGCAAGAATCGGCATATACTGCAAAGAGCTTTCTCTGCATGAGGTGGATCTAAACACCAGCGTGGCTGGTGAGTGAGGGGAATAATGAGTCGAATTCTTGTTGTAGAAGATAACCGCGATAATATGACCCTGATCGTCGATGTGTTGACCTCAATGGATCATGAAGTGATTCAGGCGATTGACGGCGTTGAGGGTGTAGACATGGCCCGCAGTCAAGTGCCCGATTTGATTCTTATGGACCTGTCTTTGCCGCGCAAAGACGGCTGGACGGCGACTAAAGAGATCAAAGCGGACGAAAAGTTGCAGCCGATTCCAGTGATCGCACTGACCGCGCACGCGATGTTCGGGGATCGAGAACGAGCGATTGAGGCGGGTTGCGACGACTACATTACCAAGCCGATCAACCTGCCGGAACTCATGAGCAAACTAAACGTCTATCTTAAGGACTAGGACGAGATTAACTGTGAAAATTCTCGCTGTTGATGACAATCCTGACAATGTGCAGATGATCGCTGATATCGTGGGCATGTTGGGGTATGATGTTGTGCGTGCGTTTGATGGTCCGCAGGCGTTGACTGCCGTTGAGAAAGATCCGCCGGATTTGGTGCTGTTAGATGTCAATATGCCGGGGATGACGGGGTTTGAGGTGGTCGAGCGCATGAAAGCGGATGAGCGCACGGCACGCATTCCGATTATTTTGCTGACTGCGCTGTCGCAGGTAGATCAGCGTGTGAAGGGGTTGGGCCTTGGCGCAGATGATTATTTGACCAAGCCGTTTAGCCCGCGTGAACTGGCGGCACGCATCGAGACACGTTTGCGTGCAAAAGCAGATACGGATGATCTGCTGGAAACGCAGCAAATGATCCGCCAGACCTTTCAGCGTTTTGTCGCGCCTTCGGTAGTCGAGCAGATGTTGCGGAATCCGACTTCTATTGAGCTTGGCGGACATCTGCAAGAGGTGACGGTGCTATTCGTAGATATTGAAAACTTCACGCCACTGGCGGAACGCACTGAACCCGCAGAGTTGCTGGGTGTGTTGAACAAGTATCATGAACTCATTGTCGAGATTGTGCTCAATAACGGTGGCACAATCGACAAATTCATTGGTGACGCGGTCATGACTTTGTACAATACGCCACTAGAACAGGCCGATCATCCGGCGCGTGCGGTCGCCACAGCGACAGATATTGTTCGGGCTTTGCCTGCGTTTCACGAGCAGTTCCCCGACGAGTTCCGTCTGAAGCTGAACTTTGGCATTCATACAGGTACAGCAATTGTGGGCAATGTTGGGTCGCCAGAGATCATGGACTTCACGGCGGTGGGGGATACGGTCAACGTTGCTTCACGTCTGCAAAGTCTCAGTGAGAACGGTCAGATTCTCATCAGTGAGTCTACCCAGATGCAGATTGGCAATATGGGAAAATCGCAGTACGTAGGACCGATTCATGTAAAGGGGCGCAGCCGACCGATTCCGGTATATGAAATTCGGCTGTAGCGGGGTAAGTGTTGCGTAAGTAACCGGGTCGAGTTGCTGGTTTCTAGCTTGACGTGAGCGGATCTGACTGGTAGACTGTCAAACGTTGCAGGCCCCATCGTCTAGCGGCCTAGGACGTCACCCTTTCAAGGTGAAGACACGGGTTCGAGTCCCGTTGGGGTCATGAAACGATACCCCGCTTGATAGCAAGCGGGTTTTTTGTTCCCCGGTCAATTCTTCCCTGTATAGTTCCCCGCGAATCTCAATATAGGACGCTGCCCACGCCTTAACGGTGAATGATTCTATCTGCCCTTTGTCAAGATCATAGACAATTTCATCTAACAGACTACGCGCCAGGATTTGCCGGTCTTCAGGGTCTACGGTGGCCCACAGCGTCTTGATTCGTTTCACCGTCTCGACACAACGAACCAATTGCAATTGCACGTCCTGTCGTTCGCTGGTTTTCGCTTCCCACATAGCGATTTGGCGCGTGTGGAAGTCCTTCAGGCGATAGAATTCCTCAATTTCGATGTCACCCGATTTTGACATTTCCTTAGCGTTATTCAGGGCGCGGCGATGTTTGGCGATTTCCACTTTTCGCTTTTCTTCGAGTGCTTTTTCATCGCTTTCGCCAATGATCCCGTAGTGGGTTTGCATAGCCAGATTCGTCATTTGTTCAATTGTTTCAGGCTGTATGTCGAGTATGTCTATGATCTTCATGAAATCGTCTTCGATTTCAGATGCAAAGCGTGATTTGCGCTTGCTATCACATGAGTGGCGATAGCGCAGTTTACCTTGCTTATTCCA
>DAOTXA010000094.1:0-4488 GCA_034435595.1 Anaerolineae bacterium | reverse complement strand
CCAGATCGGCGTCAATATCGACAGTAGTCACACTGCCGCCTACGCCGACCATATGCGCCATCAACGCCGCGTTATACCCGCTCCCCGCCCCGATTTCCAGGACATGATGACCCGGTTGCAGCCCCAATTGTTCCAGCATGATCGCCATCATCGTCGGCTGCGAGGACGAGCTAATCGGTCGCTGGTCGCCTGTACGGACCTTCGTCACGATCACGTCGTCGCCATAGGCGCGGTCAGGATTTACGTGGGGCACAAACAGATGGCGCGGCACACTGCGAAACGCTGCTTCCACCGCCGGGGAAGCGATCACTTCCCGCTCGACCAGTTCGTCGGCGAGGCGCTGCTGCATCCGGTAGAGATGTTCATTCACGGGGGAACCGCTTTCACTCGCGTTACACAAGGCTCTGCAAAGAATCTAACGCAAAGACAAAGAAGTGCAAGAAGAAATCCTTAAAACGAGTAATCATCTATAGGACTTTCGCTTTCCATCTCACGGACGCGCTGTAGCACGTCCCTACAGGAACGCGAATAGCGGATAAGCAAACACTCGTGTTTGTCGTCCAATATCAGGCCATAAGAGTAGAGAAAGAAACAAAAGTAACCAAAGTAAGGTCTAACGCGTTTACTTTCACTACTTTTTCTACTTTGTTTACTGGTGACAACGAGTGCTTGAGACAAAGAAGACGCTTAACCATAGAAATGTGATTTGTAGGGACGACCTACAGGGCGTCCGCCAACGATTTCACGAATCAGTTTTATCATCCCCCCTTTGCGCAACCTTGCGCTATCGCGCCTTTGCGTTGTGCTTTTGTCTTTGCTTAACCTCTAGCCTGTGATCTTTCTTGCACGCAATGCCATAAACAACGGAATCTCGGCATCAGCCATCTTTTCGGCTTTGGTGCGTTTCTTGTTCAGCGGGTCATCCGCCGCAATTTCTTGCATCTGGTCAATTAACAGCCCGACCGCCGCCAGTCCGTTGACGTACTCGCTGACCGGGCGGTGAAAACTGATGGTCACGCCTTCGCTGTGCTGCTTCATGGGGACGGGCAGCGGGGTCAAATAACGGTCCACACGACGAAATTGCAGCTTGCGATCCTCATCGAAGCCCCACCCGCTTTGACGTGGCACACGGAAACAGGGATGAGTCATCAGGATGACGAGTCGCCCGCCCGGTTTAAGCGCCCACGCCGCCGACATGAGCACCTCTTCTAGCGGGTCCATGTCCTGAATCGCCAGCAGGAACGAAACGCCGTCGAAGCTCTCCGCCTGCATAGACGATTCCAGATGCAGGGCCGCCGCATCTGCCCGCAAAAAGCGCCCGTGATCGCCGTGATGCTTGCGTGCATAACTGAGCAGTTTGTTACTTACGTCAACGCCCGTATAGCGTGCGCCCGCCTTCGCCACATCAGGAGCCAGCACGCCCTGTCCCGCGCCGACATCGAGGATGTCCTCGCCCGGTTGTGGAGCAAGTAAGCGTAATGTCGCCGGGACCGCCAGCTTCTTATGGTGAACACTACCGCCTTTGCCCATCCAGCCGTCGTACCACGCCGCGACCGCATCCCATCCACCGGGATTTCTACCGCGTGGCTTGCCTGATTGTCCGCCTTTCTTCGGCGGTCTGTTATTGTCGTTGCTCATGTTGAATTGCCGTAGGTTTGCCGTCAGAATGCCGTGTATCTTATCACACTACCTACGCGACAGACTCAGCAAAAATGGGCGGCACCAGGTAGCGCCGCAGGATCAACAGCCCGACGCCCGACGCCAGACAAATTGTCCCGGCGATGAGGAACAGTTCGGAACCGCCAACCGTGTCATAGATGATGCCCATCATCGGGCCAGCGATGAAGGCGGCGAGTCCCTGCGCAGTCGCCCCGGCAAGGCTCTGGTTACGTGCCAGGTTCGCCGGATGGCTGATCTGCGCGACGAGCAGTGGTGTCGAGATGATGGTGAAGGTCTGCATCACCCCGCGCAACAGCATCAAAGGCAACAACAAGGCCGCACCTTCCAGCATCGCCAGCGCAATCAACGTGACCGCCAGCCCAACCATCCCCACGACCATCGTCAGCCGCACATCAATGCGCCGCAGCAGGCGATCCATCAGAATCATCGGCCCGATTTCTGCCAGCGCCACCACGCCGACCAGCATACCAATCATGCCGGGGTCCGCGCCGAGGACCTGTTCCATGTAGATGAAGGCGAACGCGCCGTAACTTGTTCCGCCGATGTAATACACCAGCTTCGCCGCCAGATAGATATAGAATCCGGTCTGGCGGGGCGCACCGGGACCCGTTTCCTTTTTGATGTTGTTGGTCCGTTCCGGCAGCACCCATGCCAGCGGTAGAATCAACAGATTAAGCAGGCCGCTTAACACAAACATCAGCGGATAGCCGCCAATCGCCAGCAAGGTCCCGGCAGCAAACGTAGTCGCGCTCCAACCGAGGCTGCCCCATGCACGCACCCGCCCGTAAATTTCGCGTTCGCGCAGCCTCAACCAGCTAATCGTCAACTGAGCTTGCAGGGCGACCAGCGACTTCCCCGCCATGTTCCACACGATGACCATCGCCGCCACCCACAGCGTATGAACGGGGGCCGCAAGCCCGATGATCGCCAGCGCCATCAGCACGACCAGCGCATAAAACAGACGCCGGTGCTGCCCGGTCGCATCCGCGATACTGTTCACCACCGGCGATCCGATCATGTTGACCAGCGCCCGCGCACTGACGACAAAACCGATTTCTGTAGCGCTAAACCCGACAGCGACCATATACAGGCTGATGAAGGGCATGGCCCACCCGCGTGACGCGAAGTTCAAAAAATAGATGGCGGATAGCTGGCGCACGCCCTGTGGCGTAGAGACTGCTTCAGTGGATGGTGGCTGCGTCTTTTGCGGAGAAATCGCTGTCATGGGAATCGTGTCGCCGTTCTTTAACAATACACCTCATCCCCCAAGGCTATCTTCTGCGCACAAAGCCACCTAGCGCCACGCGGGTTGGTATGGTGCATTAACCAGTATCCGGTTGGATGATTCCCGGCGGCGGAACCAGATAGCGACGCATAATGATCAGCGCCACCCCCGCCGCAAAGCTAATGGTCCCGGCGATGAGCAACACTTCTCCACCGCCGACGGTGTCAAAAATTATCCCCATAATCGGCCCGGCAATAAAGGCCGCTGACCCGTTCATCGTCGCCCCGGCAAGGCTTTGATTACGTGCCAGGTTCGCCGGATGGCTAATCTCCGAAACCAGTAACGGTGCAGAGATGATGGTCAATGTTTGCGCCAGCCCATGAAATATCATCAAAGGAAGTATCCAGGTCGTATCATCCATCAGCGCCAGTACGATAAAAGTGATTGCCGGGGCAATCATGCCCGCCGCCATCGTCAGCCGCACATCAACCCGCTTGAGTACACGATCCATCAAAATCATCGGTAACACTTCGGATAGCGCCGTCATGCCGACCAAAAACCCGATCATCCCGACGCTTGCGCCCAAACCCTGCTCCATATACACAAACCCGAATGCGAAGTAGGTCGATCTGCCGATATAGAAGGCAAAACTCGCCGCCATGAAGATATAAAATCCCTTTTGGCGTGATGCACCGGAGCCAGTGTCCTTTTGAACCCGGTTGGTGTTCGTGTCTTTGGGCATCATCCGCGCCAGCGGCAAAATCAAAAGATTGATTAGCCCACTGAGTACGAACATCAGCGGATAACCACCAATCGCCAGCACCGTCCCGGCGGTGAATGTGCTCATCGTCCACCCCAGACTACCCACAGCACGCACCCGCCCGAAGATGTCACGCTGACGAAGCTGCAACCACGTAATTGTGAGTTGCGCCTGCAATGCGATCAACGGAACAGAAGCCCCTCTCCACAGAATAATCATCAACACGATCCAAAATTCACTGATTGGAGCCGCCAGCCCAATTGCAGCCAGCGACATCGTCACAATCAACCCAACGAACAGGCGGCGATGCTGCCCGGTTCGATCTGCATAGTTGTTTAATATCGGGGAAGCAATGATATTGACTAACGCATATGCACTGACGACAAAACCGATTTCTGTGGCGCTAAAGCCTAATGTCACCATATACAGGCTAATGAATGGCGCTACCCACCCAAGAGACGCGATATTTAGAAAGAACATCGCCGATAGCTGGCGTGCGCCCTGTGATGTTTGGGCTGTTTCGTTCGATTCAGTGGATTCTGTCTCTGTCTGTTGCGGGGAAATCGCTGTCATAAAATACTGTCATCGTCCTCTACCGTTATGACTCATCCTTAAAGCCTATCTTCTACGCATAAAGCCACCTAGCGCCACGCGGGTTGGTATGGTGCATAAGCTAACATCAGTATGCGCATCCCCGCCGCATGAATATAATGCAGGTATGCTGTCCAAGGTACGACCGCAGAAAAACGTGGTGGTTCGACGATGATCATTGCGGGCGGCAAAAATGCCGCCCCTACAAGTTCATGAAAGGTGTGTAGGGGTC
>DAOTXA010000093.1:0-6777 GCA_034435595.1 Anaerolineae bacterium | reverse complement strand
CGCTGGTGGGGCAATTGGTCGCTGCACAGGTCCCGCAGTGGGCAGATTTGCCGTTGTCTCGTGTCGCTTCCGCCGGAACGGACCACGCGCTGTATCGTCTGGGCGACGCGATGGTCGTGCGCCTGCCGCGCATTGCGAACGTCACCGGGCAGCTAGAAAAAGAACAGCGCTGGCTGCCGTATCTCGCACCAAACTTGCCGCTAAAAATCCCGGTTCCGCTGGCGAAAGGCGAACCGGGCTTCGGCTATCCCTTTGATTGGTCGGTGTATACATGGCTGGACGGCGAAAACGCCACCCGCGACCGTCTGCGCAATCCGGCACAGTCGGCGCGTGATCTCGCCGGATTCATCTGTGCGTTACAGCAAATCGACAATAGCGGTGGACCATCGCCCGGTGCGCATAACTTCGGGCGCGGCGAACTACTGGCGAATCGAGACGCCGGAACCCGCAAAAACATCCACGCACTCCGCAATGAATACGACGCCAATCGACTAACGAGCATCTGGGAAGCCGCACATAACGCCCCGGCGCACAGTCTCGCCCCGGTGTGGATTCATGGCGATTTGCAATCAGGCAATTTGCTGTGCGCGGGTGGTCAACTGCACGCCGTCATTGATTTTGGCGGGTTGGGTGTGGGCGATCCGGCGGTGGATTTGATCGTCGCGTGGAATCTGTTTGCGGCAACAGAACGCTCCGCTTTCCGTAAAGCGCTGGCAATCGATGACGCGGTATGGTTGCGTGGTCGCGGTTGGGCGCTGACGACAGCCGTCACCGCGTTGCCATATTATCGCCAGACAAATCCCGTCCTCGCCGGGATCGCCCGCCATACGCTGGCGCAGTTGCTCACGGATACAGGTTGATCCCCATCGCAACGCCAACAACGACGATCAAGGGCGCAATCAGCAGCGCAGGCAGGAAGTTCGCCATGCGTGGCTTCTTGATGTCCAGCAGAATTAGCGCCAACCCCAACAGAATCAGACCGCCTGTCGCCGTCATTTCCCCAATCATCGGGTCAGACATAAATTCCCCGGAGACACTGCCGAGTAAGGCCAATCCGCCCTGCACGACCAGAATCGTAATCAGGCTGAAGCTAACGCCAATACCAAAACTGGCGGCAAACGCCATCGCCGCGAAGAAGTCGAGCGTGCTTTTGATTGCCAGTTGCTCGAAGCCGGCAGCGAGTCCCATACCATCTTGAATCGAGCCGACAACGGTCAGCGGCCCCACGCAAAAGACCAGCGATGCCGTCACGAACCCGGTGATGAAGCGCTCACGGGGGGACAGTCCGCCTATGTCGGCCTGGTCGGGGTTTTTCGAATTTTCATCCTGTGATGCACTATCGCCGCCAGCAAAATGTGATTGCAACCAGCCGCCGAAGCGGATGAGTGCAGCGTCAAGACCCAGCAATTCGCCGAGAATAACACCGATGGCGATGCTCAATAGGGGAATGATGATGTTCCCGGTTTCGCCCGTGTTGCTGATGCCGACATAAATAGTCACCAGGCCAAGCCCGGTGACGACCGATTCCTGTATACGCTTTGGCAGGCGATTGCCGATCAGCACACCGATCAAGCTGCCAAAGGCGACCGTAATCATGTTGAGGATTGTTCCGCCCAGAAAAACCGTCCTTATGCGTGAAGCCCGGTACAGAGGTTGCGTTGATGTTGTCAATGACAGCCCAAGCATCTATGAAAAGGTAGACGGCTGTCCAGTGCGAATCCGTGACCGGTAACGCATACGCCCGTCGCTCAACGGGTTACCATCGAGCGGAAGTGCGTGTTGACGTAGTCGCGCAGTTGCAGGCCGGTCTGGTAGATGCTGGCGATTTCCTGGCGCTGGTTGCTGTTCAACTTGGCCCCGGTGTCGTCGATCAACATTTCGGAAAATCCGGTCACACTGTTCAAACGCCCGCGCAAATCGTGGATGATGGACCCGCCATAGGCGTCCGGGTTTTCGAGATAAGCACGCAGCGTTGTCTGGAACAACCGCGCACTATCCAGCACAGCGCGTATATCCTCGCGTGGGTCTGGCAACAGGGGGCCATCACGCCCTGCCAGTGTCAGTTCCGCCCGTCGAATAACATCTGCGATCATGGCATCGACCTGTTGGTTATTGATCATGTCGCCCCCTCTTTAACACTCTGCTGTCAAATTGCAAAATTGCTGCTCAATCAGGGCTTTCACTGACAGTGAAAGTTCTGTCTACATATTCATCATAGGGCCAGAGCGCGGCGTATATCCTTTAGACTGTGACGGCTATGATATGACAGAACATATCTTAAGGATTGGCGCAATCTGACAGGTACGTCTAATGGATTTCGTTCACCCTGCACGAAGCGATCTTTATGCCTTGTGAGGTATAAATGATGCGAGAAGCAACTTCCAATCTCCACGATTAGATAAACATTCGATAAAAATTGTTCTGCTTCGTTTGCATGACAATGTGTCGATATGTTACAAACTATTCGTTGGAAGGAATTACTTCTTAATTAATGCCATCGATAATGTAATAAGGGAGAACATATGAAGAATCTTCGTTTAGCAATGTTTGCACTGCTCGTCGTCGCGCTAGCCGTGATGTCGTTCAGCGTTGTTTCCGCACAGGCGGAACCCACCGGTAAGCTGGCTGAAGTTTTGGATCGCGGCGTGTTGAACTGCGGCGTTTCTGGCACGCTCCCCGGTTTCTCGTTCCTTGATCAGGACACGGGCGAAGTTAGCGGTTTTGACGCCGACTACTGCCGCGCCGTTACCGCAGCTATCTTTGGTGAAGTGACCGAAGATAATCTCGTATTCGTGCCGCTGACCGCTGCCGAGCGCTTTGCCGCCCTGCAGAACGGCGACATTGATGTGCTGATGCGTAACACCACCTGGACCTTCAGCCGTGACACCGACGTTGGCGGCGACTTCGGCCCGACTATCTTCTATGACGGTCAGGGTCTGATGATTCCTGTCGCGCTGCAATCCGAAGGTGTCAACTCGATTGAAGACCTCGACGGCGCAACGATCTGTGTGCAGGCCGGTACGACTACCGAACTGAACATCACCGATGCGTTCGAGAGCCGTGGCTTTGAATTCGAACTGATCCCGTTTGAAACCAGCGCCGACAGTATGGCTGGTTTTGTGGACGGTCGCTGCGACGTGCTGACCTCTGACAAGAGCCAGCTTGCCTCGCTCCGTTTCTCTTCAGATGATCCCAGCCTGTACGCCGTGTTGAACGATACCCTGTCGAAGGAACCGCTCGGCCCGATGTACTTGCAGGGTGACGCTCAGTGGGGAGACGTGATTAACTGGACCGTGTTCGCCACCTTCCACGCGGAAGAATTTGGCTTCACGCAGGAAAACATCGACAGCTTCGCCGGTAGCGAAGACCCGACCATCGCCCGCTTCACTGGTGAAGCCGGTGATCTCGGTAGCTTCATTGGTCTTAACCCCACCTTCGCCGCCGACGTGATCCGCGCCGTGGGTAACTACGGTGAAATCTACGAGCGCAACGTGGCTGCGGTGGGTATTGAACGTGAAGGTACCCCCAACGCCAGCTACCTCAACGGCGGTCTGATCTACGCTCCGGCGTGGCGCTAGGCCGAACACTGATTTAGGTTGATTTACCGCCCGGTGCCTGTCATCGGGCGGTTTCGCCTTTTGCGAACCAGACGCAAATCGTATTGAGGCGAACGGTAACAACTTGCATTTCCCAATCACACACCGTTCAGGCAAATCGCCATGACTACAAACGTCAACCCGACTGACGCCGACGATCCCAACGTGTTTATCACGACGGCAGATTTATCTGCCAGCAAACCGCCACCGCAACAAGACTCTTTTGTCGATGTTATTGCGCGTATGCGGGCCGCGATGGGCGTGGGCATCGTCGTTTATTTGATTTATCTATTGACTGCGTGGAACTTCGCATGGAATTTTGACGGTGCGAACCTGGTGCAGGCATTACTATTTGGCGTGCTGGCTGCGGTGCCGTATTTTGTCATTGTGACGGTGCGCGGCATCCGCACGCAAAATCGCACGGGTACACCTGTCTACCGCGATATCGTCTACATTAGTGACTTCACGCAGACGATCTTCCTCATTTTTATTGCTGGTAGCTTGTTTCTGTTGCTGGCGAATCTGGTCGATAATCTGGCAGAAAGCCAGCTACAGATCAATTTCAACGTGCTTGGTCGCACCTTCGGCGTCGAAGTGACCGAAGGCCCGGATTACGATGTGCCGCTGTCATTTCTGGATGGCATCCCTGTGCTGGAAGACCTGGCGAACTCGCAGTGGTTGCGCGAGGGGACGTACTTCCGCGCCTTGATGGTCGGCCTCGTGAACACGCTGCGCGTCGTCTCATTGTCGCTGATTTTCGCCACGATACTCGGCATTTTGCTGGGTATTGGCCTGCTGTCGGAAAACTGGCTGGTGAAAAATGTCTCGTCTGGCTGGGTAGAAGTGTTCCGCAATACGCCGCTGCTGGTGCAGTTGTTCTTTATTTATCGCGGTGTTCTCGGCTTCTTACCCAACCGGCCTAGCACAGCGATCCAGCTACCGGGCGATGTATATTTGAGCAGTCGCGGCCTTAATTATCCGGCGATTCTGGGCACAGATACGTTCTGGATATTCGGGCTGGCGATCCTCGCGGGGATCGCAGTCGGCGCGTATTTGTGGCGACAGCGTTTGCAATTGATGGAGCGAACCGGGACACCCGCCAACACCCTGCGCTACTTCCTGATGACCGTTTTCGGCTTCTCACTGGTAGGTCTAGCCCTCGCATTCGTGATTGGCGGTGCGCCGCTGATGACGGAAGCACCCAGCGCCAGCCGCTTCAACTTCCGGGGTGGATCCGCGCTGAGTGCGGAGTATCTGGCACTGATGGCGGGACTTGTGTTCTACACCTCGGCCTTCATCGCCGATATTGTGCGGGCGGGGATTCTATCGGTCCCCAAAGGCCAGCTAGAAGCCGCCGGTGCTTCCGGGCTGACCAGCGGGCAAACGCTGCAACTGGTGATTTTGCCGCAGGCGCTGCGCTTGATCGTCCCGCCGCTGACCAACCAGTATCTAAACCTGGCGAAGAACTCCAGTCTGGCGATTGCAATTGGTTTCTTCGATGTGTACAACGTCGCCAATGTCGCGCAGAACCAGAGCGGTCAGGCCGTCGCCCTGTTCGCCTTCTTGATGGTGACCTATTTGCTGCTGAGTTTGATTATCTCGCTGTTCATGAACCTGTTTAACAACACGCTAACGTTGAAGACGCGATGACGAGTCATTAGTTGTTGGTTGTTAGTTCTTGATTTCGGAACAGGTTGCTCTGGCTTTTCTTGATGAGCACCCAGCCAAATCAGTTAACAGAACTAACAACAAATCACTAATCACTGACAACTAAAGGAACTACAATGACCGACACTTCCTATGATGCCTATGACGAAGGCGCGATGTACGTCGCACCACCAGACCCGCCGCCCTCGCGCAAGCCACCGGTTCCCACAACTGGCGCATGGGCGTGGGTGCGCGACAATCTACTTAGCTCCTGGTGGAACACAGCGCTGACCATCATCGTCGGGGGATTGGTCGCCGCATTCGTCATCGGCATGACTTCATGGATGCTGTTTGATGCCGAGTGGAACGTCATCAATGGCAACATACGCCTGCTGATGGTGGGTCAGTATGATATCGAACACCTGTGGCGCGTAGAAATGCTGGCGCTGTTCCTCGTCTTTTTAAGTGGCTTAAGCTTTGGCCTGTGGTCGGGCAATGTGCGGGCCTTTGCTGCAACGGCGATCATCACTCTCATCGTACTGGTGCTGATTCCGCTGGCCTCGACCGCCATTCAAGAGCCGCCCACGCGTGCCATCATCACGCCAGAAGGTGATTTGAATCCGCTGTTCTTCCCTGCGGACGAGGGTCAAACCGTCACCATTGCGACGGAACGCATCACACAGGCAGAAGCGACATCAGGCGACGCGCAACGCACCGGCTACATCGAAACCACGCCCGGTTTAAGCAATTCGCGCATTGTCTGGAACGATTTGCGCACGTCTGCCAATGCCGGAAACGTCGATCTGGACGGTGAATACGATCTGGTCGCTACTATCGAACTGCGTACCGGGGATGGCGAACTGGTCGAGACAATTACCACGACGCCGGATGAACCGAATGTCAGCTTTGAGTTCACCGCCCCCGCTGATGACTGGTACTACGTTATCGCCAACCGCGAAGAAGCCACCAACGCCGGGTATGCATGGATTCGACTGGATGGCGTATCGACCTATACCAATCGTGCGGCAGAACTCGAAGCGCGTACCGAGCGCTACGGTCCGCTGCCAGAATTTGAGTGTCCCGGTGCTGGCGAGTGTCGGACACAGCTTTTGCGCAACGATGTTCGCTTTCAAGGCACGCGCAACTTTGCCGAATACATCAAAATCCAGATCACGCCGTTCTTCAACACGGTCGCCATGCCGATTCTGATTGCGGTGGGATTCGCGGCAGTTGGTGTGGTTGGCGGTACGATGACGCGCAATTTAGGTGAAAATCCGCAACGACTCATCTACCGCTCTGTGGTTGCCGGGTGGATTTTGCTGTTCCCGGTTAGCTGGGTGGTGTTACGCGGCATCGAAGGGTCCAGCATTTTGCCCTCGGTGCCGACTGCCGTGTGGGGTGGGTTGATGCTGACGTTGATGTTGACCTTTGTCAGCATCGCGGCCTCGTTCCCGATCAGTATCCTGCTGGCGCTGGGCCGTCGCAGCAATCTGCCAATTGTCAGCCTGGCGTGTACAGCGTTTATCGAACTGGT
>DAOTXA010000092.1:0-2084 GCA_034435595.1 Anaerolineae bacterium | reverse complement strand
GGGTTGATGCTGGCGAAGGTTTCGTCCAGTTCGACGCGCTGCCCGCCAATCACCAGCGGGAACACGCCGCCGATCTCGGCTTTCACTATATCCAGCGCCTTTTGAAAGGCCATAACATTTTCCGGTTGCGAAAAATCTGTAAGGGGTTCGTTTGTATAGGCGGTGAGCATACGCTCAAATCTCCTGATTGAATTTGTAAATATTGACTGAATTTCTTTGGGTATATTGTATATCTTTACCGCGTTGTAGGACAGTGTGTGGGGGTGTTCGGCATTCGTTCGGGAAGAAATTCCCCAATGTTTGGATAAATTTCATATCTGTCGTGAATTGACCCATTCAACCTGTGTTATAGTCTGAATAAGTAGGATGTGAAAGGAGTTAATTGTATGCATGACTTACAGCCGGTCGATCTCAGCGCACACGCGGCGTTGCGTTCGGCCCAGCGCAATTTGGATGAAGAAGAGATTTTGTTCATCGTAACGCATGGCACGCGATTACGCCGCACAGGGGTCATTTTCTGCCAGCTTCGCCGCCGCGATTTACCCGAATCGCTGGAACCTTCAGACCCGTTAAACCGTCTGGTCGGCTCGACGGTGGTGCTTTCTGCCGACGGATTACGCGTGTTGACGATGTACCGCAATGAACGTGCTTTTCACAAAGATAGCTGCAAACGCAAGTATCGGGTTCGCCGGGGACACAAAGGAGATATCGCTTGCTAAGACAGTGCGACGAACCAGCATCGTCTGATGACAACTCGTCTATACCATAGAGACGCTCAAAACGAGCGTCTCTTTTGATTCAATCAGAAGTTACATATATGTGGTGATCTTCCCCCTCTCAAAACGGATGAGAGAGGGACATGGCGCGAGAGGTTTCTAACACCCGCCGGGTTGCAGCGTGTACGAAAAGCTGCGCGTATTGTTGTTCTCGTTGGTTTCCTGCGTCAGGTTCTCAGGATCAACGATCACGTCAATACGGTGCTGCTCGTTGAAGAAGGTCGTGACGTTGAGCGTGCCGCTTACGACGAAGTTCTGCCCAGGGCTGAGGACCGGAACCTGAGTGGTTGTTACCTGCACCTGCGTTTGACCGCTGGCGACATGCACGTCACGAATGACGACGTTCACCGGGTTCAGCGTCGCTGCTGTGCCGTTGTTGCGGACATTCACCAGCACATCGAAATCAACGCCACAGGTCGGCGGATTCGGGTCCGGCGTGAAGTTATCTGCGATCAGGTCGCCCTGACCAACCGGAGTATTGGTCGGGATCGGGGTCGGCGTGAACGGGGGGGGCGGCGGTTCTACACGCGGGATGCCGCGCAAATCACCGGAAACGCTGACGACCGTCGGCGATATCCAACCACGGGTGCCATCTGGCAATTCGATAAAGTACCAGCCACTGCCTGTATCTGCGATGCCGATGATACGGAAGGTTTCACCACGCAACGCGACGGTCTGAACCGGGAAGTCGATGCTATCTCCGCTGCGAATATTGACACTGCTGCGGATCACCTCGACCTGCGGGGTGGTATCTTGCTGGGTGGGTGAGGGTTGCAGTGTTGGACGCGATGCGGGTTGTTCTGGCAGCGGTGCGACCTCACCCGCGTCGGGGAATTCGGCGTTATTTTCGATGCGTAAAGGGCTGACGAGGACATGCTGCGGTTCCGTTTGTCCGGCGATATTCACCACCAGTCGCATTTCGTACAGACCATCCGGGGCCGTTTCCGTGTTCCATGTGCCGAGCACATCATCCAGCACTGGCAACGAATTAGGGAGCGTCGCCGGGAACCAGGGGCGTCCAAGTTCGCTTTCAACACCTGGCGCGGCTTCTTCAGTCGCCGCCGGATCGACAGCCGCCGGGTCTGCGACTTCTTCAGAGAATTCCAGCGGGCGGAACTCAATGAAAAAACTACTCATGCCGGGCAGATTTGCCGTGCCTAGAACGTCAACGGTGCCGCGCAGCACATACACGGGCGGAGGCCAGCTAACGTTGGCATTGGGGTCCGGGTCACTGCCCGGACGGGGGACAATCTCCTGCGCGTTGACGACCAGGGTGAGCGCCAACACAAGAAGAATCAGTATGACGAC
>DAOTXA010000091.1:0-17362 GCA_034435595.1 Anaerolineae bacterium | reverse complement strand
GAATGCCTTTTTCGTGAAGGTGTAGATGTAATGTTTGGGTATCCCGGTGGGGCAATTTTACCAACATATGATGCTATGACAAGGTATCCACAAATTCATCATGTGCTGGTGCGTCATGAGCAGGGAGCTTCGCATATGGCAGATGGCTATGCGCGGGCCACTGGCAAGGTCGGTGTGGCTATTGCTACCAGTGGCCCCGGTGCAACCAATCTTGTAACTGGTCTGGCGACTGCAATGATGGACTCTTCACCCATTGTCTGTATAACCGGGCAAGTTGGTCGTGCGGCAATCGGAACAGACGCTTTTCAAGAGACTGACGTGACGGGTGTTACACTGCCCGTGACCAAGCATAACTATCTGATTGCAGATATTCATGAACTGGCTTATGTGATTCGGGAGGCCTTTCATATTGCTCGGACAGGCCGTCCTGGACCGGTTTTGGTCGACATTCCCAAAGATGTGCAAAACGAAAGGATTGAGTTCGTTTATCCTGAAGAACCGATTCGTTTGCCTGGTTATCATCCTACAATGCGTGCGACCGATAATGATATTGTGGCCGCAGCAGAACTGATCAACAACGCGCAACGGCCTATTATTCTTGCAGGCCAAGGTGTTTTAAAGTCTGGTGCCTCTCACCAATTGCGTGAACTCGCAGAACGAGCACAGGTTCCTGTTACACTGACACTACTGGGTAAAGGCGGCTTACCTGAAGATCATCCTCTAGCTCTTGGCATGATGGGTATGCACGGTGAAGCAGCTTGCAACCACGCCATCCAGGAAGCTGATCTGCTGATTGCGCTAGGTATGCGTTTCGATGATCGCGTGACGGGCAATCTGAAGACTTACGCGCAAGATGCGCGTAAGATTCATATTGACATCGATCCTTCTGAGCTAAACAAAAATGTCAAGGTCGATGTAGGGATCGCCGGTGATTTGCGCATTGTGCTTGATCAATTGTTACCTGAAGTAGAGGGAAACCAACACACCGGGTGGCTTGCTCATATCCGCAACTGGCAGGAAGACAGTAGCGAGCGTGATATTCTCGTCAACTATGATGGAAAAGGACTGATTGCTGCACAGGTTATCAATGATCTGTGGAAGTACACAAATGGTGAAGCGATCACGGTTACAGATGTCGGGCAGCATCAGATGCTTGAAGCGCAATATTACCCACACCGTCGCCCTTCCACGATGTTGACTAGCGGCGGATTAGGGACGATGGGCTTTGGATTCCCCGCAGCGATTGGTGCTAAATTCGGTCAGCCGGATGAGGAGGTATGGGCCATTGTTGGCGATGGTGGTTTCCAGATGACGTTGTGTGAGCTGGCAACCGCACGTCAAGAAAACATCAATGTGAACATCGCGATAATCAATAATGCATTCCTCGGTATGGTGCGTCAGTGGCAAGAAATCTTCTACGAAGAACGCTACCAATCAACACCAATGGTCAACCCGGATTTTGTCAAATTATCTGAAGCGTTCGGGATTCCCGCCATGCGCGTAACGTCTCGTGATCAGATTGAGGCTTCTGTGGAGTTTGCACGCAACATTAAGGGGCCAACACTCATAGAATATGTTGTCGAAAAAGATGATATGGTTTATCCCATGGTACCTTCGGGGGCCGATTTGGATAAGATGATTCGGCGTCCCAAACCAGGAGAGAGAGTCTAGCATGAGTGAATATAGTGGCAAAGAAACTATTACTGCATTGGTGGAGAATAAACCCGGCGTTCTGAATCGTATCGCTAGTCTCTTGCGTCGGCGTAACTTCAATGTGGATAGTTTGACGGTGGGTCGCACGCATCGCCCTCATGTTTCACGCATGACTATTGTGGTCGATGTGGAACGTGTCAGCGTAAATATCATTGCAGAGAACCTTCGCAAGCTGGTCAATGTGATTGAGGTAAAGGTTGTTACACACGAGCCTCACGTCAGTCGCGATTTGGCACTTGTCAAGGTCAAGACTGGTGATCCTGATCGGCACAATGCGGTGACGGAGATTTGTGAGCGATATCCTGCCCGCATCGTAGATATGGGACCTGAAGTCGCCATTGTTGAGATTACAGGGCCGGAAGAATTGGTGGAGGAGATTATTGATCAACTGCGACCGGTCGGAATTATTGAGTTGATCCGTACCGGTGTCGTCGCTATGGGGCGCGGCGTACGCATTCATGATACGGAATATGTCCCTGCTGTTCCTCATCTGAACGGTATCAGCACGAACGGTCAGGGACTTTAGAGCCTTTATTCATAATATCGTCGCAACAAACGAGAGAAGGAACTCATGGCTACACTGTACTACGATAACGACGCGGACCTGAATCTACTTGATGGCAAGACCATTGCTGTAATTGGATACGGTAGTCAGGGACACGCACACTCGCTAAATGCCCATGATAATGGCGCGAAAGTCATTATTGGGTTACATGAAGGCAGCAAGAGCAAGGCAAAGGCAGAAGCTGATGGTCTGACGGTCATGGGCGTCGCAGAAGCAACTGCTGCCGCTGATATCGTCATGATTTTGGTTCCAGATACGAAGCAGGCTGCTGTTTACAACGAAGCGGTTGGGCCGAACCTCAAGGCCGGTAGCATGTTGATGTTCGCACATGGCTTTAATATTCATTTCAAGCAGATTGTCCCACCGGAGAACGTTGATGTGGCGATGGTCGCACCGAAAGCACCAGGGCATCGTGTACGTGAAGTTTTTACGCAGGGCGAGGGTACACCCGGTCTGCTGGCAGTAGAACAGGATGCAACGGGTAATGCGAAGGCGCTTGCGCTGGCCTATGCTCGTGCAATTGGTTGCACGCGTGCAGGAGTTATCGAGACGACGTTTAAAGAGGAAACGGAAACTGATCTCTTCGGCGAGCAGGTCGTATTGTGTGGTGGCGTGACCGCACTTATTCGCTCCGCCTTCGAAACGCTCGTGAAGGCCGGTTATCAGCCCCAGGTTGCATACTTTGAGTGTTTGCACGAACTCAAGCTGATTGTTGATCTGCTGTATCAGGGCGGATTGAGCTATATGTGGTACAGCGTAAGTGATACCGCAGAATATGGTGGTTATGTCGTAGGTGATGAGTTCGAAGGTCTGGTTAAAGAAGAAATGGCCGGAGTACTCAGCCGTATTCAGGATGGTACGTTTGCCGAGCAGTGGATTGAAGAAAACAAGAACGGTCGCCCGACCTTCAACAATCGTCGTAAGGGTGAACATGATCTGATGATCGAGAATGTTGGCGAAGAACTACGTAAGATGATGCCCTTCCTGGATGCAAAAGAGATCAAGCAGGAGAGCTAAGGATGGACGACGACGGCGTGCGAAAGGGGGTGATCGCTGATGTCCGAAGATGACCTTGCTGACCTTATCCGGTTGTCACGACTTCTGATCGCTCAAATTGAACTAGAAAGGATCACTCCCAATGGCACAATCTCGTAGAATATACGATGAAAACACCGTCATCATTTTCGATACGACGCTGCGTGATGGTGAGCAGAGCCCGGGCGCGACGCTGGGCAGTGCGGAGAAGCTGGAAATTGCGCGGCAACTATCTCGCCTTGGCGTTGACGTGATCGAAGCTGGTTTTCCAGCAGCATCGCCGGATGATCTGAAGGCCGTGCAGCGTATTGCGCAGGAAGTTGGCACCGAAGATGGGCCGACTATCGCGGGACTCGCACGGGCCGTTGAGAGCGACATTCGCACCGCATGGGAAGCTGTGAAGGATGCATCGAAGCCGCGTATACACACCTTCCTCGGTACTTCTCCATCACATCTACAATATCAACTAGGGATTGATCAGGAACAGGCGCTTGTGCGTATCCGCAATGCGGTGACGCTGGCGAAAAGCCTGTGCGATGATGTCGAATTTAGCCCGATGGACGCCGGGCGTACCGATATCGAATTTCTGATTAAAGTCTGTGCACTGGCAGTTGAATGCGGTGCGACCACACTAAATATCCCTGATACAGTCGGCTACGTTACGCCGAATGAGTGGTACGAAACGCTGAATTCGCTGGTCGCGGAAACGCCGGGCGCAGGTCCGGGTAGCGGTGTGATCTGGTCGGTCCATTGTCACAACGACTTGGGTATGGCGACCGCGAACACGCTGGCAGGCGTGCAGGCTGGTGTCCGTCAGGTAGAAGTCACCATGAATGGCATCGGTGAACGTGCGGGCAATACCAGCATGGAAGAAGTTGTTATGGCCCTGCATACGCGCCGCCAATTTTATAATCTGCGCACCAATATCGACACCACGCAGATTATGAAAACGAGTCGCATGGTCAGCAATTATATGGGCATGCCGATTCAGCCGAACAAGGCGGTTGTCGGCGCAAATGCATTTGCGCACGAATCTGGAATTCATCAAGATGGTGTGCTGAAAAATGCAGAAACCTTCGAGATCATGACGCCGGAAACGGTCGGTCTGTCGGAAAGTCGTCTGGTGTTGGGCAAGCACAGTGGGCGTCATGCGTTGAAGGTGCGTCTGGCTGAACTCGGCTACAATGTTGAGGGTGACGCACTAAATCAGGTGTTTGCACGCTTCAAAGACCTTGCCGATGCAAAAAAGAACGTGACCGATGCTGATCTGGAGGCACTGATTGCCGACGAGTTTCATCGTCCGCAAGAATTTTATGGCCTTGAAGATATTCAGGTGACATGCGGTACGATGGGAATGCCTACAGCGACTGCTAAACTGTCAAATGCTGATGGCGAGCATTTTGTTCATGCGTCGATTGGTACAGGTCCGGTGGATGCGTGCTACAAGGCTGTCGACGCGATTGTTAACACGCCGATTGTACTGATTGAGTACAGCGTACACAGTGTAACCGAAGGCATTGATGCACTTGGTGAGGTGACGGTACGTATCCAACATCCTGAAACCAGGCGTATGACAGGTGGTTATGGTGCGGATAGCGATATCGTGGTCGCCAGTGTGAAAGCGTATCTGGCAGCATTGAATCGAATGTTAGCGACGCTTGGCTACGGAGAAATTCAACCAGAAGGCGATGCTGCGACAGTCAATATATCCGGGCCACACGAGTAAGAGTACCGTCATAAAGCGGTCGCATTCTGGGTAATTCTAGGGTTAATTTGGGATAACTTGAGGAATCATGAACATGGCAAGTGAAAACGGTATGCCCCGCACGCTTTTTGAAAAAGTGTGGGATGACCATGTTGTAAAACCGCAAACGGAAGATTCTCCGGCAGTCCTGTATATCGACTTGCACCTCATCCATGAGGTGACATCACCACAGGCGTTTTCGCTGCTACGCGAACGTGGGCTAACGGTTCGCCGCCCCGACAGGACACTAGCGACGATGGATCACAGCACGCCGACAACCCCGCGTAATGCTGATGGTATCATCCCGGTGTTGGATGTGCAGGCGTCGAAGCAGCTTGATTTTCTGACGAAAAACTGCGAGGAGTTCGGAATCCCGCTGTTTTCACTCGGTACAGAGAATCAGGGTATTGTGCATGTCATCGGCCCAGAACAGGGGCTTACCCAACCGGGGATGACCATCGTTTGTGGGGATAGTCACACTAGTACACATGGCGCGTTCGGTGCATTAGCGTTTGGCATCGGGACAAGCGAAGTTGGGCACGTACTGGCGACACAAACGCTTTTGCAGAATAAGCCAAAGACAATGGCGGTTCGTGTGGATGGGGCACTTACGAGCGGCGTTAGTGCCAAAGACATCATTCTAGCGATCATCGCCAAGATCGGTGTCGGTGGCGGAACGGGTTACGTTCTTGAATACATGGGTGCGGCGATTCGTGGTTTGAGTATGGAAGGGCGCATGACGATCTGCAATATGTCGATTGAAGGTGGCGCACGTGCAGGTATGGTTGCGCCAGATGAAACGACGTTCGAGTATGTGCAGGGTCGCAAGCACGCGCCGAAGACTGCGGATTGGGACGCGGCGGTCGCCAAATGGCGTAGTCTCCCGACCGACGAAGGTGCGACCTTTGACGCAGAAGTCGTTCTCAATGCCGATGATCTGACGCCGATGATTACTTACGGTACGAATCCTGGTATGGGCATGAAGATCGTGGATCGTGTACCCGACCCGGACAATGCCAAAGACGTGAGTGAGAAGATGGCACTGGACAAAGCGTTGCGCTATATGGATTTGCAGCCGAATCAAAGCCTGCTTGGTAAGTCAGTAAACGTTGTATTCCTGGGTAGTTGCACGAACTCACGTATCAGCGATCTTCGCGAAGCGGCTAAGCTCATTGCAGGGCACAAAGTCGCAGACAATGTGCGGATGATGGTGGTTCCGGGATCACAACATGTGAAGGCACAGGCAGAATCCGAAGGGCTGCATGAAGTGTTTAAGTCTGCGGGTGCTGAATGGCGGGAGGCTGGATGCTCGATGTGCATCGCTATGAATGGCGACCAACTCGCACCGGGCGAATACGCGGTTAGCACCAGTAATCGCAATTTCGAAGGGCGTCAGGGTAAGGGCGGACGCACATTCCTGGCTAGCCCGTTGACGGCGGTTGCGACGGCTGTGAACGGTGCCATCACCGACCCGCGTGAGATGATGAAAACCGAGGTAAGTGTCTAATGGAACCGATTAGCAAATTTAGCGGGCGGATTGTTGCCTTGCCGATCAATGATATTGACACGGATCAAATCATTCCGGCGCGTTTCCTGAAAGTCACTGACAAAAATGGTCTGGGCGAAGCGTGCTTTTCCGACTGGCGTTATGAGGCAGATGGCACACCCAAATCCGAGTTTGTGTTGAATCAGCCGGAATATAAAGACGCGGAGGTATTGATCGGTGGGCATAATTTCGGCTGCGGGAGTTCACGAGAACATGCCCCCTGGGCGCTGATGGGTGCGGGTTTCAAGGCGATTATCAGCACGTATTTTGCTGACATCTTCCGCAACAATGCACTCAAAAACGGGTTGTTGCCGGTGGTTGTGGACGAAGAAACTCATCGCCAACTCATCAGCCTCGCGGATGAGGATCCGACGACAACAGTCACCATTGATCTCGAATCGCAAACACTGATCTTACCGGATAATCGTAAGGTCACGTTTCCGGTTGATGGTTTTTCCAAGCATTGCCTGCTTAATGGCGTTGATCAGCTTGGATACCTGATGGGTTTGAGCAATGATGTCGTCGCGTATGAGGAAGCTAATCCCGGACGTGTTGCAACAACAGTATAGACGGACGAACAAGGGGACAGTATGCAGGTAGCGATCTATGATACAACACTGCGAGATGGGACCCAGCGCGAGAATATCTCGCTATCTGTTGCAGATAAACTGCGCATTACGCGCTTGTTGGACGACCTCGGTGTTGCCTACATTGAGGGAGGGTGGCCCGGTTCAAATCCGAAAGACGCCGCGTACTTTGAAGCGGTGTGCGATATCGATTTGAAACACGCACGGATTGCTGCGTTTGGTTCCACCTGCCGAAAGGGAAGCGATCCGGCGAACGATGCGAATATTAATGCGCTGGTTGACGCACAGTGTCCGGTTGTGACGGTGGTTGGCAAAACGTCAATGTTGCACGTCACAGATGTGTTGCGGACGACCCCGGATGAGAATCTACGCATGATCCGCGAGAGTCTACGCTACCTCAAGTCGCTCGGCAAAGAGGTGATCTATGACGCGGAGCATTTTTTTGATGGTGCGAAGCTTGATATGGAATATGCGTTTGAGACTGTGCAGGCAGCAATCGAGGGTGGCGCGGATTGTGTTGTTTTGTGTGACACGAACGGTGGCACACTGCCGTGGGAAGTCTCGCGGTTTTTCACGATGGTTAGCGAAGCGTTCCCCGATGCTGTTCTCGGTATCCACACCCATAATGACAGTGAGTTGGCGGTCGCGAACTCGCTGGCTGCGGTGCAGGCTGGTGCCGTTCATGTGCAAGGGACCATCAACGGTTATGGAGAACGATGCGGCAACGCAAATTTGTGCAGCATTATCCCCGACCTTGAACTCAAAATGGATGTGCGCTGTTTGCCCAATGCTGAAGGATTGCGCCGTTTAAGTCATTTGGCGCGAACGGTAGCAGAAATCGCTAATCTCGCACCGGACGATCATCTTGCGTATGTGGGAAAAAGTGCCTTTGCGCATAAGGGTGGCATCCATATCTCGGCGATTCGCCGCAATGTGGATAGCTATCAACACATCAATCCGTTGCTTGTCGGCAACGAGATGCGGATTCTGGTGTCCGATCTGTCGGGGCGTAGTAGCTTGATCAGCAAAGCCGAGGAATTCGGGTTGGATGTCTCGACTGCCGAGGCGGTCCGGGTGCTTGATGAGATCAAGACCCTCGAAAATGAGGGCTATGTCTTTGAAGGTGCGGAGGCGTCTGTGGCTATTCGACTGCACCGGGCTGCGCCGAGTTACGAGCCGATTTTCACGTTGATCGATTTTACAGTACTCGTCGAAGACCGCCGGGACCGTGGCGCACTCTCTGAGGCTATGGTTAAATTAGAAGTGAATGGCGATGTCGTCCATACCGCGGCGGAAGGGAACGGGCCTGTAAATGCTCTTGACCTTGCATTGCGTAAGGCGCTGATGCCATATTATCCTGAAATCGCGGATTTTCAGCTTGCCGATTACAAGGTGCGTATCCTCGACAGTAAGAGTGCGACAGCGGCGACGACCCGCGTGCTGATCGACACACAAAATGGGGCGAAGCGCTGGAGTACAGTAGGGGCGGGGACAAATATTATCCACGCGAGTTGGCTGGCACTGGTCGATAGTGTTGAGTACGGGGTTTGTGTTGCGTCTAACAATGAATCAGAGCCGGCGGCGGCACGCTCATGAACGTGCAGAAAGTCAACCTCAGTGAGAAATTCTCCCTCTTTGATGAGCATTGGAGTCCAAAAATCGTTGGGGAAGTAAACGATTTTCACGTCAAACTGGCAAAACTCAAAGGCGAATTCGTCTGGCATCATCACGAAGACGTTGATGAGTTATTCCTCGTCGTGTGTGGTCAAATCACTATTGAACTGCGAGATCAATACCCAATCGTACTTCATGAGGGCGAATTGGTGGTAATTCCAAGAGGAGTAGAGCATCGACCGGTTGCCGAAAATGAGGCGCATGTAGTGTTGTTTGAGCGTGCCGGAACTGTAAATACCGGGAATGTAGGCGGGGAATTGACTGTAGAGCAACCGGATAGAATATAAGAGTAATTCGCTTATCTTTCTGAGGGACACGATAGTTGTGTCCCTTCTGCATGTCTGGAGATTATTGATGAAAGCGACAATCACGACGTTGCCGGGAGATGGCATTGGACCAGAGGTTATGCGCGAAGCGGTCGCCGCGCTAGAAGTCATTGCCTCTAAGCATGGTCATGAGTTCACATTTAACCAAGCCCTGATGGGGGGCTGTGCAATTGATGAAACAGGCAACCCTTTGCCGGATGAAACGATCAAACTTGCCGAACAAAGTGACGCTGTCTTGTTGGGCGCAGTCGGTGGTCCAAAATGGTCAGACCCGACAGCACTCGTGCGACCAGAGCAAGGGTTACTCAAAATTCGTCAGCATTTCGGGCTGTTCGCGAATCTGCGTCCGGTAAAGGCTTATCCGGCACTGGCGGATCATACACCGTTGCGACGTGATTTGCTGGATAATGTCGATATTCTGTTCGTGCGCGAGTTAACTGGTGGCATTTACTTCGGGCAGCGACAGGAACAGGGCGATGACAACGCCGCATATGACACAATGGCATACTCGTCACCGGAAGTAGAACGAGTGGCGAATGTGGCATTTCGTGCAGCTCAAGGGCGTCGCAAAAAACTCACGTCAGTTGATAAAGCGAATGTACTGGCTGCGATGCGTTTGTGGCGGCGTACAGTTGTTGAAGTCCACGAGGACTATAGTGATGTTGAACTCGAGCATCTGCTGGTAGATGCCTGTACGATGCACCTTTTGACGCGACCGGGTAGTTTTGATGTGATTCTCGCGGGGAATATGTTCGGCGATATTCTCAGTGATGAGGCGTCGGTGCTGGCGGGTTCATTGGGGATGCTGCCGTCAGCGTCGCTTGGTGCGGATAAATTTGGACTATATGAGCCTGTGCATGGCTCCGCACCTGATATTGCTGGTCTGGGTAAGGCGAATCCTACCGGGATGTTCCTCAGCGCGGCGATGATGCTGCGCTATAGTCTCGGTCTAGAGGCGGAAGCGAAAGCGCTCGAAAATGCAGTTGAGTCGACGTTGGCCGGTGGGGCGCGTACTGCCGATATCGTAAGCCAGGGTGAGAAGGCAGTTAGTACCGACGAATTCGCTGCCGAAGTGCGCGGCAAACTTTAGAAACTGTAGTAAAACCGTTGGGCCTCAGTATAATGTGCGCGTGGATAACGTTTCCACGCGCTTTTTTGTGAATAAAGTCTTTGAGAGGAAAGAAATGCAGAATTTTATCCGCTTTGTAATACAAGGTGTGCGCACCCGTTTAATGGGGCGTTTAGCCGTGGTATTGCTATTCTTGCTGATGACTTCGCTTGTATTCGCTCAGACTGAATTGCCTGACTCTGTCACGGTAGCCGGAACAATCCAGAGTCAGTTGGGGTGTTCGGATGACTGGCAACCTGAGTGCGAAGACACCATGCTGGACTATGATGAAGGCAGTGGAATCTGGCGTGGCAGTTTTGACCTTGTTGCGGGTGAATACCTGTACAAAGCTGCACTCAATGGCAGTTGGACGCTGAATTATGGTGCTAGTGCCGAGGAAGGCGGGGCAGATATCCCGCTTGTTCTGGATGAAGACGCAACTGTAGACTTTTACTTCGACCATGAAACTGGCTGGATCACTGAGAATGTATCTTCTCTGATAGCGAACGTTTCTGGTGATTTCCAGAGCGAAGTAGGGTGTCCTGGTGAATGGGCACCGGAGTGTCTTCAGACATGGCTACAAGACTCTGATAGAGATGGTGTCTACGTTTATGAGGCTGTTATACCCGCTGGTGATTGGGAAGCAAAAGTCGCTGTCGATGAAGAGTGGGAGGTCAACTACGGTATAGACGGTGAGCCGGATGGTGAGAACATTCCGTTTGTAGTCGAGGCGGATTCCGCGCTGGTCACCTTCTCGTTTGACTCATCCACAAATGTGCTTGATATTACGGTCGGGGATGCGATTGATGCATCGGCTAGTGACGATGAAGAAGGCGAATCCGAAGAGCCGAGCGAGAATAACGTACTCAATATCGAAGCCCTCGTCGCAGATTGGGCGCAGGAAGATGTCGCAATTACGCCGGAGATGGTGACGATTGCCGGTACGGTGCAATCGGTGCTGGGGTGCCCGGGTGACTGGCAACCGGAGTGCGAAGCTACCATGTTGACTTATGACGCGGCTGACAATATCTGGCGTGGCAGTTTTGACCTTCCGGCGGGATCATATCTTTACAAGGCGGCGCTGAATGGCACATGGGATGACAACTTCGGTGACAACGCCGAATACTACGGAACCGATATTCCGCTTGAACTGGAAGAGGACACTACGGTCGAGTTTTTCTACGATCATGAAACTGGCTGGATCACGGACTCTGTACGTAGCATCATCGCGAACGTGCCCGGTAGCTTCCAGCGTGATCTGGGTTGTCCGACAGATGAATGGGACGGCGGCAACTGGGGACCGTCGTGCTTGATTTCGTGGCTGCAAGACTTGGATGGCGACGGTGTTTATATATACACGACTGCTGATATTCCGGTAGGTAACTATGAGGCTAAAGTTGCTGTCAATGAAAGCTGGTCAGAGAACTACGGTGTGGGTGGTTCCCTGGATGGCGCGAATTTTGAGTTCAGCGTGCCCGATGATGACGCCCGCGTTGTTTTTGTATGGGATTCTGAAACGTCAGAAATGGCTATTTCTGTGTTGAGCGATGCTCCGGCGCTTGTAGGTAACATCGGTCGCCGTGCTGCGCATTGGGTATCTGAGGATACACTTGTCTGGCAGGTTGATGCCGGGGATGATGGCGTATATAAGCTGCATTACAGTGTCGATGGCGAATTGGCTCTTACACCTGAAGGAGTGCAGGGAGGCGAGTCGATTACGCTAACGCCGAATCCTACCGGCATGGGCGAAGAAGCGGCTATTCGTTTGCCACATCTGACGAACTGGCCTGTGTTTACCATTGCGGAAGAGGACCTGGCGCTTGTGCCAGAAATTCTACGCGGTCAGATTACAGTATCTGCTGTTGAAGCCGACGGCACTCCCGTTGACGCGACTGGTGTGCAAATCCCTGGCGTTTTGGATGATCTGTATGCGAATGACGCGAGTCTCGGCCTGACACTTAATGGCGATGTACCGACGATCCGCGTATGGGCACCCACCGCGCAGAATGTTGTATTTCACCTGTTCGCGGATAGCGAACCGGCAACATTGAGCGATACATTCGAAATGACTCGTGACGATGTGACAGGTATATGGAGTGTGACCGGTGATTCTGGTTGGATGAACCAGTATTATCTTTTTGAAGTGACGGTGTTTGCACCAACTGAGAATGCAATCGTCACCAATGTCGTGACAGACCCGTATTCGGTGAGTTTGGCGATGAACAGCACCCGCAGCCAGATTGTCGATTTGAATGATCCAACGTTGATGCCAGACGGTTGGCAGACCTACGAGAAGCCTGAATTCACGGTGCCGGAAGACATCGTCGTCTATGAACTTCATGTTCGTGATTTCAGCATTTTTGATGAGACGGTTCCTGAAGAATTTCGCGGGACTTTCATGGCGTTCACGGTTGCTGAATCCAATGGTATGGCGCATTTGAGCGAACTTGCTGATTCTGGTCTAACTCATTTGCATCTACTGCCATTGTTTGATCTGGCGACGATCAACGAAGATGTGTCAGCGCGAGTTGAACCCGATGTTGATGAATTGGCCTCGTTTGGTCCGGCGGATGATAGTCAGCAGGGGCTAATCAATCCGATTCGTGACGAAGATGGCTTTAACTGGGGATACGATCCGTATCACTTCAATGTGCCTGAAGGTAGCTATGCAACCGACCCTGACGGAACTCAACGTATCATTGAGTTCCGTGAGATGGTGATGGCGATCAATGAAACGGGATTACGCGTCGTGGTGGATGTCGTATACAACCATACGAACGCTGCGGGACAGGGCGAAAAATCTGTGTTTGACCGCATCGTTCCCGGCTATTACCATCGATTGGACCCGCGCAACGGGAACGTATTGTCGAGTAGCTGCTGCCCGAACACGGCATCTGAACATGTGATGATGCGCAAATTTATGGTCGAGTCAGTCCAGTTGTGGACGGAGGCCTATAAAGTCGATGGTTATCGCTTTGACCTGATGGGTTTGCACGATCTCAATAGCATGATTGCTGTGCGCGAAGGTCTTGACCAGATGACAGTTGAGGAAAACGGCGTCAATGGCGAGGACGTTTACGTCTACGGCGAAGGCTGGACTATGCCCGACGATGGACAGATCGGCGAAGCTGCAACTCAGTCACGCATTGCTGGAACAGGCATCGGCGTTTTTAACGACCGTCTGCGTGACGCAGTTCGCGGCGGAAGTCCTTTCGACGGTCGTCAGCATCAGGGCTTCATCAGCGACTTGTACTTTAATCCGAACGGCGTAACCCCCGGCAATGAAGCAGCACAACTTGCTCAATTGCTGCAATTTGGCGATCTGATCCGCGTTGGTCTTGCTGGAAATCTTGCCGATTACACTTTTGAAGATGTGTCTGGCGATGTAGTTACAGGTTTGGATGTCATATATGGCACGAGCACACCTGCCGGGTATACATCGGATCCCCAGGAGAACATTATCTATGTTTCCAAGCATGATAATGAAACGCTGTGGGACATCATCATGTATAAGGGGCTAGATGTCCCGGTGGCTGAGCATGTTCGTATGCATAATCTTGGCAATAGCTTCACAATGTTCTCACAGGGGATTCCCTTCTTCCAGGCAGGTGACGATCTGCTGCGCTCGAAATCGCTTGACCGTAATAGCTACAACTCCGGAGATTGGTTTAACCGAATCGACTTTACTTACCAGACTAACAATTGGGGTATCGGTCTGCCGCTGGCAGGCGATAACGGCGAACGCTGGGACGTGATGCGTCCGTTGCTTGAAGACGAGAGTCGTGTTGTCGGCGTGGATGAAATCGCGATGTCGCGTGCGCATTTTAATGAACTGCTCGCTATCCGCAGTGATGTCGCGTTGCTGCGGCTTCAGACAGGTGAGCAGATCATGGAGATGGTCCGTTTTCACAATACTGGGCCAGATCAGATTCCAGGCTTGATCGTGATGAGCGTGACGGATTCGATTAACTTTGACCCTGACTATGATCTGGTCGTCGTGCTTTTCAATGTTTCACCGGAATCTATCTCGTTCACCGAAGAAGTGG
Organism: Anaerolineae bacterium; assembly: GCA_034435595.1. Classification (GTDB taxonomy): domain Bacteria; phylum Chloroflexota; class Anaerolineae; order Aggregatilineales; family Phototrophicaceae; genus JAVJSU01. The sequence goes on along the minus strand of DAOTXA010000091.1, from coordinate 3,018 downwards.
TTGCAGGGATGAACCTGGAACTGCATCCGATTTTCGCAGAATCTGCTGATGCCATTGTGCGTGAAGCTGTGTTCGACAGCGAAACAGGTACGTTCACCGTTCCGGCGCGTACTGCTGCGTTGTTCGTTGTTCGTGGAGAATGATCACATTCCCCTGGAATTAACTACCATGCTATTTGGACCCGCCAACCGGCGGGTCTTCGTTTTGTAGTGTGGGGCTAGTCGAGAATATTATTCACATCTGTTGCATCTGGCGTGGGTGAGTCTGTTTCACTGGTCGGGCGGTAGCGTGTGCGAAGTTCCTGGATTGAGAGTGCTGTAACCATCAGCATGAGTCGGCGTGCTGGCAGCGACATGGTGGTCCAGGTTACGGTACGCAGTGCGCTCATCGATAAAGAAGCATAATACTCGCTCCAGGAATCAGGACTGGCGAGGCATTCCGCGACAATGTCACGAACCTTTTGGATCGCACTCAATGATGCAGCTAGCTCGGAACCCGGCGTTGGCGTTACCTGACCGTGATTTAATGCTTGAAGCATTGGCAAGCTCTCACGAATATCGCTCCATTCTCCACCGATTATGGGGCTGATGAGGTCGCTCAACAGGCTCACTTCAAGACACGCCCAATCAAATACAGTGTGACCATCGCGAGTTCTAGCAAAGTCGATCAGAAATGCACTGTTATTTGGTCCAACCATGATGTTACCGAGATGCAAATCACCATGAATTGTACTCAGCGAACCATTCACATACATGTCGAGGACTTCTTCGTAAAACGCCAGTGGGTTCGGTAACGAATTGATCGACGGCTTGAGGATCGTCAGTTTTTCGCTTTCGACATCGAAGTCAGGTTCTAAGTCGCGGATTGCATGAGTGAGATGTTCGGCTCGCGTTTCCCATACGCGTCCGGTAATTTGTTCAATGACCTCGCCACGATAAAATGTGTCTCGGGTTAGATCAATACCGCGAATCTCGACTTTATATGCTGTGGCAGAGTCGCTTCCGTGACCAATCGCAAGTTGAATTGCGTTGCGTTCAGGATACACCTTCTGCACAATAAAATTTTCAATTGTGACCATGTCCCCATATTCCATATCATGGAGGCGACTACGTCGAATAGGGAACTTGAGAATATGCCCGTCAATTGGCAGTTTTTTGTCACGTGTATATTCGAGCGTCAAAATTGGTGGCAATAACCAATCGTATTCGCGCCAGACTTGAAAACGGAACGGGCGATTTTGTTGCCACCAGATACGCCCAAACGCTGGATAGAGTTCATCATGTAACCATTGCCCAAGCGCATCCGGTTGCCAATCACCTAAGGTTCCCCTTAAATCTCTTGTTGTCTGATTGCTCTCTGAAATCAGCGTGTACTTCAACCCCGCAAGGTCCGATGTGTCTGGTGCAACGGGTCGATCTTCAAGTCGAGCAGTCAGAGGCGGAAGTGCGGCTTTGACAAAAGCATCGTAACGTCGCGCTTCATCAAGAATTGTATCTACATGATCAATTTTAACAATGACAGGCGCATCTTCGCGGTTATCTGCATGGATTGGAGTAATGATATAAAGTGTCGCACTGGTGTATCCGCCGGATAATTGTCGCTCTACACGGGCACGAGCATAGCCGTAAAACATGCGCCGTATAATCATGAGATGCTGCTTTTCTAAAGGCCGATCAACATCAAATTGATCATTGTAACTCAGTTGCACAAATGGATGTTGAGTATCGCCACTTAGACTTTGTGTATGCGCTGACTTGGTCATTTTGTCAAGATTAGCAAGACCCAGGGCCTCCAGCACACGGATGGGCACGCTATCGTGCTCTTCAAGCAAGGCTACCAGCAGGTCACGCTCATTTATTTCTCTTCGATTGTCTTGCAGGGCATTGTTATGAGCTGAGTCTAGTAATAGATCGAGGCGGGGTGTGTTTGGCGTGCCTGCCCAAAGGCGATGTTTGCTGCCTTTGCCCACTTTGCGGCGTACAGCGTCAATCACGTACTCAGGCGCGAGTCCCTGCTCCTGTAGAATCCGTGTTGCCAGACCACCTTTGATTTCGAGAAGTGCGATAAACAGATGCTCTACGCCAAGATAGAAGTGGCGCATCCGATAAGATTCTTGACGAGCACTGATTAGGATATCTTTGAGCGCGATGTTTGGCATGATTAATCTTCCACTTGAATGCGTAACCAGGTTCGCCCAACGCGGAAAAGCTGACCGGCTTCAAGCGGGACGATTCCTTTGACCGGTTGATCTTCGAAGAAATCCTCATCATTATCGAGAAACGTACCATTTGTACTTGTACGATCTTCCAACCACCATTGACCACTCTTCCAATGCAAGTTGGCGTGATGGCGAGAGATGTATGTATCGCTGTTCAGACACAAATCGTTCTCATCGCGTCGACCAATTGTGATCGTCCAGCTATCTTCCATAAGTTTGCCGTCGCCATTCGCAGAACCGAAGGTAAATATATAACCATCCTCGACCCCGCTCATAATCATGACGCTGAACTTTCCGTCCACTGGTTGCGCTCCCTTGTCGTACCTTTTTGTAGACGACGCCCGACACGTCGTGTGCTTAGAGTAAGTTTAATGCAAAAATCCTTGTCTGCACGTATTAAGTGTGCTATATTCGGTTGCAACGAGCAAGTTTGCACCTTAAACATGTTGATCTTCTGGATCACTCTTATCCAGAGCGGTGGAGGGACCGGCCCGATGAAACCGCGGCAACCACCTGTCGGCAGGCAGGAAGGTGCTAATTCCGTCAGAGACACTGTCTCTGGAAGATGGGAGCGTGACCTTGGTGAGTGTATTTCTTGCTGAAGGTATGCGAATCAAAGACCTGCCAGGGTCTTTTTTGTTTTCGCACATAAGACACGCCTCACGCCGGACCTGTGGATAAGACTCTCAGGTCTTTTTGTTTACCGAACAATGGTGAGGAACAGCAATATGATCGCACGTAAAAATCAGCACAGCAACAAGACGAATGAAAGTCAATCGACACAGGCAGATATCCGTGAG
>DAOTXA010000090.1:0-4883 GCA_034435595.1 Anaerolineae bacterium | reverse complement strand
GGCAGCGGTGTGGGCGTAATCGTCTTACTGGGTGTGACGGTCGGCGTACCGGGCGTCGTTGGTGCTTCTGGCGTAGATGTAATCGCGCCTGCACTGGGATCGCGCTGCACCTGTTCGGCAAGTGCGACGGCAGTTTGTGTCTGTACAGCCTCGGTCTGTATCTGCGCGACCGGGGTCCCTGCCTGCGCGACCGCGTTGTCTAAGGTGGGCGAGGGGGTCGCACTCGGCAGTAGAAAACGTGTCGGCAGTTCGCCACCGTCACCGTCGCCAGATGTGCATCCAGCAAGCAACAGCGCCGCGCCGCAAATCGCTATCAAGACAAGCCGTTGTATCGAGAAACCAGTCATGCGCTACCTGTTCTTCGTGGATCATCGAAACCGAGAACCATTCTACCCGATGACGCAAGACTGGAACAATCAAGCAGGGCAATCGCCGTTTACGCCAGTTCGTGTTGGCGTTCCTTTTTCATGGCGACCTGCAATTGTCGTTGTTGAAGCCGGGTTTGCATCCGTAGATTTTCCTCAATAGACAGGAACAATTCAATGATCTCGCCGGATGCATAAATCACCACCCACAAAATGAACCCCTGCAAGGCCAATGCGAGTCCGCTGCCCAGCCCGTAGTCAAAGGTCTCAAAGGCGACCATGAGCGCGATCAGCACGCCGAGCGCCATCGCCGCGTATTTATACATGCGCATGATGAGATGCAAAATCGGGAAACGTTCGTGCTTTGTTCCGTTGGCAGACATATAAGCTACTCCTCTACTGAAAGCAGTTTGTGGCCAGGTGGCCTTGCGTTTATGGTAGAGGCAATTCGGAAATTATTGCCTTAAGGTCTGCGGATGGCAGAGTGCTACAGGTAAAAGTCGCGCAGGGCGTCACGGATTTCATCAAGCAGCATTTCCCACGGGACACCCTCGGCGCGTGTGACGACGAGCGTATCTTCGCTGATTTCCAGCGCGTGCAGACCGTCAACGGCGTGGAACAGGGTTTGTGCCAGCGGCGATCCGGTGTCCCCGGCGTCACGGTCGGCGTAGATTTCGTCGTCGCCCGGTGTCAGCGTCTGGTTGGTGATCAGCAGACGCACATCCGGGTCGTCGGTCGGTTCGGTTTCGAAGGTCAGGTATTCGGTCATCGTTTCACTTCTCCTCACGCTGCCACTTCGCTAGCGCGAGTCGGAAAGCGCCATGAGTGGTGAGAGGGTATTTATAAAAATGTACGTTACCTGTTTTGCCGGATGTCTGTCTCGAAGGGTGAACCCAATATTGAGTCCACCCTTCTCCGATGGAGAGGGACCGGGGAGTACATCACAATTACCCCACCGGCTCGACAAGGGCGACGAAATAGCCCTCTGGCTGCGGGGTGTGGAATTCAAGTATGTTATTGTTGACCGGCGGCGCTACGGTGGAATCGTACCACTCGCTGCGCCGAATGTCGAGCCAGTGCAGGGTAAATTCGCTCGCATTTGAGTCGTCCACTTTGAGATACACCTGCCCGCCATCCGGGAAGTAGACCGCATAGCGCCCGTCCTTCGACATCAAACAGTAGGCGTCGTTATAGCCGTAAGATTCCACCAGATCGCGGCGTGGGGTGCAGGTATGCAGCGGCAAGGTATCCGCCAGCATCCGGGCAGAGCGGATATTCGCCTGTGCGATTTCGCTGAGGCCCAGCCCCGACGGTGGCCTGTGAAAGCGCACGCTTGCCAATCCCCCGAAGATGCCACGCCAGAATCGCTCCTGCGCATCTCGATGCGAGCCGAATTTACCCCCGGTTGCGCCGTAGACTTTGACGAAGTTCAAGGGACGTGGATGCTCGGATTGCCCCACACGGCGTCGCATTGTCTCCATGTTGACCCAGTGATCGAGGGGTGGGCGCTGGTTGTTCTGCGAGATGTCCATAAAAGCGTATAAATCAGGATGATCGAAGGTGTTGCGATGCATGTCACTGCGGATGTCCCAATCGTCCCACATCTCGGTGACGCAGACCGTCCGTCCGGCGACATCCGCCGCCGCCACGATTTGATCGCGCCAGAAGCGGGGCCATGCCGGAGATTCGTTCGTCTCGTTGTCGATGCAGTAAAGCACATGCTCGAAGCGCAGGCTAATATCGAGTAATTTAGCGACATGCCGCTGCTGGTATTCGAGGACGACCTCGTTGTTGTCCAGTGCCGGAACTGTGCGGAAGAAGCTGTTCTCGCGCTTGCCAGGATGTGTGTCAATACGATGCTTAAGGCCGGATTCCTGCGCGGTGTAGGTGCTGTTTTTTCTGGGGTTGAACGGGTTGTCATTCCACGGCTTACGGGCGAAGTCGAAGCGGTCCCATACTTCGATTTGCACGATGATGCCACGCTCGGCGGTCAGCGTCAGAAAGTGCTCGAAACGCCGCCAGTATTCGCTACCGGGCTTCGTTAGATCGTACAGTCCGGTTTCGCTGTCGCGCTCAAAGGGCCAAACATCCCCCTCATCACGGCTGGACATAGTGCAGCGCACATAGTTGCCGCCGACCGAAACCAATAGATCAAGATGCTCGGCGAGGCCATCGATCTGGAATAAATTATCCTCGACGCTGCCGCCGAGGAGCATGACCGGTTGACCGTGATACTGCCAGTAAAAAGGGTTCTCACTGTAAGGTTGAATGATGTCGGATTCGGACATGGCGACCTTCTTTAAAGTTGCACGAGATTTAAACGGTTTCTGCGCTAAGAATGGTCACCGGGTCACCGACCTTGATGATCCCCCCGGTGAGGACACGGCACATCACACCAAGCTGTCCCTGTTCTGCGGGGCGCTTTCCCTGAATGTGCTGGAAGCGATCACAGCCGTTACGCGCTTCTACGATCTCGATGACCGCATCTGCGCCAAAGCGCACCTTTGTGCCGTCGGGCTGGTGACCGATGTCGCAGCCGCTGACGACGATTTGCTCGCCCATTTGTCCGGGCACGATGTCATAGCCTTCACTGCTCAGGTCCGCCAGTGACTCTGCACACATCACGTTCAACTGACGGTTGGGGTGCCCGCCTTTGGCGTCACCTGCGATACCGTATCCGGCGATGAGGGTGGTGGTTTCCAGCGGAACCCGCGCAAAGTGATCTTCCGGTTTGGCTTCGATGTCTTTCGGTCGATAGGTGATACTGGTGATGGTACTTTGCGTCATTGTATATACACCTCGTTGATTTGCATTACGACATACGAACGGCTCTCATCACGCGCTGTGCCCGGTTATGGACCATTGCGGACTACGCAAAACGGCGTTCGCATGAACGATTATCATCTTACCGTATCGCCAGAATGATACCATATCCTTACTGAACCATATTGGGATGTGGACTTAAAATCGCCTACAATAAGCATATGGTTTGAAACCGCATGCTTATAGCGGGAAAGTCAGCGCTTGTGATTGATATCAATAGCCTGCTGCTTGAGGGTGAGCAGTTCATCGGAACCTACAGTGTGGAAATTGCCCGGTGGAACGGCGACCGGTGGACGGCGACCGTACCGCCGCTGTATGCGTCCCTGACTGACCAGCGCTTGATCCTGCACCCGCAAACACGTCGCCGCTACGAACCGGCGATCATCCCCCGTAGCACGATCCGGCGGGTGGCGGAACTGGACAGTGTCTACCGGCGCGGCGTCGTCATCTATCTGCGTGATGGCACGCCCCTGACCATCTTCGCTGCCGGGAATCAAGGTGAGACTTTTATGAACCACTTGTTCGCCGCGCACCGCGTCACTCGCACCGTCGCCCAGACGCCGCCTCAATTTGCCCCCTGCCCGGTTGAATTCGAGACAAACGTTGAAATCGACCGCCTGCGCCGCCTCATCGCCTGCGTAGAGCAGATTTGATTCCACGGCGCGATTTTGTGGATGTGCCCTCCCTCAGCTTTCATCCAGCGTAATCGGCTGAATCGGTGCGGTTTGTGCCAGCAAATCGAGTGTGGCACGCAGCACGCGCATTTGCTGCGCCGCGTCACCGGGATTGCCCAGCGTGCCCCCGCGCTTGAGTTTGGTGAAAGTGGCGCGTGGTGGCATGGTCAGGCGGGCGACGCCTGCATTCCAACTGGTCAACGTGGTGGCGATGCCGTTCATTTCGAGTCCTCGTGCGATCAGTCCCACGGACTGAGAACACAGCGGTCAGGCGGGGACCAGCAACGCGCCCTTTGCCCTCCCTGCCAGCACCGTATCGAGAATCTTCGGGAACAAATCGTCAATCACACGGGTGACATCTGGCTGGTAGCCCATGAAACTGATGACCTCTGGTGCGATTTCCCCAATCACGCCCTCATCAACCAGCGTTTCCAGATGGCGCAGCGGCATCAAGACCTGCGGGTCGGCATTGACGGCGGTGTGGTCGTAGTGATCGTGCGCATAGGCGATTTCGTCAAAGTGAGTGTGCGCGGGCAGAATACGCACGGTATAGTCGCCGAGGTCGTTTGCAGCGTCAAAGGGTTGCTGCCCGTTCTTGAGATATGCTCCGGCGGTGGTGATGAAGGCGAGGCGCGTTTGCGACAGGTCGATGCCGGGGAGTCCGGGTGCGCTTTTGTTTTTGGGGCGGTTGTATAAGCTCCAATCAATGGTGCCGGTTTCATTATAGTGCTTGAGCCAGCCCGACTTAAATTCTGTAGACCATGCAGTCCGATTTTCGAGAATTTCCATGTGGATGTGGAGTCTCCTAAATTAATTTCCTCGAATGCTGGATACACAATGCCCTACCAACAGGGTATGCAATCAGATGACGAGTCGCAAAGTAGAAGAATTCAGCAAAAGCAACCAGAGTCGCGGATTATCCAGAATTGAGTGTCACGTACAGAATACCGTTATTCTACAGCACTATCGAAAGGCGATGCAAAATTGCTGATTTTCGCATCGCCAATTCAGCGCGGCACAT
>DAOTXA010000089.1:0-10275 GCA_034435595.1 Anaerolineae bacterium | reverse complement strand
TCCGATTTAACTCGCCGCCCGCAAGCCCACGTCCTGATGATCGTAAAACGGGCGAATCTGCTGGTTGTACAGCGTCAAATGCGGGCCGAAATAGTACACAGCAGGGATGAGGATGAGAGGAATCGACAAAATAAAAACAACAACCTCACCCACTGGCCCCCTTTGCATCAGTTGAAGCGCCGCCACCATCCCCGCCGCGATCAACACCACCAGCACCGGGAACGTGACCGTGAAACGTGCTGTCCAATCCGGCTCGGTCAGCAGGCTGTTGCCGAACACGGTCAGCGCCAGAACCAACAGCAGCGCCCATCTCCCGGCGCGGAATCGCCAGAGAACGATTGCAATCCCTGCCAGTAAAAACGGCACCAGATAGGGCAGCACCAGCGCCGTTGCACCACCATAGTAAAGTTCGCCGCCATCGGGATGCTCGACAAAGTGCAATAGCGCGGGCGCGACCTGCTCATCCCAGTAGGCGTTCACCTGTGCAGAACCGCCTGTTCCCAGCAACAAATCTTCCCAGTATTGCGTGCCCAGGCGCATATTCGACAGGCGCGGTGTGGCAGATTCGCCCCATGTCGCCAGCACGTAATATCCCGGCGCGGCGACGACCGCGAAGGCGAGGGCGGTCAGGCCGATTTGGGCGAATCGCGTTCGCAGCGGCACGGCATGACGCGCCCCCCACATAAGATACGTTGTCATCACCAGCAGCGCCGCCACCGGATACACCAGCTTACCGCCTTCGTAGAAATACTGCGTCAAACCGAGACACACGCCGCCGATCACGAAATCGACCCGCGAACCGCGCTTTGTGCCTGCTACCAGAAACGCCAGCGCCAGCGCACCGAACAGCGGATCAACGATGTTGTTCAATGCCGACCGGCTCATGTGTAGATGCGGCGGAAATGCGACCAGCACCAGCGCCGCAAACAGCCCAACCCGCCGGTTAAAGATCGCCCGCCCCAGCAGATACACCGCCGGGATCGTCAACGTGCCGAAGAGCGCACTCACGATGCGCAATCCCGTCAACGTAGAGCCGAATAGAGCGGTCGTATGGACCTGTAAATAGGCGTGAAACCAGCTAAATGCGGCGATGTCGCCCATCGGGGTCAGCAGCGACTCGGTGGGATGATCGCGCAGCCAGGAAACGCCCTCCGCAAAGTGCATCTCGTCCACAAACTGGTGAACGGCGTGTTCCAGATTAAGCACGCGCAGCCCAAAGCCCACCAGCATCAGCCCGCCAACAAGCACCCAATCTGCCATGTGTTTATTTGTGCCAGGGGCGACCAAGCGGTCGCCTTTGCGTGGATGCCATCCCGACATCCCCCACGCGAACAACACGATTCCCGCTGCAAACAGCCCGAATTGCAGATCACTATCCATCGGCGCGATCTGCACGCCCAACAGTCGCAGTGGATTCGGCCCGCCGCCTTCTGCCATCAACCACAAACACGCCACGCCAAGCAGGGCCAGCGCAATGTGAGAGCGGGTCACCGGCAGATCGTTCGCCGGGGATGACGCCTCGTCCGCAGGGAGATCGCCCCGACTCAGGGCGACAATGAACAACAACATCCCCACCAGCGCGAACGCCGTCCCCGGACCGGGTGCGCGTAGCAGCGGACTATACAACAGCGCCGCCAGCCCCAGCATCAACAGCGCCGCGACGGTCACTAAACAGGTTGTGCGGGAGTGTGAAACGTTCGTCATATCTTGAGCGTAGCACAAAACCCGCGTGTGCACTGTGAGGAATCATCAGACAGCGGTGCCAGCTAGGTCATCCAGTGAATAATGTTGTGTGTGGCAAAATCTTCGTAGGATTCATAACGGAGGATTACCCACGCTTTACGCAGGCCCATCTTACGCATAGCTGCGGCAATGCAATTGGTCCGCAATAATTGCAACTGTCCGTAATGATAGTCAGCAACCAGCGGCGGTAGACTATTTTGAGAGCGCAGCGTATTTTCCCGATCTTTCACCCATGCGCCCCAGTTCTCATGGTCTTCCGGCCCGGCGGTCCATGTTAAATCATTTAACGGAATGCGTACCGGCTCGCGCCACCAGTACCCCTCAACCTCGTCATCCGGCACGATATTCCCCGCGTACCGGACGATGAAATCGCTGTTGAGATACGCCAGCACCCAATTGGGCAAGGCGTCACGCTGCGCCGCAACCCGCGCAGATTTAATCGTTAATTCCCATGTATTGGTCATTAATAGCCCGTGTACAATTGTGTACATTTGATTATTTAATCCTAACATCGTTACGAATAAAATGTCAGCAGTCCAGCAGCCAGGGCAGCTTAACAATTGATGAATCATTGTTTCGCTTCATTACGTTTTTAGAATTTCAAGACTGTGTTCCGGCTTAATTGACGGTAAATATGCGGATTTTCAACGCTTTTCACATAGAGTATGCGCATTAGCGAACACATAATCGTGAGGAGCAAACCGTATGAAGCACCGTCTCGCACTACCATTTGCCGCATTGACTCATCTTCTGTTCGGCGCGGCGTTTGTGGCGCATCTGGCGCTCGTCTTTCACGTCGTTGATGCCCCGATGATTGACCTTAACAGCAGCAACAAAGCCGCAATCGCCGCCAACGTCGGGTTGATCATTTTGTTTGGTTTGCAACACAGCATGATGGCAAGACCACGCTTCAAGCAGCGGATCAATCCCGCATACGAGCGAGCGATCTTCGTCCTCACCTCGACCGTTGTCTTCACTGCCGTGACTGTCTTCTGGCAACCACTCCCCGGCGCACTGTGGAACATTGAACACCCCATACTACGCGCACTGGTTCATGCTGTGCAGCTTTCCGGCATCGGGTTGGTACTGCTGTCGATCTTCCTCATGGATTACTTCGAGTTTTTCGGACTCAAGCAAGCCTTTCAATCGATGCGCAGACGCCCGATCAGATTGATCCGATTTCACCTGCCGCTGCTCTATCGTCTGATCCGCCACCCGCTGATGCTCGGTCTGCTGCTGATGTACTGGGCAACACCGCACATGACCACATGGCATCTGCTGATGACCGCCGGGATGAGCGTCTATATCATCATCGGAATCCATTTCGAGGAACGCGACCTGGTGGACCGCTTCGGCGAGGACTACGTTCAGTATCGCCAGCAAACGCCCGCGCTTATCCCCAACTTCCGGGCGGTCAAGCCGGGAACATCTACTGCTGATGATCGCCTGCAATCTATTGGTGGGGATTAGGCCGCATATCGGGCTACACTAAATGGTGGGCACGTCAAGACGTGCCCGTTTGCGTTCAGGGGATTGCCGGGGATTCGGCCTCGACGCGGGGCGGTTGATCTACCGCTCGTGCATAGTAGAGGATGTATTCTTCATCGGCAGGGACATCCCACGGGCTGCTACTGGGACCCAGCAGCGCCGGGAAATACCCGTTAATCAACAGCAGCGTCGCAGAGTCATCCGGTGCAATGAAGAATGCATGATCCACATTTTGCGGCAACCCCTGCATGTACGTGCTGTTCATCGCTCGCGTCTGCACTGTGTTGATGCGAATCTCTGGATTGAGGTAGGTCATGTAGCCATTGGCGTCTAATTGCGTCATGACCGGTTGCCCGACAATATGCACATTTGTGCCATCCGGCAGCCGCGCAGCGCGGAACAGGGCGTCGTGGCTGTCACGGCCCAGATTTGGATCGTCGCGGAACTGGTTGCTTAAGGCGTCGGTGTGATTGCCGAAATAATACGTGAAGTTGAAAACCACAAATGCCGATAGCAGCGCCGCCAGCACCCGGTTGCGCGTGCGCGGATTTTGAGGCCACAGCAGTTTCATCGTCGCAATCATGCCGACGGATACCATCACCATCAACGCCGGGAAAGCGACCACGTACCGCGCAGAAATGCGGCTCTCTTGCATCAGGGAATTGCCCAGCCATGTCGCCACGATCCAGATCAATAGCAGTGATGCCCCCGGTTTGTCAAAGCGCCACGCCAGATACAACACACCTAAAAAGAAGAAGGGGACCATGAACGCCAGCAGCATCGGCGTGAATCCACCGTAGTACAACCACGCTTCCGGGATGGCGACGTGCATCAGATACGCTAGATGGATGCGCCCCGTCACATGCTGCACGATGTCGTCCGGTTCCTGCAAATTTTCGACCGTCGAATCACGCAGCCCTGCCGTATCCAACCGGGCGAGGAAAGGCCGGTCCATGCCTGCCAGCGTATAGTAAACCGGTGCGCTCACGATCACCGTCACCGTCATCAGCACCAGCACCGACTTGACGAGGTTCACCAGATCGACGCGTTCGATAAAGCGTACTGCTGCCTGCATATCGCGTTCGCGCCGCAGCAAACGCCCCACCAGCCAGCGCAAACTGATCGCGCCATACACCACCACGCCAACCAGCAGCATCCACGATACGATCAACGGTGGAAACAGCAGGCGTCCGCCTTCGTACCAGTATTGCGTCAGACCAAGCATCGCCCCCGCCAGCGCGAAGTTCATGCGCATATACTCGCGGCGGCGGATCCCGCGCACAACAAAATAGATCACCAGCATTCCGAACAGCGGATCAGCGATGTTGTTCAGTCCAATGCGGCTGTATTGCAAATGCGGCGGGAAAACCGCCAGCAGCGCCGCGGCGACCAGCGCCGTCTTGATGCCAAAGAGTTCCCGCGTCATCAAATACAGCGCCCCGACGTTCAATACGCCGAACACCGCCGCCGCCAGCCGCAAACCCGCCAGCGTCCGCCCGAAATCCAGCGGGCCGACGAACCACCACTGCATATACGGAAATATATAGGGAAACGCCGCCACCGAGCTAAACGGCTTTAACAGTTCGATGGTGTCCTCGGATTCCACGTGAAGAATCGGGTTCGTAAAGTGAATCTCGTCGATGAACAGATGCACCGCCGACCCGATGTGATACACCCGCGCAAACGCCGCAATCGTCAGAATGACGACGACCGCCAGCCATTCCCGCCAGTACAGGCGCACAAAATCCCGCATCACCTGTATCGTTGATCGCTTCGGTTGTGTGCTAGGTTGAAGCCCCTCTCCCTCTGTGGGGGGGAGCGAGAACCCCCGGTTCTTTGGGGTGAGGGGCTTTACCCGCTTGCCACCCGCGCCCCACGTCACCAGCGCGATCCCGGCGCACAGCATCACAAGCTGAATGTGCATGTTCAGGTCTTTTAGAAAATCGGGTTCCCACACATCGCCGCTGACATCCGCCACCAGAAACAGCAGCACACCGCCGATCACAAAGGGGATTGGGCGCGTCCGTGTAACCGGGCGGGTGTCGGCTTCGGCGCGAAGTTCACTCTCATCAAGCGCAGACGTATGGTGACGCCATCCCGTCAGCACCGCAAGCAGCATCGACACCGCACCTGCCAGCAGCAGATAAGCCGCCCGGTCCAGCCAGTCCATGCCGCCGACCGCGTAATGCCACGCCGCCAGTACGAAGAAAAACAGCGACAAAAAGCCAAACTCGCGGGAAATTTGCGTCAAATAGCGACCGGTTCCCTGCACGCCACCCCAGACTTGCCGCACCGCATCTGCTGCGCTGCGCCGCACCATGCCAGAAACTTCATCAGCGGAATAGCTTGTGCGCAGCATCAAATAGCTCAACAGCAAAATCACCGCCGCGAAGATCACCGCCACCAGCGGATGCGCCAGCACGCCCAGCAGCACCGTCACCACGCCGCCGATCAACGCCAACACCGCCCAGAACCCGGACGGGATCGCCGCTTCGTCGCTCGCGCCGTCTGGCCTATTTTCCGCGCTGACCTGCCGCATCGGGCCGGGATCGCTGGATTGTGTCGGAGGGATTGTCTTGTCTTCTGTCGTCATACCGCGCAGATTACCACAGCTTATAGTGTCGGGCTACCGTTTGTGAACGATTCTTGATGCTGATACCTTAAGCGTAGTCGTGGTTTGATAAGAAATGGTTCCAAATTGACGGGTAGGTTTTTAATGGCTGGTCGTTTCGTGTCATTCCGCTGGACGCTAAAGCGATCCGGCTCCGAAAAGACAAGCCCACTGGAAGGGTCTAAACCCCGAAGGGCGGCGCACTTGGCCCCCTTTGGGGGGCCTGTTCCTTGTCGTAGCCTTGAGGCTTCAGCCCAGACACTAAAAACGTTAGAATCAGAAATTTTGCGAATCACCATGACTTGGCGACTTCGCTTTATGAATTTTTATCCTTGCGCAGCTTTGCACTCCTGCGCCCTTGCGTTACGCTTTTACCTTTCGCCTCACCGTGTACACCGCCCCAGCGCCACGCAATCCAGATAATACAGACGATACTGCTGTGTCTGCGGCAGACCATACGGACTCAAATGCACGCGATACAGGCTCAAGTACGTGTCCAGTTCCGCCTGTAGCTCGAATTGCCCCGGCTCAAGGAACAGCGCGATGTTACGCTCCAGCGGGAGATCGCGCACCCAGTTGAGCGTGGCAACATCTGTATCCACCACCTCTACCCCGACGATGTCGTCCTCACGCCCCCGGTAGATCAGCCACGTGTCCATATCAAACAACCAGATGGTCCCGTCAGTGATCACGTAAACCTGTGTCGGTACAGGCGGCAGCGTGGAAATACGGAAGTACATGTCATCTTCAAACGTCAGGTTCAGCGTTGCGCCCTTGTATCCGGGAATATGCTCCTCGACGTAGTAGCGCGTCTGGTAGACCGTCGCAAATCCGCCGATCAGCACCAGCAGCACCAGCGAGAACCCGCGCAAAGATCGACCGGGCAGCGTCGTCAGCATCCGTGCCAGATGTGCCGCGCCCATCGCAATCAATAGCGCCACCGCCGGGAACATCACCACATAACGCGGCGATTCCACCTGCGAGGCCAGCAGACTGTTGCCGATGCCCGCAGCCAGCACCCATACCAGCAGCAGCGTCATCCCCGGCGATGCCACGCCGCGCCATCCGCCCCCCGGCGTGCGAATGCGCCACACCGCCGCGATGATCCCCATCAAGAAGAAGGGCAGCATCAGCGGCAGAACCAGCGCCGTTCGTCCATTATAGAACCAGCTCGTCTCCGGCGTCTGAACCATCCAGCGGAAGGGGTGGATCGCGTCTGTGCGGATGAAGTTCCACGCGCTTGCCAGGGCAGTTTCGCCATTGATTGCCTGCCATTGATCCGGTTGCCGGACCTGTTCGCTCAAACGTGGCAGAATCGGGTAATCCTCGCTGGATGCCCACGTTAAATACACCGGGGCCGCGACCATCACCGCAACTGTCAGCATCACGCCGCACAGCCGGAGCGGTATAACTACTGGCTTTTCGTGTTCGGCAACCACCTGTGATGACCGTCGTAGCCACCACCAGATCAAAATATACGCCAGTGCCAGCGGCGGATACAGCAGCCTGCCACCTTCATAGAAATACTGCGTCAGACCCAGCATCAGCCCTGCCAGCGCGAAATCGGACTGGCGACCATCGCGCAGCCCTCGCGTCAGAAAAGCCAGCATCAGCGTCCCAAACAGCGGGTCCGCGATGTTGTTCAACCCGATGCGGCTGAAATGCACATGCGGCGGGAAGGTCGCCAGCACCAGCGCCGCCAGCAGTGCGATGCGTGGATTAAACAGCATCCGCGCCAGCCACCACACCGCGAACACTCCCGCAACGCCGAAGAATGCACTCACCACCCGCAGCGCCGTCAGCGTCGGCCCGTAGACGAATTCGCCCGCGTTTTGCAGCATCGGATACAACCACGTGAACGCGGTGATGTCGCCATGCTGCGTTAAAATCGGCGTGTTTGGATTTTCCCACAGGCGGATCACAGCCGAAATCGAGTGCATCTCGTCCATAAAGCGGTGCAGCAGATACTCCAGATCATGCACCCGCGCCACCAGCGCAATCACGCCGATGACGAACAATCCGATCCACTCCCCGGCAGTGATGGTCAACACATTGGTGTTCTGTAGGGACACAGCATGACGTGCCCCTACCGGCGATTTGAGCGGTGGGGTCTTCCCTAAATACCCCTGTGTCACCGCGCCCATCCCGCCGACCAGCAGCCCCAACTGCACCCACGACGGCGTCGAATGAGGCCAGCCGCCCGTGTTGATCGACGTGACCAGCACCAGCAGCACTACACCAAATATCAACCACGCCCAATCGCGCCGCACCGGGATGTCGCCACTGTTCGCACCTGTGTTCGCGCTCAACAGGTCTGGCAGTACCCGTGGACGCCACGCCGCTGCTACACCGAACAACAGCCCCGCCATCAACGTCAACAGCAGCGCCGACCCCGCACTACTCGGTCGGTCGGGTTGAAAGCCGAAGGTCGCCAGCAGCAACAGAACCGTCACCGCTACACCAACCGCATATGCCGCGCTTTCGACCTGTCCGCCGCGTGCGTCAATCAACTGGAAACCACGTGCCGCCAGCGAGTGATTCGCCCGTGCCCGCCGATCAAAAAAACGTCTCACCCCAAATCCGACGACCGCCAGCAGCAGACCGCCAACGCCGAGCGCCCATGTCGCCCACAGTTCGCGTCCATGACGCGCATTCCACGGTTCGAGTGTCGCCGCAACTTCGGCGTTCTGTTCAATCACCTCGGATAGCGTCGGTTCATCCGGCGGCAATGCGCCAGCAGCAGCTTCAGCACTCGGTTCCACCAGATATAACGCGTACTGCTTGTGATCGGGAACCACATCATACGGGGACATTTCCGGCTCATCCGGCAATGGGAACTTCGCCCGCACATACGCCAGTGTCGCCTCGTCACCGGGAACCAGAAAGAATGCTTGCCGCTGTTCGTGGTTCAAAGAGTCAAAATACCCGTCCTCGACACCGCTCGCCACCTGTTCGGCGAAGGTTGTGTAGACACTCAGCCCGTCCGTGTAAAAGCGCAGCATGTCGCGGTTCGCCATACCGTTGATGAGCCGCTCGGAAACCAGTGTAATCTGTGTCCCCGGTGGCAGGGTTGCCGCCCGCTTGATCGCGTCGTCGGCGTCGTGATGTGGCGTAATCTCGCGGATTTCCGTCTCGAACTCCGGCAAATGTACGTTGTGATACCAGTTCGCGCCCCACACCGCGAACCCGACCGCCGCCGCCAGCGCTACGATTGTTCCATGCTGTTGTCGGGGTGGGGTTTGAGTTAAGGGGGCCACAGGCCAGAACATCATCACCGTATACCGCACACCGATGCCAATCAGCAGCGCCAGCGCCGGGAAAACCAGCACATACCGCGTCGATACCATGCTCTGCGGCATCAGGCTTGTACCCAACGCCGTCCCAAAAATCCACAACAGCAGCACTGCGCCGCCCGCGTTTTTGAACAGTCGCCACAGCGCATGACCAATCCCCAGCAGCAGGGCGGGGACCATCACCGGCATCACCAGCGGGACCTGCTGCCCGTAATGGACAAACGACTCGCCGATGTTCACGTAATAGAGGAAAGCGCGTTTCAGGTTCAGGCGATACTCTGCTAGCAGAGGTTCCGGGCCGCGACCCAGCAGCGCATCCAGTGGAGAACTACGCCCCGCCTGACCCAATCGACTCGCCAGCGGTTGCCCCTGCATCACCAGCACGTAATACACCGGGAACGCGCTCAGTATAAACGCCGTCGCCAGCACCATAAATCCGCGATAGGGGAATGACCCGCTTTTACGAATCAACAGCGAGCGCAGCCACAACCAGCCGAACCACGACGCCATCAAAATCGGGAAGAAAAGCCGCCCCGCCTCATAAAAGTATGCCGTCAGACCGAGCATCACCCCGGACAGCGCATAATCCAGCCGCGACCCGCTGCGCAATCCCCGCGCCGCGAAACCAAGCGCCAGCAGCCCGAACAGTGGATCGGTAATGTTGTTCAGCACCAGACGGCTAAAGTGAATGTGCGGCGGGAATGCCGCCAGCACCAACGCGGCGATAATCCCGGTCGTGCGGTCGAAGGCATTGCGTGCGAATAGCCACACCCCGGCGACGGTCAGCACGCCGATAATCACACTGCCGCCGCGCAATCCCGCCCAACTTCGCCCGATGATCTCCACCGACCACGATGACCAGTAGGTGTGCAGACGGGTGAACGGCACAACACCCGTTATGGGTTCCAGCAAGCGCACGTTCGGCGCATCCCAGAACAATTCCATATCCGAGACGAAATTGTACTCGTCAATCGACACTTGCAGGCTCGTCGCCAGATTCAACGCTCGAACTCCGAAGGCGAACGCCAGCACACCCAATAACGCGAGTATCTCCCACCGCGTAATTTGCAATAATGAGCGGCGCTTTCGTAGGGGCGGCTGATTCGATTGCGTCGTGTGGTTTATGCCCCTCTCCGCTTG
>DAOTXA010000088.1:0-4799 GCA_034435595.1 Anaerolineae bacterium | reverse complement strand
TTTTCCGTATCTACTGGAGCACCCTTAATACCTGAACCGCCAATATCAATCCCAAGAATTTCCATGTTTTAACCTCGTTGATGATTGCTTATTCTTTTTCTGCCCAGCGCCGCGCAAACTCGGATAGCAAACGCGCACCATATCCACTGGCCCCGGCGGGTATATAGGGGATATCCGGCAGATCGAACTCTTTGCCCGCCATGTCAATGTGCGCCCATACTGGATAATCTACGAAATTCGACAGGAACAAGGCTGCCACACTCGCACCGCCCAAACGTCCGCCACTGTTCTTGGTATCCGCTGTAAGAGATTCGAGCGTCCTGGCATATTCGGGGAACATCGGCAGCGACCACAAACGCTCCTGCGTAGACTCACCTGCTGCCATCAGCACATCACGCACGCCTTCATCCTCTGTAAACAGACCCGATGCGGCTTTGCCCAGTGCACCCAATGCGGACCCGGTCAATGTGGCGATATCAACCACCGCCGATGGCTGGTAGCGTTTGGCGTAAACGAGGGCGTCAGCCAGCAGCAAGCGCCCTTCCGCGTCCGTGCTGATGATTTCGATGGTCTTGCCGTTGCTGGCGGTAATCACATCCTGCGGACGGTACGCCCTGCCGCTGATCATGTTATCCGCCGCCGGAATCAAGCCCACGACATGCGCGTTAACGTTCAGTAGTGCAACCGTCCGCATCGCGCCAATGACCGCCGCGCCGCCGCCCATATCGCCCTTCATACCGATCATGCCATCACGCGATTTAAGCGTATAGCCGCCGGTATCGAAGGTGACGCCCTTGCCGACAAGTACGACTGTAGGCAGATCGTCTTTTTTGTCTGCATTATGTTCGAGAACAATGAAACGCGGCGGCGTCTCGCTGCCCTGTGCTACACCAAGCAGCGCACCCATCTTAAGCGCCTGCATCTGCTGGCGACCCAACACTTCGACGTGTAAGCCGACCTCACCCGCCATCCGGCTGGCATAATTCGCCATATGTTCCGGCGTGCAGATGTTCGGCGGCAAATTCACCAGTTCGCGTGCGGTCAGCGTCCCGACGGCAAAGGCTTCGCCCTGCGCGATGCCTGTCTTTGCCTCAGCTTCATCAGCCACAAAAATTGCAAGTGATGCAAGCGTGTTCTCCGGTGCATCACTCGATTTCTGCCCGTGATACTGGTACAAAGCGAGTCGTACGCCCTCTACCACCGACTGTGCAGAGTCGCTGATACCCAAGCCGCCTTTGCCCGTTCCAGCGGTAACGGTCGCCACATTGACCGCCTTTAGCTCACGCGCCTTTTTGATGCCAACTGCCGAACCCCGGCGCACGCTTTCCATGCCGTGTTTTTCAACCGGGCCGAGTCCGACGACGATCACCCGCTTTGCCGTGATGGTCCCACGCGGATACAGGACAGCCGCCTGCCCCGATTTGCCCGTGAACTCACCACTTTCGACCAGTTCTGACAACCAGCCGCCGACCGCATCATCTACCGCTTTCGTCGCGTCGCCAAAGTTGGTACTGTCTTCCAGTAAATAGATGATCAGTGTATCGGCATCAGATTCAGTGATCGCCCCTGCAACTGCCTTAATATCCATCACGTTTGTATCCGTTCTTAAGTTAGCCAAAGAGTTCGCGCACGAAGCCGAGCTTCACCCGCATCTGATCAGAACCGCCGCCCTCATGCCCATTGAAGGGATAAACTTCGATTTGCTTATTTTCCACCGGCAGATGATTAAACGCCGCGAACACGCTGGAAGGCGGGCAGATCATGTCCATCAGCGCCGTGGAGTATAGCGCCGGGGCGTTGGCTTTCGTCGCCAGATTCATGCCATCGAAGTAGCTGACGGTCTTGTACGCCGTGTTAATCTGGTCACGATGATATTGCAGCCATTTGCCAATCTCTTTATAGGGATTCGTATCGACCAGCGTCAGCACGCGATCAAAATGACATAGGAAGGGCACATCAGGCATAGAAGCCGTGAGATCATCCACCAGCGCACTCGTCGCAATCGTGATGCCGCCGCCCTGACTGCCGCCCGTCGTAATGACTCGTGACGCATCCACCGCGTCATGGCTACGCGCCGCTTCTACCGCACGAACGGCGTCCGTATATACGCGGCGATAGTAGTAAGTTTTCGGGTCAAGGATACCCTGTGTCATGAACCCCGGCACCGACGGATTCCCCCCGTCAGGAATATCCGGCGTATCGCCGCGCCGCCAACTGCTACCCTGCCCGCGTGTATCCATGATGAAATGTGCGTATCCAGCATTCGCCCAGACGAGGTGATCGAAGGCATATCCACGACCGCCACCATAGCCGATGTATTCGACCAAACATGGTAGTGGCCCGGAGCGGTCACGCGGCAGAATCAACCATCCGCGCACATCCTGACCGCCATACCCAGCGAAAGTCACGTCGAACGATTCAACCAGTTTCAGTCCGTTTTCCACTGCGTCAAAGCGCGGATTTAGATCATGCGTGCGTACTTCAGCGAGTGTATCTGACCAGAACTTGTCAAAATCATCCGGTTTCGTCAACGTCGGCTTATATGCGCGAAGCTGATCCAGTGGCAAATCAAAATAGGCCATCGGGCTTGTCCTTTTGGTTCCGCAATGAGAAAATAAGATATGATTAACAATCGCCTCAAGTATAGTGATATTGCACGCGCTTTGCGACCATTTACCACCGTTTGACGGTGCGTTCCACAGGGAGAAATCGACCCATGCCCACCCCGCAAGCCGACGCACGACCGACCGAGCAGTTCCGCCACCTCTACACCCCGCCCGCCATCAACGGTGACTTCAAGGGCAAGCACATCATCACCGTCGAACAGTTCCAGCACAGCGACCTTGAAAGCCTGATCGAAACCGCCCATGCACTGCGCGAACGTGTCGCCATTCATGACCGTGAGGTCGCAACGCTGGCGACCGGGCGCATTATGGCGAGTCTGTTCTTCGAAGCCAGCACCCGCACCGACATGTCGTTTCAGGCGGCAATGCGGCGTCTGGGCGGCGAGGTTATTATGGCGAGTAACGGTGTACAGTTCTCATCCGTCTACAAAGGCGAAAATCTGGCGGATACCGTCCGCGCCGCCGGATGCTATGCCGATGTCATGGCATTGCGCCACCCCAGCGTGGGATCATCCTACGAGGCCGCCTATTATCTCGACCGCCTCAACGAGCGAATTTACACCCCGGCAGCGGTTATAAGCGGCGGCGACGGCGTCGGCGAGCATCCCACACAGGGCTTGCTGGACCTGTTCACCATCGCCGACCTCAAAGACGGCCCCGACAATCTGACCATTACGATGGTCGGTGATCTGATGTACGGTCGAACTGTCCACTCATTGGCGAAATTAATCGCGCTTTACGAAGCGAAAAACACGACACTATGCTTTGTGTCACCGCCCTCGCTACGGATGCCAGATACCGTTATTGATTTTTTGAACCAGCACGACAGCATTACCATCCACGAGACAAGCGACCTGTATGAAGTGCTGGACAAAACCGATGTCATTTACTGGACGCGCATCCAGCAAGAACGCTTTGCACGGCAGGCCGATTACGACGCGATCCGCGACAATTTCATCATGACACCCGCCGTTTTGAATCAAGCGCCACGTGATGTGATTCTCATGCATCCACTGCCTCGTAAACACGAGATGGGTACACCCGCCGATCACGACATCCTTGATCAGAACCCGCGAGCCGTCTACTTCCAGCAGATGGAAAACGGCATGTTCGTTCGTATGGCGCTGCTGGCAAAAGTACTCGGCGTGGAGGGGGTCTAATGGCGAATCGCCTCACCATCCCCGCCCCATTGGACCCGCACGTACATCTGCGCGGCATGGACTGGTCGCACAAGGCAGATTTTGCCACCGAAACCGCTGCCGCCGTCGCCGGAGGATACTGGGCCGTGTTCGACATGCCGAACACTGCACCATCTACGGTGGACCGCCCCACACTCGACCGCAAACTGGGCGAAATCAACACACAGGCCATATGCGATTATGGCGTCTACTTTGGCGCGAAGCACGACAAAGACGCGAACACCCACAACGCCGACGCGTTCCCGGCAATTATTGATGACGTATGCGGACTCAAAATCTTCAACAACGCGACCACGGGCGATCTACTCATCGAAGATCAATCCATCCGTGATGCGCTATATGCCGCATGGCCCCGGCATAAACTGATCACCGTCCATGCGGAAGGCTCGACCGTCCTCGAAATTCTGACACTGGTGCGTAAATATGGGCAACGAACGCACTTTCTGCACATCAGCACCACAGAAGAAATTAGCTATTTGCGTGATGCCAAAGAAGAAGGCTTACCCGTGACCATCGGCGTATGCCCGCATCATCTATGGCTGACGCAGGATGATTTGCCCGTCCTCAAGGGCTTCGGTCTGATGAAACCGGAACTCAAGACAAAAGGCGACCGGGACGCCCTGTGGAAAGCGCTGCAAACCGGTGTCGTGGACATCATCGAATCGGACCATGCACCGCACAGCATCGCAGAGAAACAGTCGGACAACCCGCCCTACGGCGTGCCCGGTCTGGAAACGACTATTCCGCTATTACTAACTGCCGCTCACGAAGGCCGTTTGAGCATTGAGCAGGTCGTTGATCTGGTCAGCATCAATCCACGCAAAATCTTTGAAGTGATCGCGCCGCCAGATACGTATACGGTAGTGGACCTCGACACCATGTATACGATCAATCGCGCTCACCTCAAGACCAAATGTGAGTGGTCGCCCTTTGACGGCATGGTCGTGCGTGGCGATGTGGTCGAAACATGGATTCG
>DAOTXA010000087.1:0-4912 GCA_034435595.1 Anaerolineae bacterium | reverse complement strand
GATTTGTCGACAGATGCCTAACCAGCGTTCGTCTTCATTGCCAGTAGGCGACGAACGGTAGCGACGGCTTGCGGCAAAGCGCGAGCAACCGGATGCGACAGCACCTCACCAAGTTCAAAATCGACCCCGGTAATGGTCACAAGATAGGCGGGTGGATAATCGCCAAACAGAGATTTCGCCAGAAAGAGGACGCCCGCGGCGGTAAGCGCGTGAGCGTCCTCCATATGATCAAGGGGATGCAATTCAACGACACGAATCGCCCCCGGTTCGCCGTCAAGGGCAGCATCAACGAAAATGGCAACCTCCGCCTGTGCGACAGTGGCGGCAATTTCCGGTAGCAGTTGGTGTGCCATAACAGCCTTCACCCCGGAATCTGTACACTCCGGGGTAAGCTGTTCGACAATCCGCCAGCCTGCCGCATCATCGTTGCGCAGGGTGTTCCCATAACCAATCAACAACTTCATGGGACCGAGTTAGTCACGGATAATCGTATTCACGACCGAACCGTCAGGCGCAGTCAACTCGATGTGTAAGGGCATCTTACCGACTGCATGGGTTGAGCAACTCAGACACGGATCGAAGGTCCGAATTACGGCCTCCACCCGATTGAGCATTCCCTCTTCGATCTTGTCCCCTTTGATAAATGCTTGCGCAGTTTGCAACACACCACGATCCATCGCCAGATTATTGTGTCCGGTGGCGATAATCAGGTTTGCAAACGTGATCAGCCCATTCTCATCAATTTTGTAGTGATGCAGCAATGTACCACGCGGAGCTTCACTGACGCCGACACCTTCATAGCTATTGACGTTGGCGTGTGCCTGCACATGCGTGGCGAGGATGTCGCGAGTATTGAGCAATTCCTCAATTTTCTCGATGCCATACAAGATTTCGATCAGACGCGTATAGTGGAAGTAGAATGAACTCTGACGCTCTGCCCAGTCAAGCGACTGGTACTCCTTGAGTGCCTCGTCAGCCATTGGTGTACCGGCACGGGTCACCATATTCAACCGTGCCAGCGGCCCCACGCGATACGCCCCACCCGGATACCCGGCAGGCTTATAGTACGGCGACTTGAGGTATGAGTGATCTTCCACTGCCTCGCCGATGCTGTCCATATAGTCGAATGGGTCAATATCGCGGACGATCTCGCCCTCGCTGTCGATGATACGCAAAATACCGTCGTAATGCTCAAGCGATCCATCAGGATTGATAAGCCCCATGTACATCGTCGGAAAGTTGGCGAAAACCGCGATTTCGTCGCGGAACTTGTCAATCAGCGGGATAAACCAGTCCAACGACGCCTTCGCAATTGCCTTGACTTCCTCAATTTCCGAGAGGATCAGATCACGGTTTGCAGGTGTCAGCGGATCGCTGACGCCACCGGCAACCACCCAATTCGGATGAATGCGCTTGCCACCGAGCCGCTCAATCACCTGCTGACCGAACTGGCGCAGGCGCACGCCATTGCGTGCCAACTGTGGATCGACTTCGAGCATCCCCAGAATATTGCGCTTGTTCATATCAGCGTCCATGCCCATAAGTAGATCAGGCGCAGACAGGTAGAACACACTTAGCGCATGGGATTGCACCATCTGCGCGAGATTCAGGATTTTACGTAGATTGACCGCCGTGCGTGGGATGCGTACCGCCAGCAATTCGTCACACGCTTTTGCCGAAGCTACGAGATGGCTAACCGGGCAAATGCCACAGATGCGTGCCATCAAACCGGGCATTTCGCGGAAGGGGCGACCCTCCGAAAACGTCTCAAATCCGCGAAGCTGTGTTACATGAAAGTGTGCGTCGGCCACTTCTCCGGCGTCGTTCAGTTGGATAGTGATCTTGCCGTGGCCCTCAACGCGGGTCACGGGATCAATTGTAATCGTTTGCGACATAATAATCTCCTACGAACTTCTAGCCGAATCGCGGCGAGATTTCGGGTGTCTCGCCGTTGAGCAAGGCGAGAAGCACATCACGGATCATTGGGGCGGGCGGTGGACATCCCGGCAGGAAGAAATCAACATCTACCACCGTGTGCACCGGCTGAATCTGCGGCAGCAGTTCCGGCACAACCGTCGTCGGCGGTGTGGCGTTGATATCGGCGGTTTCGACATAGGCGCGATTTTGCACGACCTCGACCGGGTAACGATTACGCATCGCCGGGACATTTCCCGTGATCGCACAATCTCCTAACGAGATGAGTGTTCGCGTATGATTGCGCACCTTAATGATCTTGGCGCGGTCCTCCACACTGCTTACACCACCTTCTACGATCGTCAGATCAACCATCTCAGGGAAGATTTTATTATCAACTAACGGGCTATAGACCAGATCGACCTTATCCGCAATATCAAGCAACACGCCGTCAATATCCAGAAATGACATATGACAGCCGGAACAGCCGTCCAGCCAAACTGTCGCCATTGTGATTTTGTCAGGCATTATCCACCTCGCGCATTGTCTCAAGATAAGGCAGGAAGTGTACGTCTTTGACCATTTCACCAACAGCCCGCGACTTCTTGAATAGCGCACCCGTCGGGCAAACCTGCACACACTTGCCACATTCGGTGCATGTGCTAGATTCACCCCAGGGAGTATTCAGGTCCGTAACCACCGTCGCTTTGATGCCCCGTCCAGACACATCCCATACGTGCGCACTTTCGATCTCACCGCAAACGCGCACACAGCGCGTACACAGAATGCAACGATTGTGATCAATCGCGTAGCGATAGTGCGAGGCGTCCACCGTCTTTTCAGGAAAGCGATACGCCAGATTCGTGTGATCAACACCCAGATGTTCTGCCAGACTTTGCAGTTCACAATTCCCATTCGCTACGCAAACCGCGCACACATGATTCCCCTCGACAAACAGCATTTCGAGAATCATGCGGCGGTACTTTTGCAAGCGCTCGCTATCGGTGTGGACTTCCATTCCCTCCTGTACTTTTGTGACGCAGGCAGGGAGGAGTTTCGGTACACCCTCAACTTCTACCAGACACATGCGACACGCCCCGACCGAGGTCAGGCCGTCAAGCTGGCATAGTGTCGGGATAGGGATGCCATTCTCACGGGCAATGTCGAGGATAGATTCGTCGGCACGCCCGCTCACATCGATATCATTGATCTTAAATGTTCTAACAGCCATTGGAGTCTCCTATAAGGCCATTTCGGGCGCAGGAGCAAGTCGCTCCTCGTATTCTTCGCGGAAGTAGCGCAGCGTACTAATGACCGGATTCGGTGCAGACTGCCCCAACCCGCACAGGCTGGTGCTACTGACCATATCGCACAAGTCCTCAAGCATTGCAATGTCAGCCTCAGTAGCGACATTGTCCATAAAACGATTGAGGATTTCGATCATTTGCGCTGTACCCACACGGCAGGGAATGCACTTCCCGCACGACTCCTCCATACTAAAATGCATAAAGTAACGAGCTACACTGACCATTGAGGATGTGTCATCCATAACCACCATACCGCCCGATCCCATGATCGCGCCCAATTCGCGCAGCGATTCATAATCGACCGGGGTATCCAGATGTGCGACAGGGATACATCCACCAGAGGGGCCGCCGGTCTGCACAGCCTTGAACTTGTGCCCATCCGGGATTCCATTGCCAATCTCTTCGATGATCTCGCGCAGGGGAATGCCCATTGGTACTTCGATCAGACCAACGCGGTTAATCTTGCCAGAAAGCGCGAAAACCTTGGTTCCCTTACTCTTCTCAGTGCCAATCCCGGCGAACCAGTCCGCCCCCCGGTCAATGATCGGGGCGATATTCGCCAGCGTCTCCACGTTGTTGATGAGAGTGGATTTTCCCCATAAACCGCTTTCCGCCGGATATGGAGGCCGCGGGCGCGGGTTGCCACGCTTACCCTCGATAGATGCGATCAGCGCCGTTTCTTCGCCGCATACGAACGCACCTGCACCGAGCCTCAACTGTACTGTGAAACTAAAAGGCGATCCCAGAATGTTGTTGCCCAACACACCCAGCTTTTCCGCCTGCCGGATTGCGCGTTTCAAGCGTTTTATGCCAAGTCCATATTCGGCCCGGATGTAAATAAAGCCCTCGGTCGCGCCAACAGCATATGCAGAGATCGCCATACCTTCCAGAATGCGATGTGGATCACTTTCCATGATACTGCGGTCCATGAATGCGCCGGGATCGCCCTCGTCGCCGTTGCAAACGACATATTTGATGTCCGACGGCATTTTGGCGACGGTGCTCCACTTTAAACCGGTGGGATAGCCTGCACCACCGCGCCCACGCAAACCGCTCTGCGTGATCTCGCGCAGCACCTCGGTCGGCGTCATATCCAGCACCGCTTTCAGCAATGCCGAATAAGCACCATGTCCAACGGCAGAGTTAATCTCTTCAGGGTTAATGTGACCCGCGTTCGCCAGCACGATCCGCTCCTGCCGTGCGAAGAAGGGGTTATCTTGCCGCAGTTCAATGCGCTCGACCGCACCCTCACCCAGATTGTCAATGATATCGGTACTATCATCAGCCTTCACCTTCTGGTAAAGCACGTTCTCCGGTTCAACAGAGAGGACTGGACCCGCGCCACATAAACCGAGACAGCCAACCCCGGTAACGCGACAGGTCTTTTGTAGACCGCGTTCTTTCACCTCATCAGTAATCTGCTTTTTGACGGCTTCACTGCCAGAGGCTACACAGCCGGACGAAGTGCAAATGTTGATATGATGAGCGAAGGTGGCTTCATCAGCACGACTCTGCTCTTGAAGCTGTTCAAATTCGTCACGATCCATTGCTGATGATCTCCCGTACTCTCTCAACCGCGTTATCAGGATTCAAGCCGCTGACGATTTCGCCATCCACAACTGCGACCGGGGCCAGCCCACAAGCACCCACACAATGGGCGCTCAGGAGTGCGAACTGCCCATCCGGTGTGA
>DAOTXA010000086.1:0-3367 GCA_034435595.1 Anaerolineae bacterium | reverse complement strand
ACCTCAATAATTGCCCGGATGTTGGCAGCGGTGAATGCCATACTGGCCTGCTTAGATTGGCGGTCCTTGATCTCTTGTTGCATGGCACTGGTGGTCACACTGGCGAGGCGCGTGCGTTTGAAGACGTATTCCCAAAAACCAGCTTTTAAGGCTGCCAGTTCATCATTGAGTGACGGTGGATTTTGAGGTCGATAAATGAGTTCCCCTTTGCCAATTACACCCTGGGTATAAAACTCGAATTCTTTCGCAACATCGTGTTTCATCTTCAACAGGCGTTTGGCTGCGTCGTACTGCGTGACAATCGCCTCAACCAGATCACCGGTAGCAAGCTGCTGCGCAGTAACTTTGGCATCTTGTTCAACCATGTCATTCTCAAAGTAAATGTCATCAAGTAGGCCAAGACTGGTTTTCTCTGGTTTGTTCAGTGTGACCATGACCACATCTACATCGGTACGTCGCTGGGCATCTTTGAAAACCGGGCCAAGCATATCCATCGTGCCGTGATCCTGAACGATGCTATGGAGCAGCTTCCGCTTTTCAGTGTGGAGATTAGTCAGGTTCGTGGCGTTTAGAAGACAGACCACCGTACCGCCAGGAGCAACGGTGTTCCAGGCTTTCAATGCGTGATCAACGCCGCGATTAAATGGTGGGTTCATGAGGATAACGTTGATGTGATACGGATCATCAAACGCCAGAAAGTCACTGTCAATGACACGGTACCCCTTCCCCGCCAGTGTCATTTGCAGGTCGGGGTTGGCTTCAATGGTGTAGATGCTGCTCTTCTTAACGCCATGCGTATCGCTGATGTAATCAACGATGTCGCCCTTGCCTGCGCTTGGCTCAAGAATGTTAGCCCGGTCCAGCTTGCCGTTTACCTGGCTAACCATCTTCGAAATGACGTTGCGCGGCGTCGGAAAAAATTCATCAATCGGGTTGGGCATTTAACACCTCTCATATGAAAAACAAAGTTAACTTGATAATATCTATTATATAAAGTCTATATGAAATTATCAATGTGTATTTATCAAGTTGACTATATAAATTCGTTAAGGTATGATGGATACATCCATTTTATTTCGCCGATTGAAAGGGTTATAATGCCTCCGAAATCAAAAGATCAGGGTTGGCGATATATCGTTGACCTTGAGTCACTGTATGAAGACTTCGACATTAGCCGTGCCGATATGGCACGTGAGTCTCGCGTGTCATATCAATCACTGCACGCGATGGATAATTCCAAGCGCGATTACGTTGTGGCCGATACGTTAGCGAAGATTTTGCTGAGTGTAGGATTGGACCCCACGAAACCAGAGGATGTAGCGCGGGTGCTGCGCATGGTCCAGGTTGACCCCGACGACGAAGATTGACGCTCCCGCCGGAGTCTGCTAAAATTTAAGTGCATGTGGGATTCAGCCCCCACTATGAATGTACAGACCCCCTGGGTATTCAGGGGGTTTTCGATTCATTTAAAACGGTGTATCTACATCGTAGAATCGTGCCGTAGCCTGTGAGGTTTTGCACTCAATCAACCCTAACTGCCGGGTGATCTTGTTCTTCTCAACGATGACCTCAGTAATATCCGGGTTATCGCAATTACGATCATAGTAGCCAGGGCGATGCACGATCATCACGCAGTCCGCATCTTCCTCAATGTTGCCGCAGCCTTTGATATCATCAGATGTCGGACGATTATCTTTTCGCCTCGCCCCACCCCGGTTGATCTGAGCACCGACAAGAATGGGTACATTAAGATAACCGTTCGTGAGCGGACCTTCATCCGACGACATCTTAGTCAATGCCTGCGACACATGCGACATTGCCATATAGTTATTATTCTGCACCGCTGGCGGCAGATGTTCACCGGCACTGAGGCGTTGAAGATAGTCAATAATGACCATGTCCAGGCCATGCTCACTCTTAAGTGCAGCAGCTTCGAAGGCGATCTCTCGTGGCGACATCCCCTTCTTACTGCGTATGAAGATGCCTAGTCGCGCAAGGCGACCACACGCCTCGACATAGCGTTCATACTCGAACTTATCCATATCGCCTAGCTCTAGGCGATACGGTTCAATACCCGTCTCCATGCTGATGAGGTTATTCACAACGTCGCGTTTGCTGCCGTCTGCAACATTGAAGATTGCGATACGGGCACCTGCCTTGGCTGCACCCATTGCAATACTCATGAGCAGTCCCGTTTTGCCCATGTGCTTGCGGCCCGCAATCACGTAGACCTTACGCTTGTGGAAACCATTCAGCATCGTATCAATAGACCGGATGCCGGATGGGACCCCCATCATCGGTTCAGCAGATTTGTTCTCATAAGCCTGCTCAACAGCGTCCATGTGCGCGTTGATAGATACCGCTATGTTTTCGATCTGTTCCTCGGCGAGCGGTGCGGCAATACGCTGGATCTCGGCGTACATCATCTGAATTTTTTCATTCAGGTTTTTGTCCGGGTCCAGTGCTACGCCTTTAAATTGATCGCTGGCAGCCATTAGGCTGCGGATCATCGACAACCGCTGAACCATACCTGCATAAACATCAACATGCACTGAGCTTGGCGTTTGTGCGATGAGCTGCGTCACATATGCCCTGCCACCAATCGAGTCAAGTGTCTTGTCAGCAGATAATTGGCCCTCTATCGTTACGATATCTATGGGATTGCCATTAGCGTTGATGCGCTCGATTGCGGACCAAATATAGCCATGTCGTAGCAAGAAAAAGTCTGCTGGCTTAATCTTGTTGGCGACCTTGATATACGCTTGTGGGTCGATAATCACCGCGCCAATCAAGGCTTCTTCCGCTGGCTGGCTATATAAATTATCCTGTATCGACGGCAATGCAATAATGTTTGGCGGACTTGTATTCGTCTGATGTTGTTGCGAACCGGACATTACAGCATCTCCTCAAGCAATTGATCCATGCGGGCATGCACTTGATCGTAGTATTTACCACGCCTAGGCATCTTGTCTGGGTCAAACGGCACATGAGACTCTGGTACAGGCTCAGCCGACGTCTCATGATTGCGCCAGCGGCCAACGTACATCTGGATTTTGTCAGGTGACATTGGCGGACCTGGTAGCTCATCAGCAATCCACTGCCCAAACTCGCGTATCTCATCAACGCTCAGGCCAGGATCAATGTTGCTCTCGATCCACAGTGCGTCGCGCTTGTCCTTGGCCTTGTTCCCGGATGGTGCGAATTTGCCTGTAAGTAGCTTCCCGATCTTGGCACTGAAGCTGCCGGGTTCAGTTTGCCATGCGTCGGCAACTGCCTGGTTGAGTGCGTGCTGCTGTGCTTGTTTGGGTGTGGTGATTAGAATCTTTTTCTCGTACAGGGGTGGGATGTCTGCCGGATCATCGTACTC
>DAOTXA010000085.1:0-2579 GCA_034435595.1 Anaerolineae bacterium | reverse complement strand
CAGCCGTTTGGCTCAAATTGCCGTGGCAGGTGAAGAATGCCTCCAGTGTTTTCACCAGATCAGCATGTTGGCGCATATCATATTCAAGTAATGGTCCCAGCGTTTTTTCGGTGAAGGCCAATAGCTTTTCGCGGTCTGAGAGACTTAGAATCAACTGATAGACACCGAGGTCACCGATGTAAAGTGGTGCGTCTGTTTGTAGCCGTTCTGCCAGTTCCAATGCCTGGACCGCATCGCGGTAACTTGATCGCCATGCACTGATATCACGGGCTGGTTGACCCAATCCGATAGCAACGCGATTATTCGGGTACTGGCGATGGATATCATCGGAAAAGCTTTGTGCGAGATTCATCGATGTGTCAATCGGGTCTTTGCTATCTGTCGCATGGAAGACCAGCACTTCCTCTTCTTTTTCTCGCTGCCAGACCAATGCGCTTGATTTGCGGGCATTGATGACGGAATTGACGAGAGTTTCGAGCCGACGTGTGGATGGCGTTTTGTCCCCACGCCAGCTTAACACAATCGCGATATGGGTTTGCGTCATATCATGTTCGAAGCGCTCGCCTTGTCGTACAGCCTCCTGATGGCTGACATCTCCGATGAGCAGTCGATCAAGAAAGGTGCCGCGCAAGCGTTTTTCGGTGTCGCTGATGGCTTTTGCCTTCGCCATTTCGATGCCGCAGGCGGCGGACCCGTGTTCGGCGACCAATGAGTCAATATCATCGAGGTCGGTGTCGCGTCCAACAATGGACAAAAAACCACGTCCAATTTCATTGGTGATGATTGGTGCGACATAACGAGCCAGTCCTGGTGTTGGCAAAGATTGCAGCAGAACCTGCTGATCTACTTCTGCCACACGATGACGGTCTTGAAATTCGACTGGTAGATTATCGAGTTTTTTGAAGAACGTCTCTATTTCGTCCCAGTAGGCGATGAACTGCGGCTGAACAGTGCTGTAAAGCACGCGCAGGCGTTTGTCCTGAATAATGACGGCCTTATTGGTAAGACGTGCCATTGTGTTGATGAGTTCGGGCATTCCCTCGTTACGGGAGGAAATTTGTGTCAGTTGGCGATAGATTTGCGTACCGCGCCGTTCAATTTGAACCCGACGATCTACCAACAGGCTGACAATTGCCTTTTCGATGAGGCGAATTCGACTGCTTTGCGGCAGAGTCAATAACGGAATACCATATGCTTTGGCCTCGGCAATACTAGTTGGAGATGGCGTATTGCCGTTGACAACGGCTGCTGCCTGTTTATCGGCAGCCCAGCGGATAATATCAACATCTTTACTGCTACGGGTGTCGAGATTCTCATCCGCCGCAATGAGGATAATCTCGCCCTTTTGTATGGTTTTCGGCAAAACCCCTTCGAGAGGGTAGATGATGGTGGTCCAACTGACAGTGCGGTTCAACAGACCGTCGCCAGCAACGACACGTGTGCCGATGGGCAAGGCGAGTTTGCGTACATCTTCAACGGTAATGCGTTCCGGCTGTTCATCGCTCATGGAATCTAGTGCTATGCTCATGGTGGTATCGGGTATCAGGGAATGATTGTACACATAATTGCGGGTGATGCGAACAAAACTATTGTTTTTTGATTATGTCTCGCCAGTGATGGCCCCAAAGCCGATCACGATTGCGAATACGATGAGTGAAAGACCGAGGAAATCCTGATCCGGGTTAATGCTTAAATTGATCATACAAAACATGACCATCAGGGTTCCCGCAATCCAGGTGATCGGACTAACGCGCCAGCGATTGAAATACTGGTAAATGCCGGAGCCGAGAAGGATGATTGCGCCACTGAGTGGAACGAACCAGTTAGGAATGTTGCCTTCTGGGATCACATAGATTACGCCGAAAACCAACACTAGCAAGAACCATGTGAAGCGTTCGGCACGAGCTTCTGCGTCGCTCTTATTTTTGCGTCTATTCGCCATTTTTCCCCCTAAGCGATTTCAGACCTTTGTGTTGGCGAGCGTGGGATCATCGTAGATTTATACTGTAATCGCTCACATTGTCGCTCAACTATGCAAATTATACAATATATCAACTCGATATCACTAATTGTCTCGTTGCATTGCGCTTGATAAAGACTACAATCAAGGTTTGTAGTCAAGGGTAAGGAAACGAGAATGGGTATTCGCCCGGCGGCAATTTGGGGTGCGCTATGTTTGCTATTCGCCGCATGTAGCGGGCAGGCAAACATAGATCAAGGTGGTGGTCCGCGTCTGATCGGAGAGATTAGCCCGGAGCCAACATTGACTTTGCTATTTGGTTTGCCGACGGCTATTTCAACCAGTACGCAGGCGGCAAATCTTGCGACAGCAACCCCAGTATTGAGTCAACCGACTGGTGAAGTACGTTCGCCTTTGCAAGTGTCTACTGTAGAGGCTGATTTTGTCCTTGTGACACCAACCTTGCCGCCAACGAAGACGCCTACATTGACGCCGACCATCACGCAAACACCGACGCAAACACCGTCCCCGACATTGACGACAACGGCGACTGCAACTCGCCCGCAATTCCCGACCAGCGTAGGTGTACCGATTACAGCCGTGATTCCGAATCCTCAGC
>DAOTXA010000084.1:0-9528 GCA_034435595.1 Anaerolineae bacterium | reverse complement strand
ATAACTTTTGCTGAGTCTGTTTCGTCGTCCTCATCCTCGACCACGATTTCACCGTCATCGCCGATGAACCAACGTCCGTTTGGAACCATACGTGTCAAAACGCGATGGTCTAAATGCGGATGTAATGCTTCAACCATGCACCATCCGTAGATCGCGCCTAAAACCGGGCCAATAAGAGCTAAAGCAAGGTACATATATAGTATGTTGAATTCGGCAACATCTTGGATGAAAGCGAGTGCAAACAATCCCAGGAAAAACGTACCCCAACACCCGATGAATAAACTCAGTAAAACGGCATAGATTTGTCGAAACGAGCGCAAGCCAGAAGTGAGGGCGGCAATCATACAGATCGGGTAGATACACAGAGAAGCCAAAATACCAAATTGCCAATTGTGAACGACGAATGTCCACGCAGTGCCTACCAAGCCAAAAGTAGTCCCACAAGTTGCGGTCAAATACGGAATTCGCCAATTCCCAAAATCCTCGTCCATGCCACGCAAGGTCAACGCCAGCACAAAGCCACCTATTGCCCCGGCCCACAGCATCCCCGCAGGCAACAGCAGAAACGCCAAACTCATAGCCATCGCGCCGAACACATTTAGCAGAATTAGCCGATTCGGTTGCATCGGCACAAATTGTCGCTTATCTTTGCGCTTCTGCATTACGACCGTCCGTTATCCATCACCGGATATACATGCATCGTAACATCAAACACTCACTAGAAAACCAAAAAGTCCCCATGTCGGGGACTTCATCAGCATCGAATTTACGTTTCGACTATTCAGGCTTATCCACCCACACCGGATCAGGCGTGATGTTGTCCTGCGGGCGGATGCCGCGACCATCCAGCTTGGTGCTTTCCAGCGACATCAACGGCTCGACGATCATATCGGCGTTGCAGGGAATCTGGCAACTCAGACGCACCTCGCCACGCAAGCCCTCATGATTCGCCAGACGATCGCGTTCTGCTTCGGTCATTTTGTCCGGCTCGCCCGCATGAAACTTGACTCGGCAGGTCGTGCATCCGGCAAATCCGCCACAGCGATGCAGAATATCCACATCGTTGTCACGCAGGGCGAGGATCAGGCGTTTTCCGGTTTCGACTTCAAAAGTTTCGCCGTCTTTTACGGTAATCCTGGGCATGGGTAGAATCGCTTTCTATACTTTGTGTGTACAAGTCAAACCAGTGTACACGGCAGTACAATCCGATGAAACAAGGTCTAATTGAACCTTTATCCCTTCGCCTTCAAGAATAACGCCGCCCGCGTCACCTCAATGCACACATCGCCATGCTGATTGCGCCCGGTGTGCTTCAGGGTGACAATGCCGCAATCGGGGCGACTCTTGCTCTCTCGTTTGGCGATAACCTCGGTTTCCACGTACAGCGTATCGCCGTGAAACATCGGTTTGGGATGCCTGACGTTCTCATAGCCGAGGTTGGCGACGATGGTTCCGGCGGTCAAATCGCTGACGGTGATGCCGACCAGCAAGCCAAGCGTGAATATCCCGTTGACGATGCGCTGCCCGAATTCGGTATTCGCTGCGAAATCTTCGTTGATGTGCAGCGGCTGCGGATTCATGGTCATGCTGCTAAAGAGTAGGTTATCGGTTTCGGTCAGCGTGCGGCCTGTTTCGTGTTTAATGACCGCGCCGACCTCTAATTCGTCATAATATTTTCCGGGCATGTGGCCTCACTATTCAAAAAATAAACCACGAAGAAAGAAGATTAGGAAGAGCGTCTCTTTTTGTCCTTCACGTCTTCGTGGTTAGAAATGTCTTTACTGCGCCAGAATATCCGCCATTTCGATCAGTTTGGGGTCCACCGGGCGATGGCGTCCCGCGATTTCGACCAGCGGGGTGTAGGTAATTTCGCTTTTGATCCACCCCGTTAGCACGCCGGACCTACCCTCGTCCAACGCTGTGACCGCGCCCGTGCCCAGTCGCGTCGCCAATGTACGGTCGAATGCGCCGGGGGTCCCGCCGCGCTGCACATGCCCGATCTTGATTGTGCGCAGACCAAAGCCGATTTGCTCGCGGTTGTCTTTGAAGTACTGCTCCATTTCCGAAGCATCGTACTTCGAACCCTCCGCAATCACAACAATGCCGTGTGTTTTGCCGCGACCATGCGCCGCCAGCAGAATATCCGCCACTTCTGCCGGGGAATTCTCACGTTCCGGGATGACAATCGCTTCCGCGCCGCCTGCGATCCCCGCCATCAGCGCTAGATAGCCGCAGTCACGCCCCATCACCTCGACCAGAAACGCCCGCCGATGCGAGGTCGCCGTGACTTTAAGGCGGTCAATGGCTTCCAGCGCGATATTGAGTGCTGTATCTGCCCCAATCGTGATCTCGGAGCCATACAGGTCGTTGTCGATGGTCGAGGCCACGCCGACCACTTGAAAACCACGCTGATGCAGGGCGTTCGCCCCGGTCTGAGAGCCGTTGCCGCCAATCACTACCAGCGCATCCGCGCCGACAGCCTCCAGGTTCCTGAGTGCGGTCAACTGCCCTTCCTCGGTCTTGAATTCCTCGCAGCGGGCACTGCCGAGGAAGGTTCCACCCATTTGAATGATGCCGCCGACCGCACGCCGGTCCAGCGGAATAAAATCGCCATCCACCAGACCAC
This sequence comes from Anaerolineae bacterium, assembly GCA_034435595.1. Lineage (GTDB taxonomy): Bacteria > Chloroflexota > Anaerolineae > Aggregatilineales > Phototrophicaceae > JAVJSU01. Next base: position 6,902 of record DAOTXA010000084.1, on the reverse strand, counting down.
GATACCCCTGGCTCACACCGATCACTTGCCAGCCATTGTTGATACTCATCCGTGTCACCGCACGAATCGCCGCATTCATCCCCGGCGCATCACCGCCGCTTGTCAGCACTGCGATTTTCTTCGCCATGTATTGTCTATACCCTTCGTCTCATTCAAAGCGCCCCTATTATGCCAGCATTCGCAGCCCTCGAAAACAGGAACCGCAGCAGTTTCCCATGTGGGGTTAGTCTCAATTTAATCCACACACGCTAGACTCAACATAACGTTTGGCAGTATTCGGGAGGCCACACTATGACAGAGCGCGTATCCATCGGCAAAGCATCGGAATTCGGCAGCAAGAAAACGGTCAAGTTCAACGGGCAAGATATTGTCGTCGCCAAAGTCGGGGATGACTATTGCGCCGTACTCAACAAATGCCCGCATCTGAATCTACCGCTGGCAGGCGGTAAGGTCGAGAACGGCACCATTACCTGCCCCTTCCACAATAGCAAATTCGATATGTGTACGGGCGAAAACAAAGACTGGGTCAGCGGCGCGATGGGCATCAAAATGCCGAGTTGGGCCGGGAAGATCATCGCTATGGGCAAACAACCCACCCCGGTACAGGCATTTACCGTCGTTGAAGAAAACGGCGAACTCTTTATTGAGGGGTAAAGGGCTAAAAAGGCCAGGCCGCACAGCAAAATTTGCATCTACCGAGCAGGGCATAAACAATAAAATCCCTGCCCGGATTCGCATTGAATTCTTCAACTCAACTTGATAAGATACGAACGTTCAAAACAATTTCAAAAGGATAAACACATATGACTGATGCACCTGTCGCCGAAGAGAAACGCCTTACCGGAGCCGAAAACGTCCATTGGGACCTGACCAGCCTTTATGCGGGCGTGGATGATCCTAAGATCGAAGCGGATATGAAGCAAATCGACGCTGATATCGATGCCTTCGCAGAAAAATATCGCGGGCGTGTCTCTGAACTCAGCACGGCGGAACTGGTGGAGGCTATGCAAACCGTTGAAACCCTATACGACGCTATGGGGCGACTGCAAGGTTTTGCCAGTATGACCTATTCCACCGACACCGCCGATCCCGCACGCGGTGCGCTGATCCAGAAGCTCACCGAACATGGCGCACAACTTGGTCAGAAGATGGTGTTCTTCGAGCTAGAATGGAACGCCCTGGACGATGACAAAGCGCAAGCCCTGCTCAACACCCCGGAACTGGCGAAGTACCGCCATTATCTCGAAGCTGAACGCCGCTTTAAGCCCTTCCAGTTGAGCGAAGCCGAAGAACAACTGCTCATGGAAAAAAGCGTCACCGGGCGCGAGGCATGGAGCCGTTTCTTCGAGCAGTTGACCAGCGCTATGCGCTTTGACTGGGACGGCGAAGAAGTCAATATGTCACGAATTCTGGTCAAGATGCGTGACGCCGACCGTGATGTGCGCAAGAAGGCCCAGCAAATCCTGACCGACGGCCTGCAAGACAAGAAGATGGAACTGACGTATATCTTCAACGTCCTCGCCGCCGACAAAGCCTCCAACGATCGCCGTCGCGGATACGACTCGTGGGTGTCCTCGCGCAACCTCAGCAACAAATCCGCCGACTCAGTCGTAGAAGCACTGGTCGAAGCCGTCACCAGCAACTATGATCTGGTCGCCCGCCACTACAACCTCAAACGCGAGATCATGGGCCTGGACGAACTCTACGACTATGACCGATATGCCCCCCTGCCCATCAAACAAAGCGAGAAATTCTATACGTGGGAGGAAGCCCGCGAGATCGTCCTCAATGCCTTCTATGCCTTTGACCAGCGCATTGGCGAAATCGCGCAGAAGTTCTTTGACGAGAATTGGATTGACGCACCGCCCGCACCCAGCAAACGCGGCGGAGCCTACTGCAATCCGAATGTGCCGTCCGATAACCCCTACGTGTTCCTGAACTATCAGGGAGACGCCAATGATGTCAGCACGCTGGCCCATGAACTCGGTCACGGCATCCACTCCTATCTATCTGCCGAAGCGCAGGGCATCCTCGGCCTGTGGACCCCGCTCACAACCGCTGAAATGGCATCCACCTTCGCGGAAATGCTCGTGTTTAGCGATCTGATGAAGCGCGAAGAAGACCCCGAAGTCCGCCTTGCTATGCTGGTGGAAAAGATCGAAGGCACGTTTGCGACGGTCTACCGCCAGATTTCCATGAACCGCTTCGAGGACAAGATGCACAACGGTCGCCGCGAATTGGGCGAACTGACCACCGAGCAACTTAACGACATGTGGATGGAGACGCAGAAGGCCATGTTTGGCGATAGCGTCACCATGACCGACAACTATGCGCAGTGGTGGAGCTATGTGCCGCACTTCCTGCAAGCGCCCGGTTACGTCTACGCCTACTCATTTGGGGAACTGCTCGTACTCGCGCTGTGGACGCTGTATCAGGAGCGGGGCGATTCCTTCGCGCCGGAATACGTGGAAGTTCTCGCCGCCGGAGATGGCGACTGGCCTCACAATATCCTCGCCAAAGTCGGTGTTGATCTCAACGATCCGAACTTCTGGCAGAAGGGCCTCGAAACCCTGCGTGGCATGATCGAGCAGGAAGAAGCACTCGCCAAAGAAGTCTACCCGGAGAAGTTCAGTTAGGGGAATAATTCTGTCGGGGCGATGGATTCAGTCGCTCCGACATATCAACATTTTCCTACACAAAGTTCGCAAATCACCGCGCATCCCAGCGCATATGGACGACGTTGCGCTGCTGCACGAAGCGATAGCGTTCCAGTACGCCGCCCGTCAATGTCTCGTCGTTAGGATGTTCAATCACAATTGGGTTGCGTCCGAAGCGGCGAATCGCCGTGTTAATCAGCAAATCATCGTAAAGACCGCGATATTGCGCCTTACACAGCAACGTCAGCCGCGTGCGTGTAGCGACCGCACTCGTCACCCACAGGGCCGCCGCGATCTCATCCGCCTCATCACGAATCACCAGATGCTCGGTACTACGCAGATTGAGCCAATCCCCAAAGGTCTTCCAGACACCCTGCTTGAAGGTGTTCGGATGCAAGGGGCGCAGCCAGCCAATGCCCCCACGCTCGGCAGGACGCATTTCACGCGCCAACTCAAATTCCTCACGCCAATCTCCACGCCGACGACGGGTAATCAGCACATCGTTGGCAGCGGCTTCTGGCACGAAAGATGATGATACGCGCCGCCATGTCGTAAACGCCCGTTCCTCAACAAAACCGAGGTTGCGATACAATTGGCGTGCCGGGTGATTTTTGACATCGACCTGTAAAATTGCCCGTCTGCCGTGCTTACCGCGAATCATATCCATGCTCGCCTGCATCAACTGGCGTGCGATACCGCGTCGCTGGTGATCGGGATGCACACCAACATTGGCGATAATCCACGTGCTGCCCAACTCACGAGGCCAATCCGCCGGATACACGGATACATTGCCGACCAATTGCCCGCCAGACATCCACACATAGCCCAGGCTGATGCCCATCGCCAGCTCGTTCATGCGCGAAATCACCGGCAAGCCCATACCCAGCTTACTCAAATAGCGCATCTCACGCAGGGCCGCACGACCGCTGCTATCCATGCTATCAGCAAAAACGAGTTCGATTAAATTAGCCAATGGCGCGAGATCGGTACGCAAGTTGACGGGACGCATCCCGTCCGCCGACTCGGTCGCAGGCTTGGGTCGGCTGTGGCTAACCACGGTACAGTCCGATCACTTGACTTGAGATGAAAATGGTTGGCGAAGCACGTATGTCACAACGCACTGTCCTTAGATCATTTATTGTACCTGTAGACTTACCCCACGCCAATCAACGTTTACCGGCCCCACAGTTAACAAAAGATGGTCACAGATGTTAGAATTTTGTGGGCAACACTTGTTTATTTATTGTAACGACTTCGATAGCTGTGGTAAAATCCATAGTGATTAAGTCTCGGTTCATTGTTTATTGAGACAAATCATCCGTGCTGCGTAATGTGGTTAATTCCGCTGGGAGATTTGCACAGCGAAGCCAACACGTAGCAAACCATCGGGGGTAAACAATGGTTTTTCACGCGTTCTTAAACTGGTTGAGAGACATGTTCAACCACACGGGGGTGCAATCGCCAGGGAACAGCACACGACAATCCGAAGATTTGGAAGTCGGTCAGGGCCTTGTCGAATACGCGCTCATTATTATTCTGGTCGGTGTCGTTGTCCTGGCTATGTTGTTCATACTTGGGCCTGCGATTTCAAACTTGTACCAGAACATTATCGCTCAATTCTAGCATCACGGCACGACAATCATTCAGCATTTATCGAGAAAATCCCTCCTCTGGTGGGATTTTCGCCTTCTTACGACTTGTTCGGCCCCACATACACACGGATACTATCGGCCTCGTCTTTGACCAGCGCACTGCGTGGATACCCCAGACAAACCACACTCATCCAGATGTCACCAATCGCACCGCCACCATTCAACATCACCGCCACCGATACGTAAATGCCAATCACATCCGGCACAACCGGAACCAGTATTAACCCCGCCAGTGTGATGACCACCAGCGGCGCAAGTGCGATGATCAAAAACTCGTCACGCCGAAAGTACGCGCCGTCCGCCGTGGCAAACAGCGCCAGCGGCACGCGCAGTGGACCGACCCCGAAGGTCTTCCACCCATAGCGCGGCTTGTGCCCCGCCCATCGAATCGCCAGACCATGTACGAGTTCATGCAATGGCAGCACCATAAACGTAGCGATCCAGTACACCCACACCGGAACTGAGGCCAGCACCTCACTGGGGAACGGTCCGCGCACTTCTACCACCAGACCGGACCACACTACCATCAAAATGAAGAAGGGTACGATCAACAGCAGCGAAAGCACATTTAGCCAGAACAACATCCCCGCTTTCGTCAGCACCAGATGCTCGGCTTCAATATAGCTTTCCGGCAGTTCGTCAATCGGACCGTTGTCTTGAGTCAATGTCATGCACGACCTTGAGGATGGTCTTCTCAGAAAGGCACAAGGCGCTCGATTTTACGCCTTGCGCCTTTATCCTTCTATCTGTCGCTTAAATGTCCGCCGGGTCAATGCCCTCGGCACGCAACGCACGGTCGATCACATCCGTGAAAGTCTGGAAGTCACGCGCACCACTCAGAAAATACCCGTTGATATAAAACGCCGGGGTTCCGTTCGCACCGATGCTCTGCGCATCCAACGCATCCAGGCGAATGTCATCAATGTGGCGCTGCTCGTCGAAGCAAGCCGTGAACTCGTCCAAATCCAGCCCGACATCATTTGCGAAGCCGATCAACACCCCGCGCAAATCACTGGAACCGAGCGCTCCCTGATTGCTGAACAGTATCTCGTGATATTCCCAGAACTGCTCGGCGCTTTGATCCGCCGCACACTCCGCGCCCATCGCCGACATCACCGCCGCCTGCCCGCCTACACCAGGATTATCGCGGTAGACATAGCGCACGTAGCCGTCGTAGCGTTCGAGGATCGGCGTCAGCGTTTGCTCAAAATGACGCCCGCAAAACGAACACAGAAAATCGCTAAATTCGACAATGGTCACCGGGGCATCTGCCGGGCCGATAAACGCATCGTCGTCCCCCAGATAATTGACGTTTGTACCACCCCCGGTTGACGGACTGGCGCTAAAGCTACCGACCTCACTCAACTGCTCGCGCAAAATCGTGCGAAGCTGTGTCTCGTTCAGGCCGTCGCCGCCACCGAACGCGACCGCGCCAATAGCGATCCCTGCCACCAGCGACAGCACCGCCACCAGCACCGTGTTCACCAACCCGGACGGGACCGAGAACACTTCGTCACTGGAGTGCGACTCGGCTTTTTTCATGTCTTCGACAACCTCTTCCACCGGGGCGCTTTCGCCGTCGATATGTTCCTGCTGCTTGTCTTTGTTTTCGCTCAAAATATAACCTCTCAACACCTGGCGGATGTGAAATGCCGCCGTGTTCCTTAACAAGTCGTAGTTTTGCCAGTCAGAATCATTTTACAGGACATCTGTCACACAACGAGCATAAAATCCGACCAACCATAGCATTCCCGCTGATTTTCTAAGGTTTTTCTGGTCTTTTCATAGGTTTTTCGGTTATACTTGGATGGTGGGAGTATGCGGGAAGCTGCGGATTCACAGAATCATTCCGCGAAGCGCGGCCTCAAAGCTTTATTTCAACCAACATTCAAAACTGAATTCGGCACGATCAACACCAGCAAACGGCTGGCGGATTGTGTTCGTTCTCTCTAGTTCGTCTACACCCTAGCGTGGGAAGGATTGCCTTTGTGAATGAACCGTCATTTTTAGAAGGACTCGTCGTTAAGGAGCAAAGTGGCTTCTTCTGGGTAGAAACCGCCGATACCACCGTCTACATGTGCACTTTGCGCGGCAGCCTGATGAAGGACGCCCAATCCAGTGATATTGCCGCCATTGGCGACTGCGTCACGATTACGGTGCTCGAAAACGACGAAAGCGGACTGAAAGGAGTCATCGAATCGGTAGAAGAACGGCACAGTGTTCTGGCAAAGGCCGCCCGTACTGAAGGCAATCGCGGGGGCGGGGACGCCGAACGCGAGCATGTCATCATTGCCAACGCCGACGCCATTTTTCTAGTGTTTGCCGCCGCCCAACCTACCCCTAATTTGCGGATGCTCGACCGCTTCCTTGTCGCGGGCGAACAGGCGGGCATCGAAGACCTCGTTATCGTCGCCAATAAGATCGACCTCGAAGACCCCACCAACATCAAGGACATCTTCCAGCCCTACGAGCAAATGGGCTACACGGTCATCTATACCAGCGCCACCAAGGGCGATGGACTCGAAGAACTACGCAAGGAATTACACGGTAAAATTTCCGCCTTTACCGGACCATCCGGCGTCGGCAAAACCAG
>DAOTXA010000083.1:0-2664 GCA_034435595.1 Anaerolineae bacterium | reverse complement strand
CGCCGTCCGAGACGCGGCTTTTTCTTCTTCAGCGGCTTAATAGCGAGTATGTCGGTACTCGTCATTGCGTCAAGTGCTTCATGCTCATCTACATCATTATCATTTGCCCGCTGGAATTCCGGCTCGCTCAAGAAGTCGTGCGGTGAGAGCGTCGGCAATTTCGCCGTTGCCGGCGCTTCGTCCAGCAGCGGCGCGACTGTTTCGACCGTTTGCACCACAGCCTGCGGACGGTCATTCAGCGGCGGCGGTTCTTCCAGTTGGCTTAACATGCGGTTGGCTTTGGCGTGCCATTCGTCGAACGAAAGCGCCTTCTTCAAAAACATAATCTGGCGTGAGGTGTCGTCGGTGGCGTGCGCCGCCAGATACCAGGCATCGGCCTCGCAACAATTGTCTTTAAGGATAGGGGATAACAGGCGACGGGCAGCGGCTTTATCGCCCTTCTTTAACGCCAGTGCAACCGGACTCAACACGTTTTGCATAATGATTTCACCGCAGATAACGAATACGGATGATTTACAGTCCAGTATAGAGGCGGTTTTCCGGCAAGGACAAGCAGAAAGCGTTAAGGTACAATCACACAAACGAAAATTTCGGGAAAAATAGGACGGAAAACCTATGCGGGACGTGGTCGTCATCGGCGGCGGCATCAGCGGATTGGTGGCGGCGCTGGTACTGGAACAAGCGCAGGTTCCCTATACGCTAATTGAAGTGAAACGGCGCTTCGGCGGCGCGGCAGAAACGCACCAGATCGAAGGCTTTCGCGTGGATTCCGGCGCGATGCTGCACCCGGTCCATGACCCGGCGTGGCTGGCACGCTACCTGAACGGACTGGGCCTGCAAGACGCGACCTTCCCGGTGCATCTGCCCGACGCCACCTATTACGGGTTTGCACAGGGAACGGGTGCGTTGGTCGATGCGCTGGCGGCGAAGATCACCGCCCCGGTAATGCGCCGCATGGCGGTCAGTACACTGGGTATTATGGAAGCGGCAAACGGTGAGAAGCGCTTCTCAATTTGCATGGAAAACGGCATAGTATTGGATGCGCGTGCCCTCGTCATCGCGGCCCCGGCCCGTCACAGCGAGCGAATGCTGCACACCCTCGTCCCGGAAGCGGCCTATCTGCTGCGCGAGTATCGCTACGACAGCATCGCCCGCGTATCACTCGGCTATAAGCGTGCCGATCTCGGCAATCTGCCGGACGAACCACCCGCCGGGTATCCGATCACGACGCTGCATTACACACAGGATAGCAGGCGCGTGCCGGACGATTGCGTGCTGGTGCAGGCGGGCATTCGCTTCGACGCCGACAAAGGCGTGCCGCCCGATCTGGTCGGTGAACTGTCGGCACTGATGGGCTGGCCTCAGAACCCCCTGGCGGAACATGTCGCCTACTGGTCGGAAGCCGATCCGATCATGTGGGTGGACGACACGCACGCCGCAACCATGCAGCGCGTCGAAAGCCTGTTGCCGCCGGGGGTCGTGCTCACTGGCAACGACTATCTCGCCAGCGCAGACGGTCCGCCCGCGCTCGACCGGCGTATGGCGCAATCTGCGCAGGCCGCCGGACGCATTCTCGCTGCGTTGTCGTAGTATGGCTTTTGACGCAAAGAATGTGATGAATCACGAGAATTCAGGCCCGCAATCTACCTGAATTAAATCAGGTAGCCGCGCACGGTTTCGCGCAATTCGTGGATATTGAAGGGTTTTGGGAAGAAGAGATCGCAGCCTGCATCGAAGGCACGCTGGCGGTCGGTAGGATCAACTTCGACCGAAGTCACAATGATCGGCATTTGCTGAATTCGGCGGTTACCACGAATCTCCGCAATGACATCCCACCCCGTATGACGCCCCGGCAGGCGTAAATCTGCAATGACCAGCGAGGGATTGCGCTTGTGGACAATGTCCAGCGCTTCATCACCTGTTCTGGCTAAGAACAGCTTGTGTACCAGTGGATCAAGCGCCGCCTTGAGAAGCTGCGCACTACCCGGATCATCTTCGAGAATGAGAATTGTTGTCATATTCTACCGCACTATCACACCATCAAGTGATGGCTAGCGTTTGGCGTATACGAGTAAAAATACATCGCTTACCTTTACCTTATTATATGTGCCAACTGCATAATAATGGAAACGCTACCATGCACAAATGATTGTTAAATTTTAATTTTGCCCCAAACGCCCAGGAATTCAAGCAATTTGAGTTAAGGTTTTATACATATCTTTAGAATGAATTTTTCACAAACTTTATTATTTTTGCCGATAAAAAATTTAACCTGTCGCAATTATACACGAATATTGTCTGATTCACATGTAAAATGTGACTAAAAGCACACGTGTCGGGGCAAATCATGGAATTTTTGGGAACTATTTTCGATATGGGTGAGGCCGCCAGCGTTGCCATAATGGGTGTTGTGGTGCTTTTCTTCGTTATTTCGCCAATCATCGGCGGATTGTGGGCGCGTCAAATCCGTGACCGGGCGACCCTCATCGCGGCTGGCGCGGTGTTTTTGCTACTGGCGGATGTGCTGTTTACACTGGTGTTCTTATTCGGGCGCGAAGTCGCCGGAACCGCCGAGGTCAGCGACACGGAACTCATCGTGATCGCCGCCTTGATAGGGTTGGTCATTGCCTGGCCTGCCGCCCGGACCTTCGCATGGGCCATCAG
>DAOTXA010000082.1:0-9915 GCA_034435595.1 Anaerolineae bacterium | reverse complement strand
GCCCATGACATCACTCATCGCCGCCATATCCATGTTCATTGACAGGTCAACACCATGCAAGTACCCGTCGTCCATACCGACCCTGTATAGTACTTTATAGGTGACCGTTTCAAAGATAGCGGTCAGCACATCCAAACCTAGATCGAATTCGGCGTCACTGGAAGATAATCCCGTAATCTCATTGGATTCTTCCATCATTTCGATAAACGCCGGATCGTTGAGGTACCCGGCGAAGTCGATCTCTGTGGTGAAAAGCGCTTCGCCGTCTTGATCTGCAAGGCGCTTGTACTGGTAGTATTCGTCCATGACATCTTCTGCGGTTCGACCGTCGGGGAACAGCGGGTTCATTTGCCCAACGCTCAGGGCTTGTAACTGCTTTTCCAACTCGATCGCAAGCACCGGATCAGAACGCAGCATCATATCCAAAAATCCGATCATATCGAGGCCCATCCAGCCCTGCATAAACGGACTACCGCCTGTCTCGCCCATCAACGGTGCAAGGGTATCAAGGTTCAAATAACCGAAGCCATCGACCAGAATGAATTGTAGCTGAACTGAGTCAAAATCCATGCCCATCGTTAAGTCTTCTGACATTTCCAGCATGAGATCAAGATCAAGTTTGATCTCCTCCAGATAGCGCATCATATCGTCCATCGACAGCGCTTGACCATCCGCCAAATTCGCCATCGCAGACATGTCATAGGCAACATCGCCATGCAACTGCATGGATGAGGCTATACCATCTGTCGTCATGTCCATCGACAGATCGAATGCAATGCGAATGCCTTCCATTGTCTGTATGCCGTTGACGGCGTCCCAGAATAGCGTACAGTCTGCCTCCGAAAGACCGCCACAGACGCGGAGCGCATCGTCCTGAGCGCTGGAAGTGCCTGCCAATACCAACAGCATGACCGCTACCAACAATATCGATATTTTGCGCATGAAGCCCCCATAATATGTCATTAAACTGATACATCTATCATATCAAACACCTAATCTTAATATGCTTAAGTTTGAGCTAACTAACCGGATTGTCGTAATTATGTCACGCCCTTCTCGGCGATCAATGCACGTGCTTCTTGCAGCGAATCCGCAAAATAAACTTCACTGACCAGATTGGGCGCAACCATATGCCCAATATCGACCATTAATCGCGTGAAGCGGTTGCCGCCAACAATAAGTCGCAATCCCTGATTATGCGACATATTCTTGTTGGCGTAGCGCAGTGCGGCAGATATGCCAGCAGGCTGCGAAATCGCCGCCGTCCGGTCCATAATCGTGTGAACGGTGTGCGAAACCGACTCCATCATCTCTTTTGAGCGATCTGTCATCGTGAAATAGTCTTGCAGCACCACATCACCGCTGTAGATATGTAGCAGGATCGTTTTCTCGTTCTCATCGTCCCAGCGACATTCCCCCGGCACGATTTCCCCCTTATCATTGTGTGACAACGTGTCTAATTTCAGGATACCGTTAAATGATCAGAATTTTGATAAGAGACTGACGCGGACATGAAAATGCCCCACTCAAAGAGTGAGGCATAACACAATGAGCCAATCGTCATTATGCGGGGATGCTTTGCGCACTCTCCGCGTCTTCGATGTCGTCGTACTTCTTCGTCAGTTCGTCGCGGAACTGGTTGGTATATAATTGGTAGTAGTGTCCCTTCTGGCGCAGCAGTTCGGTGTGAGTGCCCATCTCGGCGATTTTGCCGTGTTCGATGACTACGATACGATCTGCACGTTTGATGGTTGAAAGTCGATGTGCGATCACAAAACTGGTGCGACCGCTCATCAAGTTCTCCATCCCCTGCTGGATGAGCGCCTCGGTCAGCGTATCGACCGAGCTTGTCGCTTCATCCATCACCAGCAGTTCCGGCTGACTGAGGATCGCCCGTGCCAGACTGATTAACTGCTTCTGACCAACCGATAGCAGCACGCCACCTTCACCAACCTGCTCTTCATAGCCGTTGTCGAGTTCCATGATGAACTCGTGCGCACCTGCCATCTTCGCCGCATTGACGATTTCCGCGTCTGTTGCGTCCAACCGACCATAACGGATGTTCTCGTTGATGGTGCCGGAGAACAGATGCGGTGTTTGCAGCACCATACCAATCCGCGAGTGAATGGCGTGCATCGGCATCGTTGTATAGTCCTGCCCACCAATCGTGACTTTGCCACCTTTCGGCTCATAGAAGCGACACAGCAGATTCACAATCGTGCTTTTACCATGTCCGGTCGGGCCGACCAGCGCGACGGTTTCTCCCTGTTTGATGCGCAGGTTGAAATCCTGCAACACGGGCTTGTTCTCTTCGTAGTAGAAGTCCACATGATCGAAAACGATGTCGCCGCGAATGGTGCCCGGATCAGTCGCGTCAGGATGATCGACCAAATCTGCTTCCGCGTCTATCAGCGAGAATACACGCTCTGCCGAAGCGACAGACTGCTGCATCTGTGCATATACACGGGCGAGGTCCTGCACGGGCCATAGCATGAACGTCACATAGCCAATAAACGCCTGCAAGCCACCGACGGTCAAACCGCCGATTGTGCCAATGTTCAACCCGCCGTACCAGACAATTGCACCGATCGCAAACGCGCTCAGAATCTGCACGGCTGGAAGAAACAACGCCGACAGCCACGCCACCTTAAAAGAAGCGCGATACATTCCCTGCGTCAGATCACCGAACTCTTCGAGATTCCGCTGCTCGCGGTTCAGCGCCTTGACCACGCGCACACCGGTGATATTCTCGTTGTACGCGCCTGTAATCTTAGAATTGATTTTGCGCGATAAACGAAACTCCACCAGAATCTTCTGCTTAAACCAGATCGCCACTGCCGCCAGCATAGGGACCAGTACCAATACAACCAGCGTCAATTGCCAGTTGATCGTCAGCATGAAGATGACGGATGCCAGCACCGACAGCACCGCCCAGGTGATGTCTAGCAAACCCCATGTCACCAGATCAGAGATGCGTCCTGCATCGGAAGTCATGCGCGACATGATCCAGCCAACGGGCGTCTTATCGTAGTACGACAGCGACAGGTCTTGCAGGTTTGCAAACATCTTCTTGCGCAAATCGTACTGCACGCGATGACCGAGAATATCTGTCAGGTAGATGAACGCGAACACCATCGCTGCCTGCAAAGTCGTGATGGCGACAAAAACCATCAGCACCTCACGCACAATCGCGTCGTTCGGACCGATGAACAGCGCCTGAAGCGTATCCAGCCCATTCAACCCGCCGAACAGCTCACGTAGTCCGCCATTTCCGCCCAGGATACCGTCATCAATGAGCCGTTTCGTCAGTAGATTGAAAAACGACTCGGTGAATGCGACGACCGCAATCGCCGCCAGAAACCCCGCGACCCATCGCCAGTGAGGGCGCAGTTGTGCCGCGATCCGCATAACGGTCGCGCCGTTAAACTGCGTGGTAAATTCCTCTTCTTCGAAGCCGATTTCCTCAGGCACTTTCGATCTCCCTTTCGAGTTCGGATTCGATCCTTGATTGCATATCATAGGTACGCCGGTAAATCCCCGGCTGCTTGACCAATTCGTCATGCTTGCCCATTTGCACGATTTTGCCATGATCGAACACCAATATCAGATCCGCGTGCATAACCGTCGTGATGCGATGGGCAATGATAAATGTTGTGCGCTGATCCATCATCCCGCGCAGGGCGTTGCGAATATGCGATTCTGTCTCGGTATCGACCGACGAGGTTGCATCGTCGAGAATCAGAATTCGCGGATTCTTGAGTAGTGTACGCGCCAGCACGGTACGCTGCTTCTGCCCACCAGATAAAGTTACACCGCGCTCGCCGACCAGCGTATCGTAGCCTTCAGGAAATGACTCGATGACTTCATGAATCGCCGCAGCGTGCGCTGCACGCTCGATTTCTTCGTCACTGACCTCGCGTCCGACCCCGAAGGCGATGTTTTCGCGGAGGGTGCGCGAGAACAGGAACGGTTCCTGTTCTACAACGCCGATGTTCTGGCGCAAAAACTGGCGCGGATACTCGTTCAGTTCGACGCCATCGAGCGTGATGCTACCGGAATTGTATTCGTAGAAGCGCGGCAGCAGATTCACGAGCGAGGTCTTGCCGGAACCTGTTGCACCGAGGAGGGCGACCGTTTGTCCGGCTTTGATCGTGAAACTCACGTCTTCCAACACAGGATGCTCGTCATCGTATTGAAAGTTAACGCCATCGAAAACGATGTCACCATGAAGCGTGTTGACGGGTGATGTGGCCTCCTCGCCAAGTTCTTCGCGCCCTTCTTTGACGATGCCCATCACGCGGTCGAACGAAACCAGCCCGGTCGAGGTCTGCGCAATGAGGCGACCCAGGTCACGCATGGGATAGATGATCAACACGACCATGCCAATATACGCGACATAGCTACCCAGCGTAATATCGCCGCTGATGACCATCAGCGCACCCACAAAGTAGCCGAACAATAACTGGAAGCCGGTGATGAGATCGGTGACGGGCCAGAAGTACGCGTGCATCATCGATAGCTCGCGGCCTTTCTCGAACTGCCCGTGATTATCGACCTCGAACTTGTCAATCTCGTATTGCTGGCGTGCAAATGCTCGCACCACGCGAACCCCGGTCAGCGTCTCCTGAATGCGCGTAGATAGCTTCGCCTCTTGATTCTGAAACGCCTCGTATTTATCCGAGATGCGCTTGAAGAAAAACAGTGATACCAGCACAACCAGCGGGATAATCATTACCGAGAGGAAGGCCAACCGCACATCAATCGTTAGAATGACAGCAAAGTTGACGAAGAACATCACCAGAATGCGCACCACACCGATGCTCTGTTCCGCAAAAAAACGCCGTACCGCGTCGATATCCGAGGTACAGCGCTGTAGCAGTTCGCCAGTCTGCATGTTGTCGTGGTAGGTGTAAGTGAGACGTTGCACATGATCGTAAAGAAAGTCACGCAAACGAAGCGCCAGTCCTTCAGAGGTCTGCGCCGCCCAGCGACCACTCAAAAATGCGAATGCGCCCTGCACCATTGCCAGCAACACAAAACCGAGCGCGATCAAGGGTACGACCTGGGCTACATTGTCCCCCGGCAGAACATCATCGACAAAGTAACCGATAAGCAATAATGACGTAGTCCGCGCAAGTGTGGAAACAGCGAGACTCAAACCCGCCCCGGCATAAAGCACGCGAAATCCATTCGACAGCCGCCAGATGCCGAGCCAGCGATTACCGGTGACAGCAACGCGCATGTCAAAATCGGACTGTACAGGTGATGAAACAGACACAGTACGAATCTCCTCCCCGGAGTCAAGTTCAGTCGTGAGCACGTCAAGCGCTCACAAATCATGCACAACCCGCAATGGGCAACTTGCACATGATAGCACAAATGTGTTTAGCCTGTAAAGGGCTAGAATGGGTCACAACAACTCACAAATGCGCAAAACTCGCAATATTGACCCTGCGTATGCACTTTGCTTAAACACGAAAAGACGTTCACTCACCTTTCAGCTTCAGGGGGTTTTTGACGCCACACAGAACACCGCTATCATAGGGAGGAGATTGACGCAGCCCGCCGAAAGGATCAATCGTCACATGGGAACATATGCCGATGTCGAACGCCTTATCCTCGATCAGTTAGAGACCACAGCCCCGGCGATATCACTGGCAGTTTTTCTACACGGTGATCTCATCGCAGAGCGTGCTTACGGGTATATCGACCCACAAACACATATGCGCCCGGTCCTCAACGATACACTGTTCGACCTCGCTTCGGTGACAAAGCTATATACAACCACCGGATTCTTGATGCAGGTCGCACGCGGGAACGTTGCCCTTGATGATCCAATCATCAATGTGATTCCTGAATTTGCAGGGGATGGCCCCCGCCCGATTGAAGGTGGTCAGAATCCGCATACGTTGGAGCGCGAACCCGCCACCAGCAGCGGCACCGTTGACCCGACAACGATTACGTTTCGCCATCTGCTCACGCATACCAGCGGACTTCCAGCATGGCGAGACCTGTTCCTGAACATCGGCCCTACCCCGCCACCACCCGATAACCCTGACCCGATTATGCACCACGAACGGCTCGACAAAGCGCTTGAATTGATCGGAAACTATCCATTCGTCGCGCAACCGGGTGAAGCGGTAAATTACAGCGATATCGGCATCATTCTGCTTGGGACCGCACTCGCTAGATTACACGGCTACCAGTTAGACGAAACGGTCGAGGGATTGGTCGAGCGCAATGTGCTGTATAACCCTGACCCACAGGAATGTGTGCCGACTGAATACGATCAACGCTGGCGCAAACGTCGCATCGCAGGTGAGGTCCACGATGAAAACGCTGCCGCACTGGGTGGCATCGCCGGACACGCGGGTCTGTTTGGCAACGCATTTACAGTCGGGCAACTTGGCCTGCGCTGGCTGGACGCACTGAACGGTGGTTCTGGCTGGCTGACACCAGAAATCGCGCAGGAAGCGATCCAAAATCATGGTGGAGATCGTGGACTCGGCTGGGTTCTAAGATCACCGCAAGGGTCATCATCCGGGCGCTTCTTCAGTCCTGGCAGCTTTGGTCACACCGGATTCACCGGCACATCATTGTGGGTTGACCCTGAACGCGAACTTGTCGTCGCACTCTTGACCAACCGCGTCTATTATGGACGCAATCGCATGGAAATCACCCAGTTTCGCCCAATCGTTCATGATGCGATCACGCAGTGGGCAGACGCACTTTAGATTGACTTTGTGCAGCGCGTATATCAACGCTATTATGGAACCATTCTCTATTGAGTAGGGGCATCCTTTATGCTTAAGATCAAAACCGGCCTCGAAGTGCTGCGCGAAGATGGCTATAAACCGCTTCGCGGTCAGCGTGTCGGCCTGTTTACGAATGCCAGCGCCATCAACAGCGAATTTGATAGTGCCTATTTTGTCCTGTGGCGATCTGAACGTGTGAATCTGGTTGCGCTATTCGCGCCGGAGCACGGCCTGACCAACACACAATCCGCCGGAGAACCAGGTTCCAGCCACCGCGACCTCGCCACCGGGTTAGACATCCACAATCTATACGGTCCGGGGGATCGTCCCACGGCGGAAATGCTCGCCAACGTTGACGTGCTGGTCTGTGATATTCAGGATATCGGCATTCGCTACCACACTTATGTATGGACGATCTCGCGCATTCTCGAAGCGGCGGGCGAGGCCGGGGTCACTGTGGTGATTCTTGATCGTCCGAATCCGTTAGGGGGCAAGACGATCTATGGCCCTTCGTTAGAACAGGGGCTTAGTTCACAGGTGGGGCGCTACCCGATCCCGGTGCGGCACAGCCTCACACTGGGCGAATTGGTGTGGATGATTAACGAGACGTGGAATCCGCATCTGGCGCGACTGTCCATCATCCCATGTGAGAACTGGCGGCGTGAGATGATATGGAGCGATACGAAACTTCCCTGGGTCCCGCCCTCACCTGATATTCCCTGCGAGCGCACTCTGAGTCACTATGCCGGGGCCTGCCTTGTAGAAGGCACGAATCTCTCTGAGGGGCGCGGGACAACACTACCGTTTGAAGTCCTCGGCACGCCGTGGATTGACGCGATTGGCCTCGCCCAACACCTCAATCGTCAGGATTGGTGCGAGCGCTTCGGCGTCCGCTTCCGCGCCCATCAGTTCCAGCCATTAACCAGCAAATACGCGGGCGAATATTGCAAGGGCGTTCAAGTCTACATTACGGATAAAGACATGTGGCGTCCTATTGAGGCGTGGCTCAGCGTCATCGCGGAAATTCGCCATCTGTACCCGGAACGCTTCGAGTGGCTTCCACCACAGAAAGAAGGCGGATTGCGCCACTTTGACCGCTTGATTGGCACGCGTCGCATTCGAGAATCCATCGACATGAAGAAACCCGTTCACGAACTATCAACGTACTGGGCGGTTATCGCCGATGATTTCGCCGAGGCACGCAAACCCTTCTTACTTTACGAGTAGATCAACGAATACACCGGATAAACCTGATGCAAGACAAACCACATTTTATGGGTATTGATGGCGGTGGTAGCAATCTGCGTGTAACTATCGTAGATGCGGCGTTGAATCCAGCGGCGACCGCCAAAAACGCTGCCGCCAACCCCAACACTATCGGTTGGGATACCGCGCAGGATCGCATTCGAGCTACCATGCGCGATGCGATCGCACAATCAGGGCTTCCCGCCTCTGCGATTCGAGGGGTCGGAATTGGCATCGGCGGGGCAGAAGCAAGTCGCGCCGAATCATGGTTGTACGATACAGTATATGATGCGCTACCTAACGCAGTTGTCGCACCCAGTGGCGACCATGAAATCGCATTGGTGGGCGCACATGGTCAGAAAAAAGGCGTGTTGATTTTGTCGGGCACGGGTAGCATCGCCTATGGCATTGACGACAAGGGCGAATCCGTTCTTGTCGGCGGATGGGGCTATCTGCTGGGTGACGAGGGAAGCGGCTACTGGATGGGGATGCAGGCACTACAGGCAGCGATCTGCGCGACCGAAACCCGCGGACGACCAACAACACTGACCAAACCGATTCTCGATGCAAACGATCTGCACAATCGTGACGCCGTCATCAACTGGGTTTATGCAGAAGGACGGCAGCGTCTCATCGCCCGTTTTGCGACACTGGTGCTGGAACATGCCGCTGAAGGTGACGCCGTCGCTCTCGATATCGTAAATCGTGCCGCCTACGAGTTGGCTCTGCTGACAACGACCGTTTATCATCGCCTCGACATGCAAGACCTGCCATTGGCCTTCGCTGGAAGTCTATTGCGCAACGAAAATCTGCTGCAAGAGCGTCTGTGTGCCCATTTGAAGCTAGACAAGCCGCCACTCCCCCGCTATGAGCCAGTCATTGGCGCTGCCATTCTCGCCCGTGACTATACTTAGACCCACCAGCACAATATAACAATTCGCACTGCGAAAGTCGATTTGGCGCTCACTTGTTTAGCCGGACCTGTGATATGATAGTGACTCAATGTTCATAGGGCGGCACTGCACGCTACACAGCAGAAATTCGACATCAAAATGAACGAATTCAACAAACTAAATAAACTTGAAGAAACCATGACCAGCCTGGCCGCATATCTTATGATTGCGGACAAAAAACACCCCCGGCAGATTCTCGGTGATGCCGACGGCCCGATTGTTGAAAGCATCCCCACCGCAAAAATTCGCCTGACGCAACACTATGTACAGGCGCTTATTGCCTATGGTGTACCGTCCAATGCTCCCGAACTCAAACGCGTCATTGATGCGTTTGCCACGCCGTTCCCTCAGAACGAACATGACGATGTCGATCAGGTCGAGATGATGCGTCTTGAGGGGTTGATCCACTTACGCCCTGATGACCCAACCGTACATCCGAGGTTGAAGCAGTTGCTTGATCAACGCCTCGAAAACGGCATGTTCGAGATCGCCCGCGAGGATGGCGGCGAACCGCGCTACGTGTTTGACACCTTGTGGGCACTTAAGGTCCTGAGTATGGCACGCCAGCGCGGGATTCTTAACGGCATGGTGGACGACGGAGTCATCCAGGACACACTCGACCAGATCATCGCCAGTGGCCTGCGTGATAAAGACCTGGCGCTTGCATTGCGCCTGCGCTATGACCTGCTGAACGAAATCACCGAAGAGCAGCAAGAGCAGATGATGGCCCTGCTCAAACAACATAGCGAATACGGGCATATGTGGGGCATCAACCGCAGCCAAAAATGGAAGCGCGTCAAACATATCGTGCAGGCGATGCACAACCGCCAGTTGACTTCTGGCATTGTGGGAGAGCGCGAACGAGATTTCCGCGATATCGTCCTCAACACCTGCTACGTCGTGGAAAATCTGGCAGGTATGATGAAAACCTACCCCGATTTGGAAGAGCCTATCCGTCAGTC
>DAOTXA010000081.1:0-4451 GCA_034435595.1 Anaerolineae bacterium | reverse complement strand
AGACAGGAGGGAAGGTTACTATTCGGTCGTGGCACAGTGGACGCCAAAGGACCTCTATCAGCTTTTGCCGTCTCCGCTGCGAACGCCACATTACCATCCGATATACGCATTATCGTCATTGGTGCAGTTGAAGAGGAAGCCGCTAGTAGCAAGGGCGCACGCCATATTGCTACATCTTTTAACCCGGAGGCTTGCGTCATTGGCGAACCATCGCAGTGGGATCGCATTACGCTAGGATATAAAGGTCGGCTAGTGATCAACTGGTCCTGGCGCGGCCCGCTTGCACACAGCGCGGGAGTTACAATGAGTCCGGGGGAACATGCTGTAGACTACTGGCAGCAAGTCCAACAGATTGTGGCACAAATAAATAGACAGGAAACACGTGTCTTTCATCAACTCGACGCAACCCTGCAAGAAATCAACACCACACAAGATGGCGCATATGGAGAAGCCCATATGACAATCGGATTTCGGATTCCGCCTGCATTAACTGCACAGGCTGTCTTTGAAAAATTGCATTCACCACAGACAGGAAATATACGTCCACATGGGATGGAACTACCCCATGTCGCCAACAAAGATACACATCTCAGCCGCGTATTCCGGGGAGCAATACGCAAATTAGGTGGCAAACCGAGGTTTGTACACAAAACAGGTACTTCGGATATGAATGTCGTTGCTCCTATATGGAATTGCCCCATACTCGCGTATGGGCCGGGTGATAGTGCCCTTGACCACACACCTGACGAACATATCGACCTCGATGAATATGCCCAATCTATTGAGGTATTAACTCAAGCCCTCGGCAAACTATGAAAGGAAAATTTGGCAACACCCTATTTTGTGGGGTGCTGAAGTTTCAGAGTTGTTACTGAAGATATTCCATTGGACTCAGATGCCCAACGCCGAGTGCTTCCGTTCGAGGTTTTAGAAGATCATCACATAATCGAAGAGACGACCTGTGCATGGTAATTTGAGCTAAAGAGCCTATTTAGTACATTCGTTCCAAACTTATGGAGAGGATATGCTATCTTTAGCCGATCCCACCGCCATCGTCATTACAAATCCCGAATCGCATCGCCACCAACCCTGAATTATCTCATCGCTTTCAAGTAGCGTTCGGTCGTGGAATTCGATTCTGAACGGCATCCACTCAGTAAAATCAGCAAAAAACTCCAGTTCACATGAAATGCACCTTGAATCCACCTTGAGACCAACTTGAAAAGCCTTCAACACCGATTCCTTCGCACTCCATATCGCGTTCACCGCTACGTCACGTACATCATCCGGGACACTTGCGATAAATGATCGTTCCTGCAACGTGAAAAAATCCTTTAAGAATGCTGGAGAGCGTGGTTGAACAAACTCAATATCAATTCCTAAAGCGACATTTGCCGCTTCAACAAGCGCACACAGCGCATGACCAGCACTATGACTAATGGATATCGACAAAGATGATAGTCGCTCACAGATGACATAAGGAGCACCACTGACGCTACGTTCGACACTAATCAAAGGCATCGGCAAATGATCAATCCCCGCATTAAGCGTACCCAAGACCAGTCGCTTTACAGTCCAGCGACCCAGCAACCAATCGCTTCTGCGTTTGTCTGTCTTGAGCGTAAGATAATGCTCTAACTCAGCAGGACTGAGCATCTCGGCAAGAGAGCGTCCCTGAGCAAGTTGCGGGCAATCGTTTAACTTTTGTACGAGCCACTTAATCATAATGCGGACGAGGGGTGGCATCTACCTACCACCCCGTCAACTCCTCAAGCTTGTTTATAGGGTTACATTTCCTGGTAAAGCGACCGTCTGATACCCTCGCAGGTCAACATAGACATTGCCTGCTTCATCAACCACCCTTACGTTAAAGCTCGCGCCGTCTTGCAGTGCAGTCGATACCGCATATAATCGACTTCCATTGGAGTCCTGCGGCGCACGATACGTCGTTACGGCATCAATCGACATTGGCAACGCCATCCGTCCCTTCGTCCGAATCTCCCACACGCCTGCGGCTTGGAAGCAAAGCTCGATCAAACGTGGAGCCATTGGCAAACCATCGTCATCAGGACTGCTATTCGGCGGTAAACCGTCTACCATCAGGGCAATTGCTTGATCGCCATCTACCCCGACACGTTCAATAACCTGATATGCTGGACCATGGAAGTACACCTCATAAATGGCCTCAGCATCTATTGCCAACTGTTCTATGGAAGGAACAATGAAATCAGCAGTGGGCAAATCGGGCGGTTCATGACCCAAAATCACCTGACCCATGAAGTGCTGTTTTTGCTGTAAACCACTCGTCAATTCACGTCGCGACCGAAGTGAACTAAAGACTTTGATCGTCGATTCATTTGGCACTGGAATCGCATTGAAGTGAAGTGTTTGTGGCTCCATGCGATAAAATTTAAACGGAGCTTCAAACACAACGTTTTGTACTGCGATCACCGACGTATCTGGCAAAATTGCAAGTGCAGCTTCTGCAAAGAACTGCAAACCCATTACCCCCGGCAAAACCGGCATATCGTCAATTTGGTGATCATACAGGAAGGGCTGCTCTGCTGGATCAAACTCTCGCTGCAATTCAACACCAGAGTAAAGCTTTGATCCAGAAACGGAAACTTGCTCAAGCAGAAGCGAAGGCCGACTAGTTCTTACTTGTTCCGTTATTGCGGCAGACTCAACGCCACCAGATTCATCCCAATCTGCGCCTAGCACACCCAACCGTTGACCGACAACAATCTCACCCTTAAAGCCACCAGCAACAAGTTCACGGCGAACAGTCGGTATTCCCGCTTCAGGCGGCAGCATATCAATTCCCGCCATTTCCATGATTTTGGGAATCGAACCGCGTGTTGCCATACCAATACCGCCCCATGCCGTCCAATCGATAACAATGCCTCGAGTCTGCGGACGCCATGAACGCATACTGCTGGTGATCTTGCAAAGCAGGTCATTCGCGGCACTATAGTCGGTTTGCCCATTGTTGCCAAATCGTCCGGCAACTGAGCTAAATGCCACACTTGCATGAATCGGCATATCAGCCGCAGCACGCAAAATGCTAAAGAACCCATCCGCTTTCACATCAAATACCAGACTAAACTGCTCGTAATCCTTATCAGGTAACGTCCGGCTGATTTCAAGCCCACCAGCGTGAATTAGCACATCAATTCGCCCGTAATTATCGCGAATCTCCTGGATTACGTTAGTCAGGGCTTCGTGATCAAGCAAATTGACACTGCGATAGATTGCTTTGCCGCCTGCACGTTCGACCGCTTCAATGGCCCGCAGGGCAGCTTCTTGACGTTCAATTGCCATAATTTTGCGGTCGATTTCAGGCATACGCGGACGTTCACCGGCAGTACGTGCTGCATCAATATACTTGCGTCGCAATGCATCGCGGTCAGCACGGAACAATACGATATCTTCATGATCCGGCTTGCCTGCCTCGGCAAGGTCTAGTAGATAGAAAATACCTGCACTGGACTGAGCCAGATCAGCAACAATTGCGCTTGTGATTCCACCTGCTGCACCGGTAACAACAAACACGGTCTGGTCGTTTAGCTTTAGGCCAGGTTCTCCGTCGATTGCAGACTGTTCGACAAAGGTCACTGTATACCGCTTTTCTTCCTTGTAACCCACCTCGACCACACCAGGGTCTGATAACGTCTCGGCGATGAGCAAATCGGCGAATGCGGCTGTTTTGCGGCTTGGTTCAAAGTCAACTGTTTTGACCAGTACCTCATCACGTTCACGCTTATATGCTTTTGTGAAGCCGGTTACGGCCCCACCAAGAGGGGAAACTGATCCACTCGCATCATATCCGTGCATTCCACCCAAACGTGTCGCCGAAATGAGGAAAGTATTATGCCCCGCAATACTCTCATATAGCGCCCTCATCACCAGATACAGATTTTTCACGCGACGGCGGTTTTCCTCACGCCAAGTATCAATGTCCATCTCAACAAGCGCAGGCTCTTCATCAAGGGCGGGTAGCCAATACACACCTTGAATGGCACCTTTTGCCTGCCACTCCTCAAGCTGGCTAACCAGTGATTCACGCTCAATTTCTACATTAAGCGTTAGAACCTCAACCCCCAGTTTTTCCAAACGCCCAATCAGGGCTTTACCGACACCACCCGCATCATTCATGACAACTATACGACTGGTTTCGCCCAAGGTAACGCCTGTAGGCTTACACAATTCTAGAGAGGGACGCCACGCCGGGCAAACCACGCGTCGCGGCACGCGATCGGCGTCCTCTAGCGAATACTCAACTTTAGTCTGCGTTTCAACCCTACCAACCCCGGAAACAGTCGGCGGCACCGATGCAACCGGCGTTGTCGATGCTAATTCAGGGCGCATCTCCTTCACAAACCCAATCACATGCTCCAACGTCGGATAATCGCGCAACTTCAGATCATCAAGCCGTGGTATCTCGAACTCTT
>DAOTXA010000080.1:0-6740 GCA_034435595.1 Anaerolineae bacterium | reverse complement strand
AGTAAACACAGACTCTATACTAGACCTGTTTTCGTGTGTGTAAAGGTCCACCGCATTAAGATTCAAGAATAAAGAACGGGCGACAGCGTGACGCGAAGGCGCAGAGAAGCAAAGGTACGCAGGGGGAAAAGAGAAAAGGCGAAGGCAGTTCAAGACCACTCTGGCCTCGTCACTTTTCCCTGCGTCCCCGGTGAACCTTTTGCCCCTACACTCGTAATGGGAGATAGAGACGGCATTCTGGCGCGGATATGACACCAGTAAATCTCACAGACGAAGCACTGGCGCGGCGGGTGCAGCACGGCGACCGGGCGGCACTGGCGGCCCTTGTCGAGCGCCATCATTCGCCGCTGGTGGGCTATCTGTATCACATGGTGGGCGGTGACCGTCCACTGGCAGAGGACATGGCGCAGGAGACATTTTTGCGGGTGATGCGCGGGATCGGCGGCTACCGGACGGGGCGACCGTTCAAGCCGTGGTTGTATGCGATTGCGACGAATCTTGTGCGCGATCATGTCAAACGGGCGGAACATCGTTATGCGATGCTTGATGCTGATGAAACGCCCATCGCCGGGGACATGGATATTGAAGGGGACGCCATTGTGTCGGCTAATGTAGAGGCAGTGTTGAATGAACTGATGCTGCTGCCAGAGCATCAACGGGCGGTGATTGTGCTGCGCTACTATGGCGAACTGTCGTTGAGCGAGATTGCGGGGCGGCTTGATCTGCCGGTGGGGACGGTGAAATCACGGTTGTCGCTGGGGATTCGGGCGCTGCGAGAAGTGATGAAGGCAAAAGGCGAAAGAGAAAAGCCGAAAACGTAACGCAGGGACGCGAGGAATCGCAGAGAAAAGAAGTATGACGGATTTGAACGAATTCATCTATGAAGATGCGGATTCCCCGGAGGGGCGCGAAAGCCTGCGGCGGATGGTGAAGGCACTGCGTATGCGGGAAACGCCGCCCGTTGATCCGACACAGACGGATGACCTGATCGCGGTGTTGCAGGCGGAAATGCCGACATGTCGCCAACGCTGGCGAAATCGGCTGCTGGCATGGTGGCCTCTGCTGGTGCTGCGCGGACAGGTGCGCGTGATTTACGGCGAACTCTGGCTGGCTTCGGCGCTGGTAATGGCGCTTGGCTTGCTGGTGACGCTGGGCATGTTTGGCGGTGCATCTGGTGATGTGATGATTTTCGCGCTGCTGGCTCCGTTGGTGTCGGCGGCGGGGATTGGTTTGCTGTATGACAGTGACACCGCGCATCATATGGAAATTGAAGCGGCAACGCCTGCATCCACGCGCTTGATTTTGCTGGCGCGGCTGGTGCTGGTGTTCAGCTTCAATCTGGGCTTGAGCTTGACCGGCAGTGTGGTGTTGAGCATCGCTCATACGGAGGTGTCGCTGTGGCTGCTGGTGCTGTCGTGGCTGGGACCGATGGCGTTTTTATCGGCGCTGGCGTTCTTTTTGAGTGTGTATTTCGCGGAGGCGCTGGTCGGGGAAGTGGTCGCGCTTGGTCTGTGGATATTGCATATCGCCCTGCGTGCATCCCCGGTAGAGAACGGCCTATCGCTGGTCTTTAGCCTGCCGGGATTGGGTGCGGTTTCAATGGTGCCGTCAATGCTGCTGGCGGCGCTTGTCATGATCGTTGCGGGGCTATGGGTTAGCGGCTTACAGACGGTGGGCGGGGTCGATTTTGACCGGGCGTAGGTTCGATGTATGGATGGTGGAGGGGCTTGTGGGGCTGGCGGCGGTTTTGTTGGCGGGCCTGGTCGCCGTCCACAAAATCGAGGGACGGGCGTTTGCGATGACGCTGGCGGATACACGTCCGCTGGTGCAGGTGGCGGCGGCACTGCTGGTGATCCCCTTTGCGCTGAACGGGTTCGCGGTGTTGCGGGCGGTGCGCCGTCATCCACGCTGGACGGCGTGGGGGGCGAGTCTGCACTTTGCCGGGTGGATTGCGCCTGCCTTGAGTATCGCGGCGATTCTGGTCTTGCTGGCGGTGGATACGTCGAATCTGTTCCCCGGTGCATCTGGCGATGGCAAGGCGCGTGTGGTTGAGTCAGTGATTCCGCTGGTGATGGGCGTACAGGCGGCGCTGATTTTTTCCCCCGGCGACGAGGATGCGATTGAAGTGATCGCGGCGTGTCCGCGCCCGCTGGTGTGGACGCTGCTGGAGCGCGTGGCGGTCGTTGCCGGACTGCTGTCAGCGGTGGGGTTCGGTGGGGCAATCGTTTCGCTGGTGGTACTGGATGCGCCGGATGTTCCGCTGACGTTGGTACGCTGGCTGCCGCCGGGACTGTTGCTTGCCGGGGCGGGGGTGTTCACGACGATTGCATCGCGGTCGGCGGTGTTTGGCGCGACGGTGATTGCTCTGCTATGGGCGGTGACACTGCTGTTGGGGTTCGGGCTGATGCCGGGAAAACCGCTGCCGTCGCCATTGCACTACGCACAGCCGTTCCTGTGGTCGGTGCATCCGTATGTTCAGCCGGAATGGGTTGAGGGCGGTGATTACTGGTTGAATCGGGCGTTTTTGGTGTTGGCGGGGGTGGCGCTCGTATCGTTAGCGGTGGATCGCCTGCGCCGAGAAATTATATAGGAGAACAACTCATGTCCAACATGCGCATATTGGCGGGAATGATCCGCCATGAATTTCGATTGCAATGGCGGCGGCGGGGCCTGTTGATTGTACTGTTATCGCTGGCGCTCATCGTCGCTATACCGGGGTTGATTGGTACGGACAGCATGGCGTCTGCTATTGAGTCTGCGCAGGCGGGCAGCGAAGCCGATGCACCGGACATGTCACAGGCGGTCGGCTGGACGGTGGCGATGTTTTCATGGGTGGTGGTGGCGGCGCTGCTGGCGTTTATGCTGCCGCTTGCGGTTGCAGATACGGTCGCACTTGACAGGCAGCGCGGTGTTGATGAATTGCTTGGCACGCTGCCTGTTCATCCGGCGTTGTATTTATGCGGCAAGGTCGCGGGGATGGTGGTGGCAGCGGTGGCGGGATTGCTGGTGCTGATGGTGGTGTTTGCGGTGATGTGGGTGGCG
Organism: Anaerolineae bacterium; assembly: GCA_034435595.1. Lineage (GTDB taxonomy): Bacteria > Chloroflexota > Anaerolineae > Aggregatilineales > Phototrophicaceae > JAVJSU01. Next base: position 3,698 of record DAOTXA010000080.1, on the reverse strand, counting down.
GTCAATGGGATGTTCGACATGCGCCTGTATTTTGAGTCGTGGCTGTTTGGTGCGACAGCGCTGGTCATCATCAACGGTGGATTGGGTGTATTGATCGGCGCGACACAGCCGAATCGACGGCGGGCGGTGCTGCTGGTGATGGCGGTGCTGGTAGTGACAGCGGCCTTTCTGAACATGGTTCCCGGAGAAGGCAACCTGTTCGACCATCTTAATCCCTGGCGGGCACATCTTTTCATGGTGCTGCTGCCGCTGGGAGAATCGGCTCCTACGACGATGCTTACGACCGATGTGCTGCTGACATTTGGCGTCGGGCTGGTGCAGTTGGCGGTGATCGGTGCGGGTGTGTACTGGTTGCGAGAGCGGCAGCGATAAGGATCACTCGTTGGATGCTTCACCGCCTGTTTGCGAAATCACACGACCGAGGCTAATAAAGGAGACGCCCTGCCCGCTGCCGCTGCTAATCATGATGGCTTCTACAATCGGTTCGGAGACAGGTTCTTCTGCGGCCCATTCGACAATGAAATTTGACCCCCACCCGCCGCTAACGTCCTGAGTTTGGACGAGAAACCCGGTGGTGGCGAGGGCGGGTACTTCGACGGATTCGCTGACATAGCTGCGCACAAGCTCGCCGTCGGTGTTGTGATAGCGGACGGATTGCAAAATGATAGGCGAGTCAAGGTCGGTGTTATGAATCGCCAGTGTGATACCGAGGTCAACAGTGCGGTTGCCAGTACCAAAAAACACCTGTGAATATGCGGGCACATAGAGGGTTTGTCCGGTGACGATGCGCAGGTCGCGGCCTGTAATGACCTCAAGCGAACGGGTGGTGATGGTTTGATCGTCGTCGGGTGAACTGCAAGCCGTAAGGATCAAGGCGAGGGATGTAATGACGAACAGAGAAAACAAGGTCGTGATTTTCATGGCAACATGCTCTTATTTTCGGGCGGAGTGTGCAAATTGAATTATCTGTCGAGATTGCGAATTCTCCAAACTGTTTTGAAAAGGGGATCAATCGTATGATTACGATTTCAGAACTGACCAAGACGTATAAGGGTAAAGTACAGGCATTGAAAGATGTTTCGCTGGAGATTGACGGCGGCATGTTCGGGTTGATTGGTCCAAATGGGGCGGGCAAGACGACGCTGATGCGGCTGATGGCGGGCTTGATTTCCCCGACGAGTGGGGCGATTCATATTGACGGGCATGACATGGCGACGGCATCGGGGCGGCAGGCGGTGAAGGGTATGCTGGGTTATTTGCCGCAAGAGCTTGGCCTGTATCCGCAACTGACGGGGCGCGAGTTTCTGGATTATGTGGGCATCCTGAAGGGGATCACGCACGCGCCGGAACGTCGCGCCCAGGTCGAAGAGTTGCTGGAAACGGTACGCCTGACCGATGTTGCGGACAAGCGGCTTAAGACGTATTCCGGGGGGATGAAGCGGCGCACCGGCATCGCGCAGGCGTTGCTGGGCCAGCCGCGCCTGTTGATTGTGGACGAACCCACTGCGGGGCTAGACCCGGAAGAACGGGTGCGCTTTCGCAATTTGCTATCGGATGTGGCGGCGCGGTGTACGGTGATTTTGAGTACACACATTATCGAGGACATCAACCAGAGTTGTAATGCGCTGGCGTTGATGCATGAGGGGCGGATCGCCTATATGGGAACGCCGGTTGATCTACTGCAAAAAGCGCAGGGGTATGTGTGGACGATTTCCACGCGGGGGGAGCGGCCTGAAGGCGATTTCACGGTGGTGGCGACGCGCCAGCTTGCTGACGGCGTGCAATATCGCGTGGTCGGTGAACCGGGTGATTATCCGGCAAAGGCGACAGCACCCGCCCTTGAGGACGGGTATATCTGGCTGATGCGCAGTCGAAACCAGCCCATTGTTGCATGAGCGGGTTGGTTTCGACTTGTGGGCGGCCTGGAAGCCGTTTGAGAAGTGTGTGGCAGCTTGTGTCAAATCGCTTCTTAGTCTTCGAGCGAGCGCAGGGTGGGATTGAGCATCGCTATCATGACGCTGATTGTCATCAGCAACCCGGCGACGACGAACACACCCGTGACCGATTGTTCCAGCAGCGAGCCGCTGACGGCATGTGACACGGGAATGAGGCCGATGGAGGCGAAGGTCAATACACTCATCACACGGCCCATGAGGTGTGTCGGGGTGCGGCGTTGCAACCAGGTGATGAACTGGATGGAGACGAAGCCGTTTGAGATGCCGACGGCGAACACGAGTCCGGCGGCGAGAAGGGTTGTGTTTGCCAGACCGAGCAGCGTCATGCCGATACCCATGCCGCTCCATACGATGCCTAGCAGCAGCCCCATGTGGCGTTCTGGGAAGCGGGGCAGCACACCTGCCAGCAGGATACCAAGCAGTGAACCGCCGCCAAAGGCGGACATGATCGCACCAAAGGCGGCTGCGCCTTCCGGCAAGCGTTGGTCAGCGAGGGCGGGAATGCCGACGATCAACGGCCCGGTGATGAAGAAGTTGGCGATAGCGATCAGGATGAAAAAGCCGCGCAAACGCCGATCTTGCCAGACGTATTCCAGTCCGCCGCGAATTGCAGCAAGCACACTGCTGCCGCTGTTTTCCGCGCCCGTGATTGTCTCAGCGCGGGGTGGCAGCAGCCACAGGGTCAACAGAGAGGCGAGAAAGGTCAGTGCGTCAAGGCCGAGGGCAAGGGCGATGCCATCCATACTGGCGACTGTCTCGCCGTTGGCTGCGACGACTTCCTGACCGATTAGCGCGATGATGATTCCTGCCAGTGCCGGACCGAGGAACATCGAGAACTGGTTGGTTCCCTGTGTGATGGCGTTCGCGCCGGATAGGTGTTCTTCGTGCACCAGACCGGGAATGATGGCCGATTGCGCCGCATAGAAGAACGAGTCGGATAGGCCGGTGAGCAGGGCCAGGAGCATCACCATCCATACCTGCACGACCCCGGTAAATACGAGCGCCGCCAGCGACCCGACCAGCAGCATCCGCGCCAGATTTGAGGCTAGCATGACGTTGCGCGGCGAGAAGCGGTCGGTCAGTGCGCCGCCGACCAACATGAAGATCGCACGCGGGATGCCCTCTAATGCCAGTACGACGCCCATCAGCAGCAGATTGCCCGTGAGTTGTAGTACCAGCCAGGGCAGTGCGATGCTATAGAACTGGTCGCCGAAGACGGAGATCGTCTCGCCAAGCCAGAAGCGCCGGAAGTTGCGATTTTTTAGCAGAGGACCCTGGGCCGTTGTTTCCGTTGATTCTTGTGGCAGGGTTGCCGCCATTTCCTGCGTGATGGTGTTCATGGTGTTTTCTCCTTTTATCCAGGTGTTTCTGAACATAATTTGTAAACCGAACAGTGTTCGGTATCGGGCAAAAAAAGAGAGAGGGACTATGCCCTCATGCCCCGGATCAGGGTTTCGATCCCTGCCCGGTCTGCTTCTTCAAAGGCGACTGGAAATGTCTTGAAATACTGGAGTTGCAGCATCGCCATGCCGTGAAGCGTGGCCCAGAACTGGTAGGTGATGGTGAGGACATCCTGTCCGCGTGGATTGATGGCCCCGGCGGTAATGGCCCGGTCCACGGCATCCAGTCCGATCAGAATCGGGTCGTCGGGGTAGTCGGCCCGGTGCGCTTCGATGTCGAATGCGGATATATCGGCCTCACGGTTGCCGAACAGGAAAAAATAGTGATGCGGATTCTGGCGGG
>DAOTXA010000079.1:0-8176 GCA_034435595.1 Anaerolineae bacterium | reverse complement strand
GATGTCGTCGCGCCGGGGACCATCACCGTCTCTGATGGTCCTTTCGTTGGGACGAGCGCCGCTGCGCCGCTGGTTGCCGGGGCAGCCGCGCTGTTCATGGAATCACAGCCCAATTTCTCGCGGCAGGAGGTGTTCGAACAGATGGCGCTGGTGTTTGCGGAGGACGATCCTGCCACGCTTGGCCCCGACCCAATTTTCGGTAACGGTTTCCTTTATTTACCGCCGCCGAATATGACGCCGGTTCCCGATGCGCCGCCGATCGCCGACAATGCGCCCCCGCCAACACCCAACGAACCCCTGAGCGATGCCGAGCCTGAGGCCATTATCCAGCAGAATAACACGACCCTGTGGAGCGGTCCTGGCGTCGTCTATCCTCCGGCGGGCAGTGCGAATGCGGGCGATGTCCTTGCCATCACCGGGCAGGCAGGCGGCAATAGCTGGTACAGCGTCGAGGGGGAAAATGGCGGCGGCTGGGTTCCGGCAGATCAAGTCGCGGTCAACAACCCCGGCGGTGCAGCGATCCCACCCGCCCAGAATATCCCGCCGCGCCCGACACAGATCGCCGTCGCCACCCCTGACCCTGCCGCGGCAACGGTGGACCCGAACCTACTGTTTACAGAGTTGGAGCAAGCCGGGTATGAAGACGCCAGCCTCTTTGCATTGGACGGATTCGGCATCCACTGGAATGCGAACCCTGGTCGTGTGCGTGCCCTGCCGACGATAAACTCGTCCGTTGCTGGTAGTGTCAACTGTGGCGTTATCGTGCCCATCGTCGCGCAGACGGACGCCATCTCTGGCTATGTGTGGTATCGTCTGGCGGCGGGCGGTTGGGTCCGGCAGGATATCGTCACGTACTATGCGACTGAAACCGAGGCCATCGCCGAGCGCGAGGAAAATCTGCCGGTGTGCAGTCTGATTCCGCCGACAAATACGCCCCGACCCGGCGATACGCTGCCACCACCACCCACCATCAACGGTCCGCAGCCCACCGCAAAACCTGGGCAGCCGACCTTCACGCCGATCCCCGTGCCCACATACAATGTGACGATCCAGAACAACGCCACCTGTGACCTTAGCGGCACGTTTGGGCCGGTTCAGTTCAACGTTGACGGCGAGAGTAGTACAACTTTCGAGGTCGAGGAGGGTGTCTACACGTTGAATGCGTCCGGTGGGGGCTGCGTCGTCGGACCCTCACAATACAATATTCAGGGAAGTGTGATTATCACGCTTGGGTAGCGCAAAAATACAAGGGGGCGACTGTGTTGTCGCCCCAGAGTAGTTCCATATGCCATCTGTTGGTCACGAATGGACCTTCGGCACACGGCGCACCCACTGGACCCAGTGGAAATCTTCAATGGCTTCGAGGATTTCATCGGGCAGCGGGTCGTCGGTTTCGATGATGGTCATGGCCTTGCCGCCGCGCTTCTGACGTTCTACCCGCAGATAGGCGACGTTGATCTCACGCTCTAACAACCACCCGGTCACGGCATTGACCGTACCGGGGCGGTCTTCCGCCAGCACCAGCAGCGTGTCATAGTCACCGCTGAACATGACGCGGTAACTGTCGATTTCGGTCACTTCAATCGACCCACCACCCACCGATGCGCCCATTAACTCGATCTCGCGCTCCCCGGCACGCAGCGTCAGCCGGACCGTATTGGGGTGCGCGTCTTCGCCCAGATCAATTGCTTCAAACACAAACGCCATCCCCGCTTCCTGCGCGACGGTGAAACTGTCTTTCAGGCGGTCATCGTCCGGCGGCATCCCCAGCAACCCGGCGACAATGGCTTTATCGGTGCCGTGACCCTGCCCGGTATCCGCGAACGAGCCGTGTAGTTCGATGCGTGCATGGTCCGGCTGTGTGCCGAGGACGGCACGCCCCATATGACCCAATCGCACCGCACCCGCCGTGTGCGAACTGGACGGGCCGACCATGATCGGGCCGATAATCTCGAAAATCGAAACATCCCGACGCGTGGGCATAAAATAAGTCCTTTTCCAATGACCAAAAACTGACGACTTTTCACTATCATACCGTTATTTTCGTTAAGATTCTGAAAACGAATAGAGGCAATTCGGGGAATTTGCACAATTTAAGTACCAGATGTCTCTGGCAATGTGCTAAAAAGAGCGACCTATGTGCAGGTCGCCCCGTGTAATCCTATCTATTCCCCCGCGAAAAGGGTGCCACAACTGATGTCGCCATTGCGGACTGCCTGAAAAATATCGCGGCCCTCTAGCGGAGAACGAGCCAGCGTGCGGATGAGCGTATTACGATAGTCAGTCAACTCACCTGTCTTCCCTTGTAAACCCAGCGACGACGCATACATAACATGGGCCAACGCGAAGCTATTGTCAGCCTCAATCGCATTCTGAAAGGCATCTTCTGCTTCGGCATATTCCTCGACTGCACAGGCCGCCATCCCCTCAAGGAAGCTGAGGTCGGCGGATGCCTCGACAATCTCGTCATCCAGACGGTTGATGTCGGCAGTGGCGCGTTCCGGTTGCCCGACCAGCATCCAGCCGAACGAACTACCCAGAATTACGGATGGATCAGCGCGATCTCCGAAAGTCGCCGCTGTCACACGATCCAGCAGCGAGGGATCGGGATACTCATCAACGATGCGATTGGCATACCCGCGAGCGGCATCAAGGTCGCCCTGTCGAATAGCGATCATCGTCGCGTAGACATAGGGCAGGCTGACATCGGGGCCAAGTTCAATTGATTTTTCCGCGTCTTCCAGTGCCCGCACATAGATGCCTGCGTTGAAGAATAACCCGGCACGCAGGGCATAGGCGTACCAGTCATCCGGGCGCATCTCGATTATCTGGTTGAAGATGGCAACCGATTCCTGCTGGTCTTCCCCTTCCAGCAGGGCCGCGAAAGACTTCGTATACAACGGAACCGCCCACCCATCCGGGCCGATACGGAGCGCTGTACTGGCGTCACGGTCGGCAGCGTCGAAATTGCCTGCGCGAGCATTCGCCAGACTCAGCATCGAGAACACGAAAGCGTTGGAACCATCCAGTTCAAGGGCGGCATTGGCGGCGTCGATAGCCGCGCCGGTGTCTTCAAGGTGGAGCAGGAACGCCTCATGAATATGCGGGCTAACACCACCTTCCAGTAGTTCCGGGCGGGGGTCTTCGCCCATGCGCTCGAACTGGGCCACTGTTCGCATGTAGTTGTAGGCGTCACCATCCAGACCGTATAGCAAACCGAGCATACTCAGGATGTGCGGTGCGATGCTCTGGCTGCGCTGATCTACCACCCGCAGGCGAACATTGACCGTAGAGGCGACGAAGTCCTCGTCAAACGTGATGTGCGGGAACTTCTCCAGATTCCCGACATCAATGTGCAATTCAATGCTATTTTCGTCGTAGCTGCCCCAGATGAAGATGGTCGCACCCCACTCTTTGGCCCAGGTACGCGCTTCTTCGCTGCTGGTGATGAGGGCCGGAACCGGACGCATGACCAGCGGGGTGTCGATCTGCATTTCGAGCTTCTGGCGCAGGTCCTCATTAAGGACACGCGTGATCTCATTGTCGCGGTCGGCTTCGTTGTCTCCGGTGAACTCCGGCACCGCCAGCATAACCATGATTTCGCCGTCTCCGGCACTGGGCACAAAGGGGAGCGAGGCGGGGTCTGCGCCGGGGACACCAAACGGCCCCCTGCCGGGTAGTTGGCCCGGACCACTATCCGCACCACCGTCGGCGGTGGCGGGCGGTGGCTGTAGCGTATCTGGCGGACTATCTGCTGCCGGTTCTTCGGTGGTATCACCAGCCAGCGCCATCACCGTTGGCAGCGATTCCTCGCCATCTTCGCCGCCCCCACCCTGACCGTTGAGGGCTGCCAGGGCCACAATCGCCAGCACAATAACGAGAATCGCAGGCAAACCAAGCAGTACCAGCGCCCGGTTGCGCTTGTTCTCGTCGCTGGCGGTAATGGTGAACTGGTTGCCGCTGGCGTCGGTGTAGGTGTAGCTCGTCCCCTTCGGCGGCATCGGCGTTTGACCGAACGCGGACGGCGTGTTGCCCGCCGGAACATGCGCAAGCGCTGCGTCTGCGTCCTCGCTGATGCTGGTCATATGCACACCCGGTTCGGTGCTGCCCCCCGGTCGATCCGCCGTCGGCGTCATATCAAAGCGTGTGCCCTGCTCTACCTGTTGTTTGAGGCTGCTGGCGATGGGGATGGCGTTGCTATCCACGGCACGAATAATATCTTCGACCGCGACGCCGATCTGTCGGGCACTGCTAATACGCCGGTCGCGGTCTTTTTCCAGCATACTGTAGACGAGTTCGGCAAGCTGAGGCGGTATATCCGGGCGCAGTTCGAGGATGTCGGGCGTTTCGTCGTTGAGGATAGAGCCGATGATGGCCCCCACCTGATTCTGCTCGAAGGGGCGTTTGTTGGTCAACATCTCGAACAGCATCACACCGAAGGCCCAGATATCGCTGCGCTCGTCCGGTTCCATGCCGTGAATGGCTTCAGGACTCAGATAATTGTACGTGCCGATAATCATCCCGGCTTCGGTCACACGGCTGCGATCTTCCATGCGTGCCACGCCAAAATCGGTCAGACGAGGCGTGCCATCCTCGGCGATGAGGACGTTGGCGGGTTTGATGTCGCGGTGCAAAATCTTGAGGCGGTGGGCGCGGGTCAGCGCGTCGCACAGATCAAGCGCGATATTCAACACCGTCGTGATCTGCATCGGGTTCTCGTGGCGCATCAGGTCGTTCAACGTGCCGCCACTGACGTAATCCATCACCAGATAGTGCGCGTCGTTTTCTTCAATGTTGGCAAGTACGCGCACCATATTCGGGTGATTCAGACGGCGCAGCGCCTCGCCTTCGCGGTCGAAGCGTTCGACCATGCTGGGGTCACTTTCGATCACATCAGGCTTCAAGGCTTTTACGGCGACCAGTTCTCCGGTCTTAATATCGCGGCTCTTGTAGACCTTGCCCATGCCGCCCTGACCGATTTCAGTCAGCAGTTCATAGCGTTCGGCGATTACTTCCGGCTGGCTCATCGCATTTTTCCCTGCGCTTGTGCATTGCAAATGTTTGATGCAATTAACTTGTGACACATTAATTCACTGTTCATTGTATGCGCGGGCGAGAGACGGGCAAATAAAGATTGTGGTGACTCAATTACAAAATGTGTCACAATTTCCGTGGGAAAACGGGTGAAAGTCCGCTAAATGTGAGAAAAGTAAAGCGCAGTGATCTTACATGTTGAATACAAATTACCTTCGTCGCAACAGCGCTCGGACGCGGGGCCACAGGTCAGCATAGACGCGGTATAGCAGCGGATACGGTGCGTAATCCCATGCGCCGATGTGCCGCGTCACCGTCCCGCGAAAACCGCGCTTAAACGTATACACGCCCCACATCGAATCATTCTCGTTGAATTCGTCGGGTGCGCCCCACAGATCATAGCGGGTGTAGCCCTTGGCCTTCGCCCAGCGCATCGCCGCCCATTGCAGTGCATAATTGGGCATTTTCTCGCGGTGATCGTTGGACGACGCGCCATAGAAATACCAGCATGTCCGCCCGAAGTGGAACAAAATCACATGCGCGACCGGCTCGCCGTCTACTTCGGCGATGAGGGCGTGCGCCAGCCCCACCTGCATGAAGTCGCGCCATGCCTGCTGGTAGTATTCCGCTGGACGAATGAGGAACGCGTCGCGCTCCCCGGTCACACGATAGAGATCATACAGGATAGGCAGATCGTCCAACGTCGCATCACGGATCGTGACACCTTTCTTATCCCCGGTGCGGACCTTGCGGCGGGTGTTCTGGCTCATGGCGGCGAGGATGTCATCTTCTGTGCGCGTCAGGTCGATGACGACGGTATTGCGAAACTGCACCTGATCGTCCGAGAAGCGCCAGCCGCGTTTCGCCAGCGTATCCCGCACCCGCTGACCGGGCAGATAGGGTACGTCATCCACTTCGCCGGGGATGCCGGTTCCGGCGATGACATCCGGGTCAATCTTCAGCCACAGCGCGAAGCGTTTGCGTGCCAGCCCTTGCAGATGGTCGAGGACGCCATCCAGCAGGGGTGCATCCTCGTAGCGCAATGCCGGACCCTTCGGCACGTATATCACCGCCAGCGGCCCCACGAAGCGCGTCAGCACCGAGGCCATCGCCACCACTTCGCCGGATTCGTCACGACGGAACGCCAGCCGCTCCGGTCGCCAGCCGGTCGTCGCCTGCTTGAATTCGCCCCATTCCCAGCTTTGCAGCATATGGGCATAGGGCATCCGGTGCAGGGTATCGTTCCAGATATCGCGGTCGGTGATTGTCTCGACGTACATGGCGGTTTGGTATCCATCAACAAAAATCCACGCGCAGCATACCGCATCCTATTCATAGCGGGTAGGGCGCGACTTGCATGGACCTACTCGGACTATCGCCCAAACAATGCTGCGCGTGTACGATGGTAGGCGTTATGCATCCCGCGAGAGTCCTGTATTCATGAGCCAATCTGCCGGAAAACATGATCCGTATGGCGCGTTGCGCTTCCGCGATTTTCGCCTGTTGATTATGGGGCGTTTCCCCGCGCAAATCGGCGAGGCGATGGTCAGCGTCGCTGTCGGCTGGGAACTCTACGAGCGCACCGGGGACGAGCTTGCGCTCGGTCTGGTCGGTCTGGTGCAGATTATCCCGGTGATGCTGCTCTCACTCCCCGGCGGCTATGTCGCCGACCGCTACAACCGCAAGCAGGTAGCGCTGATCTCGCAGTTGGTGCTGATCGTCTGTGCGATGGCGATGACGCATCTATCGGTGACAGAGGGTTCACTGCCCTTGCTGTATCTGACGCTGGGGGTCATCGGCGCGGCACGCGCTTTCAACAATCCGGCAGAATCGGCCCTCACGCCGCAAATGGTCACCCCTGAAAATTATCAAAACGCGGCGACGTGGAACTCGTCGGTGTGGCAGTTATCGGCGATCACGGGACCGGCCTTTAGCGGCGGAATTATCGCCATCACAGGCGGCGCGGCCTCGGTGTATGCGATCAACGCGCTTGCGGGATGCACCCTTGTCGGTGCGCTGCTGATAATCCGCGTACCCCCACACCGCCAAATGGTCACCAGAGAGCCACCGATGCAGGCGCTACGTGGTGGAATCCGCTTTTTGCGCGGGCAACCGATTATTTTGAGTGCGATCACGCTGGATATGTTCGCCGTGCTGTTCGGCGGTGCGGCCTTCCTGCTGCCTGTGTTCGCCAAAGATATTCTCAACGTCGGTGCGACCGGCCTGGGCCTGATGCGCTCTGCACAGTCTGTCGGTGCGCTGTTGATGGCGCTGGCGCTTTCGCGGCTGCCACCCTTCAAGAACGCGGGGCGGACGCTGCTGGTCGCGGTCGCGGGCTTTGGTGTGGCGACCATCATCTTCGGCCTTTCAACCAATTTCTGGCTGTCGATGGCGATGCTGTTCACGCTGGGTGCGCTGGATAACATCAGCGTCGTGATCCGCCATACGCTGATTTACATGTACACGCCAGAGGACATGCGTGGGCGCGTGAGCGCGGTCAACAGTGTGTTCCTCGGTGCATCAAACGAGTTAGGCGGCTTTGAATCGGGGGTGGCGGCGTCACTGCTGGGTCCGGTGGGCGCGGTCGTCTTCGGCGGATTCGGCACGCTGACGGTCGTCGGGGCCATCGCGTGGAAGTCGCCGCCGCTGCGCAACCTGCGGACAATTGGCGCAGTCGCCGGCGATTAGACGGTCAAGGTCAAAGAACAAAGCAGTTTGATTGGAATATACTGTCCTGAAAATACGTTCATGATATGTGCTTTTGCCTGTAATTTGAATGTGTTCGACCGCCGACCGCGCCACTGTCTTTGGCCTTTGACTGTTCGCCTTTTGCCTTCATTCGCCTATAATGCGGACGTTTTGACCGTGTAACGATGGATGAACGCATGACGGCGGATTCTGCACAATCGACCCGGTCCCGGCTGATGTGGGTGCTGCTGTGTGTTGGGGTGCTGCTGCTGGCCTTCGCGCTGCGGACGTGGCATCTCAACACCGAATCCGTCTGGCATGACGAGGGCTGGTCAATCCGCGCCATACAGGGGCCGTTCATCACCCCCGACGACAACACCCCCTATCTCTACTACGTGACCGGACATCTGCTGTGGCGTGCATCCGGCATGGAAGGCGGTGCGCCGCCGATTGT
>DAOTXA010000078.1:0-2699 GCA_034435595.1 Anaerolineae bacterium | reverse complement strand
CGTTTATGATAGCGGCCATCAACCACATCAAAGGACATCACCATGACACAAGATCGGGAGATATTCGAGGCAGTCGCCGATGACTTTGAGGACATGATCCGTATTCATCAATACTATGCTGCTATGCAAATCCTCACCGGACACCGTAACCTGCTAACGCAATTTTGGCCCCATATTGACACCATTGCTGCACTAACAAAACATGCCCGCTATCGCCTCAACTTTAACTTTGAAAATGCCGAAAAAGCATTGGAAAACATCAGTATTGCGTTGCCTGCTGACATAGATCAGCGGATCAATGACTTGCACGATCAGATTAAAGCGCGGGATGTAGCCTGGGTTCTAGCTGAGGAGATATTCACTGCTGAAATTGAATTGAGCATCGACGACTACAAGGACACGCTGACGGCGATCATCACTTTTCGTGAGGGCTTGATGCGCCATTACATTACTGTGTTAGGCGTCAAGCTTGATGAAACGAGAAGCCGCATGGACAAGGCTTGGTTCAACAAGCAGCATGATCTCAAAGCAGCACTAAAGGGCAGTGGGGTAGGTGCCCGCAGCCTGTTGATGCCCGCCGCATTAAGTGCCATTTTGCAGCACTATGCCCATAGTGATCGGCAGGTGAGACGAATTTGCAAGCGTTTGGAAAAATTTAACGCCATCGCCGATCTAAGAAATGCCTCTGTGCATCATCATATGGGCGTTTCCCGTCCAGCTATTGCAAGCGCCTATCCTGGCGGTATTAAGGAAATGATTGGCGAATTGTATGCCCTTTATGCCGATGTAACGGGGGCGCAGGTCAAAATTAATGCCTATCAGCAGATCAATTCGATTGTGCTTGCGCTTACTCCGATTATCCGAGCAAATGTAGAGTAGCAATTTTCACCGTGAGTGCGATATATACGTTTTCTTCTCAGAACTAAGGCCGTTTCTTGCGTGACAGTAATACCGGGGCCAAATGGCATCAGTGACTGATTTGAGTATAATCCAGATAATGTCATTAGCCCTTAAACCGCTGTAGAGACACAATGACCCAGGTATTCATCTCCTATGCACGCAAGGACGGCGCGGACGAAAGTTTGCGCCTGTACGACGATCTACAAGCCGACGGCATCGGTGCATGGCGGGATAACCGCATCGACCCGACTGCTGATTTCACTGGCGAGATCGAAGACGCCATCAATAACGCCACCCACGTTGTTGTCATCGTGACACCCGACCTCAAACGGGCAGATAGCTTCGTGCGGCTGGAAATCGGTTACGCACTGACGCAAAAGAAGCCGATTATCCCGCTGGTTTTTCCCGGCGGACACCGGCCCATCGTCATTATCAATCACACCTATATCAATTTCGCGGATTGGGATGCCGGGTATGCCATGCTCAAGGAGCGTTTGAAGAACTTCGCTGTCGAAGAGATTGACCCCAAGACGCGGCGTGAGCGCGAAATCGCCTACTTGCAGCAGATCGGGCAGCGTTACGATCATTGGCGCGACCTCTACACAGATATGGCGGCAACGGCTCGCATTGAGGAGCGTAAGGTCAAGCTGAAGGCCGCTGCCCAGCGCATGATCGAGATGCGCCATGCCATCCACCAGAAGATCGACCACAGCCTGGACGCAGAAAAGGGCAAGACGGTTAAAACGGAAAGCCTGGATGAACTGCGCGACGGACTGCGCGATTATCGTCGGGTGGCACTGATCGGTGATCCGGGGGCGGGGAAGACCACGACGCTGGAACGGCTGGCTTATGAATATGCTGCTACCGCTGCTGAAGAGGTTGCGGATGATGATGAGACATACACGCAACCGCTGCCGCTGTTTGTGCGGCTGGGCGCATACGATGGCGGTGATTTTGCCCAATTCTTGGAATCATCATTTGGTGGTTTACGGCTGGATGATTATCTGCCGGAGCGTGCCGTACTGCTGCTGGATGGCCTCAATGAGATGCCGCCCATACACCATAGCAAGATTGATGACTGGCTGCGGAAAAACCCAGATGTAGCGGTGATCGTTTCCTGCCGTAAGCTGGATTATGTGGAGCGCAAGCTGCCGCTACAGCGGGTGGATGTGCGCCCGTTAGACCTAGAACGTATTCGCCTGTTCATGAGCAACTTCCTGGAAAACGAAGACCGTGATCGGCTGTTCTGGGCATTGGCCGGGTTCGATGCGCGACGGACATGGATATGGTATCGACAGAAAAACGCTGAAGCGACATATTCGGACTTCTTCACGGGTGAGGATGATCCGGGCAATAGTTGGGAGCCAGATCGAAAACGACTGGACGCAATCCGTACTGATTTCAAGAACAATCAGCATTTGCCCGATATGCTCGGTGTGGTGACTAACCCCTTCCTGATGCAGATTGTGATTGAGATTTTCGCCCTCAGTGGCGAGCCACCCCGCAACAAGGGTGATCTGTTTGGTCGCTTCGTGGCGCTGCTGTTCGAGGAGCGGGGCAAGGCCGCTATCCGTGATGATCGGCCCTGGATTGCTGAGAATAGCCAACAGCGGGCTTTAGCTGCACTGGCCTACCGGATGCAGGATGAGCGCACCGGTACAAGCGTCAGTGCCGATTTTGTGCGTGAAACCTTTCGACGGGCTGTTCCGGCTGAAGCCCCTGATCTATTGCTGTACTTTGCGGTGAGCGCCAGTATCCTCGACCAGACGGATCGGGTGCGCTTCAGTCACCAGTTACTC
>DAOTXA010000077.1:0-5286 GCA_034435595.1 Anaerolineae bacterium | reverse complement strand
TATCGAACTGTTTTTCGGCACAGGCAAAGGCAACACCATCAGCGTACCGGATTCTGATCTCATCGTCAGTCAGGCTTCGCCCATCGTCATCGATTCCAGCGTCTACCCGTTCTACTCTACAGTCGAAACACGGGACGACACCACACTCGCAGACGCCCTGAACAGCCCAAACGCCATCGTCCTCAGCCAAAAATTCGCCGATGATCTCGAAGTCAGCGTTGGCGATCAAGTGCTGCTACAGGGCGCGACCAACCCCTTTACCGTAACCGGCGTCGTGGATAACGATGTCGAGGTCAAGGGGATCAATGACATCTTCAATTCAATCTTCGGCTACTACTACCTCGATCACAGCGCGATCTCTCAGTTCGATACGGTCGAACAGATCGAATCAGATACACTGTTCATGCGCATTGGCAACACCACCCCGGAACTGGTGGTAGATATTGACAACGCGCTCCGCGAAGACTTCCCATTCTTCCAAACCACCACCACCGAAGAACTGCGCGAAGCCTACGTCGAGCTAACCGCCGCCATTGACGATCTCGTCACCGTGATGGGCCTCGTCTCCATGTTGATTGGTAGCATCGGCATCATCAACACCATGCAGGTGATCGTGCGCCGCCGTACTGTAGAAGTCGCCGTCCTCAAGACCATCGGCTTGCAGGCCAATCAGGTAACGAACCTCTTCCTCGTCGAAGCGCTGATTATGGGCATCATCGGCAGTATTGCGGGTGTGTTGCTGGGTTGGGCTGCCACCTTCTTCGTGCGCGGGGCGGCGACCTCTATCGTCGGCGGCCTGCCAGACTTCCAGATTGTGCCGGAAGCGGTCGTCAACGGCCTTGTAATCGGCATTCTGGTCACCGTCGTGTTTGGCTTTTTGCCCACCCTCAGCGCCGGACAGGTCCGCCCCGGTATCGTCCTGCGCCCGTCAGATGCGCTGGTTCCCCGTGCGGGCTTGCTGCGCTCCCTCGCCGCTATCCTGCTGATCGTCGTCGTGCTGACGTTGATCGCTACCCCCATCCTCGGCAGTCTCGCGCTGGCGATTCAGGTGGTCGTGGGTGCATTCATCGCCGTTGGCGTGATGTACGCGGTACTAAACCTGCTCATCTGGATCATCGGACGCTTCCTGCCTGCTTTCGGCATCGTGGACCTGAAAATCAGCCTGCGCCAGATGCTCGCCTCGCGTCGTCGCGCCGCCATCACACTGCTGGCACTGGTTATCGGCGTCTTCTCGTTAAGTGTCATCACGCTGCTGGCCCAGTCCATCTCTAACGTGCTTGAAGAAACGCTGGAAGAAGGCGCGGGCGGGAACGTCGCGCTGCTGGCACAAAACATCCAGACGATCCCGCAAATCGAGGAAATCCTCAACACAACCGAGGGCGTCAATAACTACAATGTCGTGCAAAGTTACACCGTCGCCTTCCAGTCACTCGAAAAAGCCAACGGTGAAGTGCTGGATATTGACGCCCTGCGTGCGGACCTCAACAGCACCAGCTTCGGCGGCTTCGGCGGACCACCGGAAGAAGAGGAAGAGGGTGGTTTCAGCCGCGTGGAAGCCTTCGAGGGCATCCTCAGCAATGTAGACGCCCGCCGTGTAGACGAGACATCCGAGGAAATCGAACTTGATGCAGGCCGCGACCTCACGCCGGAAGACGCCGGTCAGCCCGTCGCTATCCTGCGCAACGACAACTTCATGCAGGCCGCAGGCGTCGAAGTCGGCGATACCCTCAATCTTGTTTATGTCATCAATGGTGAGGAAACTGAACGCACGCTGTCACTGGAAATTGTCGGGTTGGAAAGCTCCGGGCTGGTTGACATCAGCTTTGACAACTCGCTGCGTGCCCCGGCAGATATCTTCCCCGATGACATCGACCCCAGCAACAGCACTATCGTAGTCGATGTTGACGAGGATAACGTCTCGCAGTTGCGGCGAGAGATGGCGAACGTCCCCGGTGTCTTCCTGCTTGATACGTCCATCGTCACCCGCATCGTAGAGGCCTTCCTGGGTGCGTTCACCGCCTTCCCGACGATGGTCGCGCTGCTCGGTCTGGTCGTCGGTGGCGTCGTGATCGCCAACTCCGTCGCTCTGACCACAATGGAACGCCGCAAGGAAATCGCCGTCATGAAGTCGGTCGGCCTCCAACGCGAGCGCGTCCTCGGCATGATCTTGATTGAAAACGGGATCATGGGCTTCATCGGCGGCTTACTGGGTGTCGGCATCGGCCTCATCGCACTAACGGTGATGATCAGCCTGCTCTCGGTTCCGCTCTCGGCGATACCGCTAGGGACAGCCGGCCTGCTGATGACCCTGTGTATCCTCGTCGCGCTGGTTGCCGCCATCACCACCGCGTGGAACGCTTCCGGCGAAAAGCCGCTCAACGTCCTGCGCTACGACTAGGCAAACCGTTCACACGTAGGGACACAGCATACCCTCCGTCCTTGCACCAACAAAAAAGGGGCGGCCCCGAACCTATCGGGGTCGCCCCTGTGCGTGTTACTTCAAAGTCACCGGTCCATCAGACGGTCGCCTGATCGTGCTTCGCTTCCATCAGTTGATTGAGACGGTGAACGATCTCGCTCACCAGCGCACGATGACTCCGCCGGTAAATCAAAAACAGCGAGCGATGCTCATCCGGTGTAATCACCAGCTTGCGATAGGGGTCAATCGGCAAATCTTCGATAAAGCGGGAGACATCCGCAATATCCTCAAGGTTGATCGTCTCGGTTGTCCGCGAGATATCGTCGGGCGCGCCTTTCGGCGTGACATTGGTATGATGGACGACTACGCGATCGGGGTAAATCTCTAGCTGTCCGTTGATCGCATACAGAGTGAGGTAGGGTCGGTTAACCTGCCGGGTGAATGTCGTCATGAGGTTGCTCCAATAAAATTATTTTACCTCCTGACCTCATTATACGACGAAACACACCGGCCTGTCGCGTGTCACACGTCATGATTCCTTGCTGTGCCCTCAACCCTGACCCAGTATCATATCCGTCACCCGCGTCGTCCGCGCACCAGATACGCCCGTACTCGGACACGCCCCCTTGCCATTCAACTCGTCCACGATGCTCTGAATCAACGGTCGCTGGATATGCTTCGGGTTCGTGATGGCGAACTCTTCCACGCCGGATTCGTCCGTCACCGTAACCGGGTTCTCGTTGAATGACGAAAACGCCACAATGCCTTTCGTCCCCACGATCTGCGTTTCATCCATGTGGAACCCGGCGGTAAAGCAATAATCCGCCACCCCCGTCACCCCGGACGCAAACTTCAACGTCGCCGTGACATGATCTTCCGCCGGATAGCGATCATCGCGGCTGGCGGTGATCCCCTGCGCAGATTGGATTGGACCCAGTACATAGTCGAGGAAGTCCAGCGTATGCACCGCCAGATCAATAAAGCGCCCGCCACCGCTAATTTCCGGCAGCAACCGCCAGGGAATCTCGCCGTTCTCAAATGTCGGCGGATGCGCGTAGTAGCGGATATTGACCGATTGCGGTTCTCCGATACGGCCTGAATCCACAATCTCCTTGACTTTCAAGAAACGCGGCAGCGCCCGCCGGTAAAACGCCACGAACAACGGAACCTCCGCCGATTCACACGCGCCGATCATCGCCTGACATTCAGCATGACTCAGTGCCATCGGCTTCTCGACGTAAACCGGCTTCCCGGCAGCCGCGACCTGCAACGTATATTCACGGTGGACGTGCGGCGGCGTGGCGATACACACCGCGTCCACATCAGGATCGTTGATGAGCGCCTCGCCATCGTCATACCAGCGCGGGACGCCGTGCCGTTCCGCAAAATCACGCGCTTTATCGCCGTTGCGCCGCATCACCGCCACCAGTTCCGAGTTTTCTGCCAGTTGAAAGCCGGGACCGCTTTTGACTTCCGTCACGTCCCCAACACCAATAATCCCCCAGCGTATCGTTTTCATAGTTGGTTCCCCCTGAATCGACTGAAAATAGTTGTATCGAAATGATCTAAACAATTTTTCTTGTTTAATCCCTTACCCTCAAATGTAGTGGTGAGGTCGCTATTGAGAGGCGAGTTTGAAGTCCCCTCTCCTACGTTGGGGAGAGGAGACTTAGGGATGAGGGGGTGTGGTGACCCTTACACCCCTGCCAGCGATTCCAGACGATCCACCAGATCGCCCAGCACGCCGAACGTGGTTTCAACTGCGGTCGGAGCCATCATATCGACACCTGCGTGCTTGAGAATATCCAGCGCATACTGCGAACTGCCCGCGCTCAGGAAGTCAATATACGTCGGTACCGAACCCTCTACACCGTCAAGGATACGCCCCGCCAGTTCGTGCGCGGCACTGATGCCCGTCGCATACTGGTACACGTAAAAATTGTTGTAAAGATGCTGGAAGGTCGCCCAGGTGATGCCGATGCGCTCGCGGTCATAGGCCATCGTCTCGCCATACCCCTCTGCGAACAGGTCCGCACACAGGGTAATCAGGTCGTCGGCGGTCAGACCTTCGCCACGTTCGGCCCGTTCGTGAACCTCTAGCTCAAAGCGGGCCAGCGTCGGCATAATGAAGAAATAGCGGTGGAAGTTGTCCATCGCTTCCTCAATCAACGCAATCTGGAACAGCGTATCGTCCGCTTTTTCTTCGCGCAGATATGCCCGCGTCATCGCCTGATTAAAGTTCGACGCCACTTCCGCCACGAACAGCGAATAGCGCGAGTAAGTATATGGCTGGTGTTTGCGCGAATGATAGCTGTGCATACTGTGGCCCAGTTCGTGCGCCAGCGTAGACATGGACCCCAGGCTGTTGTCATAGCTCATCATGATGAAGGGCATTGTGTCATGCGTGCCGAAGGAAAACGCTCCCGTCCGCTTGCCCTGATTCGGATAGCGGTCTACCCAGCGATCTTGCAGACAGCCCCGGCGCATCGCATCCACATAAGGCTCACCCAATGGGGCCATCCCCTGCGAAATCCACTCCACCGACTGCTTAAACTCCACCATCGGCGGCGAATCGGTCAGCGGTGCCCAGATGTCATACGGTTGCAGCGACTCCACACCCAGCACGCGGCGGCGCACATCCCAGTACTTGTGCCATGTAGGGATATTCGCCTTAAATGTCTCGACAAGGTTGTAAAATACCTCTTTGGGGATGTTGTTGCTGTGCAGTGACGCCGACAGCGACGACTCATACCCGCGCACCCGCGCATTGAACACGTCACCCTTCACACTGGCGAGATACGTTGCCGCAATCGTGTTCTTGTGCGCCAGATATTGCCCGGTGTAGCTCTCGTAGGCTGTGCGCCGGA